>NZ_JBEPSI010000007.1:0-273730 GCF_040548745.1 Arthrobacter sp. 2762
GGGGGTGGGTGGTGGTTTGGTGCGCAAACAACCCCCCACTTAACTCCCGGCCCCCCCCCCCCCCCCCCCCCCCCCGGGGGGGGGGGGGGGGGGCCCCCCCCCCCCCCCCCCACCCCCCACTACTGCGAGTTACTTGGGCGGCGGGCGTTAAGGGCGTGTTGGGGTGGACGTGGCGACGAAAGTTTCCGCAACTTTATGTCCGGTTGATGGACCCCTCAACAGAAATGAACAAAAGTGCTCACGCTCCGAGAACGCGGGAAAGCGCTGAGTTCGCCGGAGGTTTCCGGGCGATCTCGCACCGTTCCCGCGACCTCGTTGCAGGAAGCGCTCGACGGCGGAGCGCACTTGGGTGCCTGGCGTCAGCGGGGGGGGGGGGGGGGGGGCTAGGCTCCCGCAGCGGCCGCGATCCGGGCCTTCTTCTTCAGCGACGAGTTCGTCTTTGCAGTGCGCAGCATGTCCACCGTGAGCACCAGCAGGGCGAGCCACACCACGCAGAAACCGATCCAGCGGGCCGTGGTCATGGTCTCGTTGAAGACGGCCAGCGCCACGATGAACTGGAGAATCGGTGCGAAATACTGGAGCAAGCCGATGGTGGTCATGGGCAGGCGACGGGCTGAGGCGCCAAAGAAGAGCAGCGGCACAGCGGTGATGACGCCGGATGCCAGAAGCAACCAGAAATGCCCGGGCCCGTGGGCGGTGAGTGTTGCGACACCGCTAACGCCCAGGACAACCATGGTGGCGGCCGCAAAGGGGGCCAGGACCACTGTTTCAACGGAGAGGCTGGTGAGCGCATCAACCTTGGGCCCGACGCGTTTCTTGACGAACCCGTACAGGCCGAAGCTGCAGGCAAGGATCAACGCGATCCAGGGAAGCTGGCCGTAGGAAAAGGTCAGGACTCCCACTGCGATGAAGCCGATGCCCACTGCTGCCCACTGGAGTGGCCGCAACTTCTCCTTGAGCACGAATACGCCAAGCAGGACCGACACCAACGGGTTGATGAAGTATCCAAGGGATGTTTCAACGGCATGGCCTGTGGTGACGCCGAAGGTATAGGTGAGCCAGTTGATGGCTATCAATCCAGCTGCCAAGGCCAACGGGGCAAAGACGGAGCGGTCCTTCACGGCTGCGCCAAAGACCCGCCAGGCCCGCGTGACCGTGATCAGCAACGCACAGAAGATCAGCGACCAAACGACGCGGTTGGCAACGATTTCGATGGCCCCGGCCGGTTGAAGCGCGAGGAAGTACAGGGGAAGCAGTCCCCACAAAGAGTAAGCGCCAATGCCAAAGAGGATTCCCGCCGTCGACTCGCTCCAGACCGGCTTTCGTCCGCGGGTCCTGCCGCCAGAGGTATCGCCGTTCAGTTCACTGCTGGACGCACTCGCAGTCGCGGCTTGGCTGGAAGTGGACGAGTTTGCGGTGATCTGCTCGGGTGTCGACACAATGTCGCCAACACCAAACGTGGGCGCAATATTCCGCAATGTTGGCAGTGATGGTGTGTTTTTGTGTGACACCTGCCATATAGGAGGCTGGGTGCAGGGCGGACATCTAGAATTGGAATCTGCGCGCCCCAACAATGGCGTGGCTTACTGCTTCGGAAGGGCTTACGGTGTCCAACTCAGCCGCAACCACCCCCAAACGTCCGCTTCGCGTCGCCATCGTGGGCGCCGGTCCCGCCGGCGTCTACGCCGCCGACATCCTGACCAAGTCCAACGAGGTCAAGGACGGGGACGTGGAGGTCAGCATCGATCTCTTTGAGGCGTACCCTGCGCCCTATGGGCTGATCCGCTACGGCGTGGCGCCGGACCACCCCCGCATTAAGGGCATCGTCAACGCCCTGCACAAGGTTCTGGACAGGGGGGACATCCGTTTCCTTGGCAACGTGACCTACGGCCGGGATCTGACGCTTCACGATTTCCGTGCATTCTATGACGCCGTGATCTTCTCCACGGGGGCCATCAAGGACGCGGACCTGAACATCCCGGGCATCGGGTTGGAAGGGTCCTTCGGCGGAGCCGATTTTGTTTCCTGGTATGACGGACACCCGGACGTTCCCCGCGATTGGCCGCTGGATGCCAAGGAGATTGCGGTCATCGGCAATGGCAATGTTGCCCTTGATGTGGCTCGTATGCTGGTCAAGCACCCCGATGAACTGCTGGTTACCGAGATCCCGGAAAACGTGTACGAGGGGTTGAAGAAATCACCTGTTACCGACGTCCACGTATTTGGGCGACGCGGTCCTGCACAAGTTAAGTTCACCCCGCTGGAATTGCGGGAGCTGTCCCACTGCAACGACGTAGACATTGTGCTGTACCCGGAGGACTTCGAGTTTGATGAAGCCTCCGATGAAGCAATCCGCACCAACAACCAGATCAAGACCATGGTCAACACCATGACCAACTGGCTGGTGGAGGAACACGCGGAATCCGAGCAGCCATCCTCGCGCCGTCTGCACTTGCACTTCCTGCACAGCCCGGTGGAGATCCTGGACTCGCCGGAAACTCCCGGCAAGGTTGCCGGCATCAAGTTCGAGCGCATGCAGCTGGATGGAACCGGCAACGTCAAGGGCACCGGTGAATTCGTGGAGTACCCCGTGCAGTCCGTCTACCGCGCGATCGGCTACCACGGCTCGCCCCTTGAGGAGCTTCCGTACGACGCCCGCCGCGGTGTCATACCGAACGACGGCGGTCGCGTCCTGGATGCCGACGGCAAGCCCGTGCCGGGAATCTATGCCACGGGCTGGATCAAGCGTGGACCTGTAGGCCTGATCGGTCATACCAAGGGCGATGCCCTGGAGACCATCGGCTGCCTCCTCGAAGACCGGCTCACGTTGCCTCCAGCAGAGAACCCGGATCCGCAGGCCATCATCGATCTCCTTGAGCAACGCGGCATCGAATACACCACCTGGGAGGGGTGGAACCGCTTGGATGCCCACGAGGCCGCCCTCGGTGCCGCTTGGTCCGAGTCCGGCAACGGCAATGGCGTGATCCGGGAGCGCATCAAGGTAGTTCCGCGTGAGGAAATGATCCAGATCTCCCGCGGCTGACCACTGGGTTTGCGTAACTGACGCCCTCAACAGGCTTCGCAAAGGCAGCAGCTGTACACAAACTCCGTTCGTAGAACTAGACTTTCGGGTACTGTGCCGCCAGCACATGCGCAGCGCACTGTCATTGCGGATTACCAGGGAGTTCGATGAGGAATCCGATCCATTCGCCTGTTCCAGCCAACGAAGCCGGGAAACTGGTGCAGAAGCGCGCCCTGGCCAGCCACGAACAACTGGATATGCTGCGGGCCGGGACTCCTGAGGACATCTCGGGCCTCCGGCGCTTGGTGCGCGAGTCCTGGCAGCGTTCGGCCAACCTGCTGGCCAATCCCGATATTCCGGAAGCGCCGCTCGCGATGGACCGCGACGAACTGGAGGACTACCGCAGGCAACACCCGCTGGCTGCGATCATGCCCGTCATCAGGAAGTTGCTGGTCCAGCCCAGCCATGACAGTGGGTTGCTCGTGGCGGTTGGGGACGACGTCGGGCGGCTTTTGTGGGTGGATGGCGATCCCGTCATGCAGCGCAGGGCCGAAGGAATGATGTTCGTTGCGGGCGCCGATTGGTCCGAGGCCTCGGTGGGTACAAGCGCTCCCGGGACGGCGCTGGCCCTGGATCGGAGCATCCAGATCTCCGGTGCCGAACACTTCAAGAGATCAGTTCACCCATGGAGTTGTACCGCCGTTCCCATCCATGATCCCGATTCCGGTGCCGTGCTGGGCGTCGTGGACATCACTGGAACGGAGACCGCGGTGGCCCCGCACACGGTATCCCTGGTGGAAGCAACGGTTGCGGCTGCACAAGCGCAGTTGCGCATCGAGCGTCTCCAGCTCGCCGCTGCCGTGCGGGAAAAACCACGACGCCGGAGCTCAACTTCTGCTTCCAGCCACACTCTGTATCGGAATAGCCTGCAGTTGTTGGGCCGCGATCAGGCCCTTCTCAGCATTGATGGCCGGACCGTTTCCGTGTCGGCCCGGCACAGCGAAATCCTGGCTATCCTCTGCAGCCAACCGGCCGGCCTCAGCGCGGATGACCTCTGCGCCCAGCTATACCCGGGAGACGGCTCGGCGGTGACGTTGCGGGCGGAAATGGTGCGCCTGCGCAAAGTTCTCCATGAACTCAGCCCCGGGGCGGTTCCCGAATCGAGGCCCTACCGCTTGCCTGTTGAGTTGCTTCCCGATTCGGGCCAGGTGCTCAGTTGCCTGCAGCGCGGTGCCCACCGGATTGCCTTGGAGATCTACAAAGGCGCAGTCCTGCCGCGCTCGGAGGCGCCCGGCGTCGTGCAGTTGCGTGAACGGGTTTCGCATCTGTTGCGGGAAGCGCTCCTGAGCGACGGCAGCGTTGATTCGCTCTTAAAGTACGCTGAGCTGCCCGAGGCGAAGTACGACGTCGATCTCCGCCTTGCCGTCCTGAAGCTGCTGCCGCCGCGCTCACCCAAGCGTGCCGCCGTCGTGGCTGACCTTGAGCGGATCGAAACGGAACTGAAAGCGTGAGCTGACTCACACGGTTGCAACGTAGCTGCAACCTGCCCGCTCCTAGGCTCGAATCAATGGCGACAGCCACCGTGATTCGCAGCAAAGGAGCTAGCAATGACCGTTTATGCACAGCCGGGTGCCGAGGGTTCGAAGGTCACCTTCAAGGACCGGTACGAGAACTGGATCGGCGGGGAGTGGGTTGCTCCCGTCAAGGGCGCCTACTTCGAAAACATCACGCCCGTCACGGGCAAAGCTTTCTGCGAAGTTGCCCGTGGCACGTCCGAGGACATTGAACTGGCACTGGATGCCGCGCACAAGGTCGCGCCATCCTGGGGCAAGACGTCAGCTACGGAACGCGCCGCGATTCTGAACAAGATCGCAGACCGCATAGACGAGAACGTAGAGCTGCTCGCGGTTGCCGAGACGTGGGACAACGGCAAGCCCGTCCGGGAGACCCTCAACGCGGACATTCCCTTGGCCGCCGATCACTTCCGCTACTTCGCCTCCGCCGTCCGTGCGCAGGAGGGGCATCTTTCGCAGCTTGACGACGACACCACCGCCTACCACTTCAAGGAACCGCTGGGCGTGGTGGGCCAGATCATCCCCTGGAACTTCCCCATCCTTATGGCCGTGTGGAAGCTGGCCCCCGCGCTTGCCGCGGGTAACGTCGTCGTACTTAAGCCAGCCGAGCAGACGCCGACGTCGATCCTGGTGCTGATGGAATTGATCGGCGACCTGCTGCCCGCGGGTGTAGTGAACGTGGTCAATGGTTTCGGCGTCGAAGCCGGAAAGCCACTGGCTTCCAGCCCTCGGATCCGCAAGATCGCCTTCACGGGCGAGACCACCACAGGCCGGCTTATCAGCCAGTACGCGTCCAACAACCTCATCCCTGTCACGTTGGAACTTGGCGGCAAGAGCCCCAACATTTTCTTCGACGACGTCGCAGCTCAGAATGACGCTTTCTACGACAAAGCACAGGAGGGCTTCACGCTCTTTGCCTTCAACCAGGGCGAGGTCTGCACCTGCCCGTCGCGTGCTTTGGTCCAGGAGGGGATTTACGACTCCTTCATGGCTGATGTCGTAGCCCGTACCAACAAGATCATCCAAGGCAACCCGCTGGACACGGAAACCCAGATCGGTGCCCAGGCATCCAACGACCAGCTGGAGAAGATCCTCTCCTACATCGACATTGGAAAGCAGGAGGGCGCGAAAGTCCTCACGGGCGGCGCACGGGCAGAGCTTTCCGGTGACCTTGCCGGCGGCTACTACGTCCAGCCCACGATTTTCGAAGGCCACAACCGGATGCGGATCTTCCAGGAGGAGATCTTCGGCCCTGTGGTCTCCGTGACCAGGTTCAGCGACTACAACGACGCCATAGGCATCGCCAATGACACCCTGTATGGCCTGGGTGCCGGCGTTTGGTCGCGCAACGGAAATGTCGCCTACCGCGCGGGCCGGGAAATCCAGGCCGGTCGCGTGTGGGTCAACAACTACCACGCCTACCCGGCCGGTGCCGCCTTCGGTGGCTACAAGTCCTCAGGCATTGGCCGTGAAAACCACGCCATGATGCTGGACCACTACCAGCAGACCAAGAACCTCCTGGTCAGCTACAACGAGAACAAACTCGGCTTCTTCTAGGAGTTTGTGGTCAGCCGATGCCCCTCTATTGTTCGGAAAGGGGCGTTGGCTGTGCACCATCCCGCTTCATTCGTAAAGATCAAAGGAGATCGTCAATGTCCACAACCATGCAAGCTGCAGTAGTTACGGAGTTCGGAACCGACCTTAAGGTCATGGACGTGGAAAGGCCGACGCCGGGTCCCGGCCAAGCGCTGGTGCGCCTGATCACGTCGGGGGTATGTCATACCGACCTGCATGCGGCCGAAGGTGACTGGCCGGTCAAACCTACCCCTCCCTTCGTGCCCGGCCACGAGGGAGTGGGAGAAGTAGTGGCCCTCGGCGAAGGAGTAACGGACGTCGCGGTGGGGGACATTGTTGGCAATGCGTGGCTGTGGTCTGCCTGCGGAGATTGTCAGTATTGCCGCACCGGGTGGGAAACGCTGTGCGAGTCCCAGCAGAACGGTGGCTACAGTGTGGACGGCTCGTTTGGCGAGTACATGTTGGTGGACACACGTTTTGCAGCCCGCATCCCGGAGGGCTCGGATCCCGTGGAGGTTGCTCCGGTATTGTGCGCCGGAGTTACCGTCTACAAGGGCTTGAAGATGACCGAAGCCAGGCCTGGCCAGTGGGTTACGATCTCCGGAATCGGCGGATTGGGACACATTGCCGTCCAGTATGCGGTAGCCATGGGACTTCGTGTGGCCGCCGTGGATATTGCCGACGACAAGCTGGCGTTGGCCAGGGAACACGGCGCTGAACTAACGGTCAATGCTCTGCATGAGGATCCAGCCGAGGTCATCCAGCGCGAAACCGGCGGCTGCCACGGTGTCCTGGTGACGGCGGTGCACCCTTCTGCCTTCGGGCAAGCAATCGGAATGGCCCGCCGTGGTGGGACCATCGTCTTCAACGGGCTTCCTCCGGGTGACTTCCCGGCACCCATTTTCGAGATCGTCCTTAAGGGCCTCACGGTGCGGGGATCGATTGTTGGCACCCGCCAGGATCTTGAGGAAGCGCTGGAGTTCTACGCACAAGGCAAGATCAAGCCCACGGTCTCCACCCGTGAGTTGTCTGAGGTCAACGCGGTCTTTGACGAGATGAAGCACGCCAAGATCGATGGCCGAGTGGTTCTGAAGTTCTGATGGACCACCCCGTATTGGAAGCTGCGGTGACGCTCTCCGGGGAGAACTTTTCCCGGGTGGCGCTCACCGCGGCCTCCGTCGAACTGTTGCGGAAGCTCTGGGAGCAGCATGGCCCGCTCATGTTCCATCAATCCGGTGGGTGCTGCGACGGCTCCGCTCCCATGTGCTACCCGGCGGGGGAGTTCCTCACCGGTGATTCAGATGTGCTCCTGGGCCGGTTCGATATCAGTGCAGGCTTCGGAACCGGAGCGGGCCAGGATCCAAAGCCTCTCGAGTTCTGGATGTCCAGGGAACAGTTCGCCTACTGGTCCCACACCCATCTCACTGTTGACGTGGTTCCCGGCCGAGGAAGCGGCTTCTCTGTAGAGTCCCCCGAGGGGAAGCGGTTCCTGATCCGCTCCACCATCATGGACTGGGACGTACCGGGTGTTTAGTGGTGTGACGGGGGCTACTCGCCTCCGTCACACCAGTCACATCAGTAACGTGGACTCGGGGACCGTCTCACTATCTGGGATAAATATGGTCGTCCACTGACCGGACACTATTCTTGATGAGTCCTATACCACCCCCATCCAGAATGTGGCATTTTTATGAACATTTTCAGGACCAAGTCGATCGAGCAGTCGATCGCCGACGCCGACGAGCCCGGGCGCAAGCTGAAGCGAAGCCTCAGTACCTGGGACCTGATGATCATGGGTGTCGCCGTCGCTGTCGGTGCCGGTATCTTCTCCGTTGGCGCCAAGGCTGCTGCAAACTTTGCCGGCCCGGCCGTCACCATCTCCTTTGCCATCGCAGCCGTCACGTGTGCCTTGGCCATCATGTGCTATGCCGAATTCGCCACGGCAATCCCCGTGGCAGGCTCGGCCTACGTGTTCACTTACGCCACCATGGGCGAGGTTCTCGCGTGGATCATTGGATGGAACCTCATCCTCGAACTCTTTACTGCTGCCGCGGTGATCGCCAAGTATTGGGGCATCTACCTCAGCAAAGTCTTCGCCCTGATGGGCCTGGACATCCCGCCGGCGCTCAGCGTGGGCGGCGTTGACCTCTATTGGGGCGCCTTCCTCATTGTCGCGATCTTCACCGTGCTGCTGGTGCTGGGGACGAAGCTGTCCGCCCGCGTTGGCAACATCTTCACCTTGATCAAGATCGCGGTCGTGCTGTTCGTGATCGTTGTGGGCTTCAGCTACGTCAAGTTCTCCAACTACACGCCGTTCATTCCCGCCTCGGAGCCGACTACGGGCACAGGTGCCGCCGATGTCATGAAGCAGTCCTTCTTCGGCTTCCTGACCGGTGCTGCTCCTGCCCAGTACGGCACCTTGGGCATTTTCGCTGGTGCTGCCCTGGTGTTCTTCGCCTTCATTGGCTTTGACGTCGTTGCAACTTCCGCGGAAGAGGTCAAGAACCCACAGAAGACACTGCCACGCGGTATCTTCGGTGGCCTGGCCGTAGTGACGTTGCTCTACATCCTGGTCTCCCTTGCATTGACCGGTATGGTCTCCTACACCCAGCTGGCTGAGGAAAAGAACCCCACGCTGACCACAGCTTTCGAAGCCGTGGGCAACAACGACGCCGCCAAAGTCATTGCCTTCGGGTCTCTGGTTGGCCTGACCACTGTGATCATGGTGCTGCTCATGGGCCTTTCCCGGGTGGTGTTGGCCATGAGCCGCGACGGCCTGCTGCCGCGGTCCCTGTCCAAGACCAGCGAGAAGCGCTCCACCCCTGCACGCCTGCAGATCATCTGTGGTGCAGCAGTGGCCCTGGTGGCCGGGTTGACCAACGTGGACCTCCTCGAGGAAATGATCAACATCGGAACGCTGTCTGCCTTCGTGATGGTCAGCCTGGGCATCCTGGTGCTGCGCAAGAAGCGTCCGGACCTCAAGCCTGCGTTCCGGGTCCCGTTCGGAAAAGTTCTGCCCTGGGTGTCCGCGATCCTGTGCGTCTACCTCATGACCAACCTGGCAGTCGAAACCTGGATCTTCTTCGCGATCTGGCTGGTCATCGGAATGGTCATCTACTTCTCCTACGGGCAGCGCCATTCGCGGCTCAACGAGAAGTTCGCCTCAGCCAAGGCTGCCGTCAATGGCGGTTCTGCAACCACCGCGGTCAAGGGCGACGAGGACGAAGACTCCTTCACCAAGGTCTAAACCAATCTCAGCTGCTTGTCAGACAGCTGGCTTGAATCACCATCGAAAGCGCTCGGGAGAATCAATTCCCGGGCGCTTTTGGTGTTCCTGGGCCGTCACCCTACGGCACTGCGACCGGACCCCGCGAAAGGGACAGGGGCCTAAGGCGCAGCGTGCTTCCCCACCCAATCCACCAGGGGCCTCAGCACTTCCCAGCGGTCAGCGATCTCCTGTTTTGCTGACGGCGTGGAGAGCCATTCCGGCTCACCAACCTCAACCCCGGCAGACAAGGACTTGTGCTTCAGGAGCTCGGCGCGTGGATGATCTTTGTCGAAGCCCCGCGGAACGGTCTTGAGCATCTCGCCTTGGATGGCGAAACCCGCTGCGGCAACTGAGTCCACAATCTGCTGCAATTCCCCTCCACTGTCAGGAGCGTCCACAGCCGCGCGGAAGCGTGCCAATTGTGCGGGAGTATATGAATGGCAGCCGCCACCGATCAACAGGCCATCGGCACTGACCTGGAGGTAGAACCCGAGGCCTTCGTGTGACGCTGCGAAGGCGCCCTGGGCCGTTTTGTAGGGCGACTTGTCCTGGGAGAACCTGATGTCCCTGTTTGGCCGGAAGATCTTCGCCGGCCCGAACTCAGGCTCCAGCTCCGAAAGGAGGGCCGCCAGCGGCTCCTTGACGGCGGCGTCGTAGATGTCTTTGTGCTCCAACCACCACTCGCGGTTGTTGTTCTCTTCCAGTTCTTCATAGAAGCGGAAGGCTGCGGACGGAATTCCCTCGAATGTGCTCATGGAAGGATCCTATGGACCACGGCACCAGAGCAGCCAGAGCCCAGCCCGTCTATGTGGAAAACAAAGAAGAACACCCCGCTGCAGAGATCCGCAACGGGGTGTTCGGCGGTAATTCCTACCGATTCAGACGCTTAGAGCTTGTTGGCTGCTTCGGCGTCAGAGGAGGCCTGGCCTGCACCGAGGTTGGCGCGCAGCTTGGCGCCGAGTTCGGCGTCAACGTTGGTCCAGTACTGGATGGCGCGTTCCTTGATGTCGACGCTCTTCACGCCGCCCACGGCACCGGTGATGGTGTCCAGAAGGCGGGCCTTGGCGGCGTCGTCGTAGACCTCGCGGTACAGGGTACCGGCCTGGCCGAAGTCGCTGTCCTCGGAGTGCAGGGTGTGCGCGGAGAGGGTGAGCTCGCCGTCGTTCTCCCAGCCACCTGCCGGTGAAGCGGGCTCAACAGCAGCCGGGCCACCAACGGAGTTCGGTGCGTAGACCGGGGTGGTGGGGGCGTTGAACAAGTAACGTCCGGCGCCGTCCTGACTGTAGTTGTTGACCTGGTTCTTGGGCTGGTTCACCGGGATCTGGGCGTGGTTGGTACCCACGCGGTAGCGGTGTGCATCAGCGTAGGAGAAGATGCGGGCCTGCAGCATCTTGTCCGGCGAGGCAGCGATGCCCGGTACGAAGTTCGACGGCGCGAAGGTGGCCTGCTCGATCTGCGCGAAGTAGTTCTCCGGGTTCTTGTTCAGCTCCATGGTGCCCACGTGGATCAGCGGGTAGTCCGCGTGCGGCCAGACCTTGGTGAGGTCGAACGGGTTGAAGCGGTACGTCTTGGCATCCTCGTAGGGCATGACCTGGACGTGCAGTTCCCAGGAAGGGAAGTTGCCGGCTTCGATGTTCTCGGAGAGGTCGCGGATGTAGAAGTCTGCATCCGAGCCTGCCAGCTCCTCAGCCTGGTCACCAGTGATGGTCTTGACGCCCTGGTTGGACTTGAAGTGGTACTTGACCCAGAAGCGCTCACCAGCGGCGTTGATCCACTGGTAGGTGTGCGAGCCGTAGCCCTGCATTTCACGCCAGGAAGCCGGGAGGCCACGGTCGCCCATGAGCCAGGTGACCTGGTGTGCGGACTCGGGGGAGAGGGTCCAGAAGTCCCACTGCATGTCAGCGTCACGCAGGTGGGTACCGGGGAGGCGCTTCTGGGAGTGGATGAAGTCCGGGAACTTGATGCCGTCGCGGATGAAGAACACCGGGGTGTTGTTTCCCACGAGGTCGTAGTTGCCCTCGGAGGTGTAGAACTTCACGGCGAAACCGCGGGGGTCGCGCCAGGTGTCGGGAGAACCATTCTCGCCGGCAACGGAGGAGAAACGGATCAGCATGTCCGTCTCGACGCCCGGCTGCAGGAACGCGGCCTTGGTGTAGGCCGAAACGTCGGAGGTGGTCTTGAACGTACCGAAAGCGCCGCCACCCTTGGCGTGCACTACACGCTCCGGGACCCGCTCGCGGTTGAACTGCGCAAGCTTTTCCACCAGGTAGTGGTCGGTCAGGATGATGGCACCGTCGGCGCCGACGGACTTGGAGTGCGCGTCGGAAGTAACGGGGGCACCTGACTGGGTTGTTGAAATAGCAGTCATTGTTCTCCTTGTTCTTATTTTTGAGTTACGGACGTTTGTTTGGGGAGCTGTTGTTTCGCCTGGCAATCCTGGCAGATGCCCTGATACAGGACGTCTGCGATCTGGATGGTCATTGGCTTGGAATTTTCATCCCAGTGCGGTGTGAGGCACGGTGCGTGTCCCACGGCGCAGTCCACGTCTTCCACGCGGCCGCAACTGATGCAGACGGCGTGGTGGTGGTTATCGCCCACCCGGGTTTCGTAGAGCGCCGGGGAGTGCGGGGGTTCAAAGCGGCGCAGCATCTGCAAATCCGTGAGGTCGCTGAGCACAACGTAAACGGACTGCGCCGTCAGTTCCGGGAGCTCTTTGCGGGCAGCGGCAAGGATGCCTTCTGCCGGGGAGTGCGGATGGTGCTGGACCGCGGCCAGCACCGCCAGCCGCTGTTTGGTCACACGCCTGCCGTGGGCATGCAGGGCACCGGCCCATGCTTCCTGGTCGGCTGTGTGATCGGTCATGCACTCATTGAACCACTTATTTTGAGCAGTTCACAATAAGGCAAAGCTAACTTCCGGCAAATTAAACATTTCCACCATCGGATTGGCTTGTTCCGCAGCAGATCGACCCACCGCGTGGATGCGGAGGGCTGAACCGGGATTCCCGCCTTCGACAGCCACGCAGCTGAAACCAGTGAGTCCGCTGGTCAGCGGCAGCGCACCTAACGCGGTGCCCACGGCAACGAGCTCCCCGGGAAGGACACTGGAAATCGAAGCCGCTCCGCTGGCGGGCTCAATTACGCTGTGATGGCGGGCTGCATCAACTGTCGCCACCAGTGGGACCGGCACCTGGACAGGTACGACGCCGGACGTGGCCGCAGGCGCGGACCCCGCCTGCCCAGTGGGTGCTTTCGGGATGCTGGCGACGCCAAGCCGCAGCGAATCCCGGATCTGCGCATCGACGATGTCCAGGCTGTCCTCGGGCTCGGGAACGCGATGGTGCGCCGGCAACGCGAGTTGGCGTCCCGGCGTCGTGGTTTCTGCCGCCCAGCGGGCGAAGAGGTGGAATGTGGGCGTCGAAGACTCAGCCACCGGCTCGCCGATAGCCGAACCCAAGGGGTGCCATCGGTGGGCGAACATCACGGCACAGCGCTTCGCGCCCAGGACGTCGTCCAAAGCTGCCCGGGCGAGGTTGTGGCAGGACAACCAGTCGGCGGCCGAGGATTCCGTAAATTCCGTGGAGGGGTCCGAGAGGCGAATCAGAATGTGGCCGGCCGTCAGGGGGTGGCGCGGCCTGGCAATTTCCCAGATGCCCGAGCGGAACAGCAATCGTCGCGACAAGACCATGTGGACTCCTTCCCCGGGGTGAGCCTACCAACCAGCGCGTTACGGCGGGAGACGCACCCTGGAAGCCAAGCGGGCAACGACGTCCCAAGGGTCGTTAGGGTGGCTAGGTGGCGAAACTACTGGCAGACATCACTCCGATCAAGGAGAGCCCGGCCTTCCGGCGGCTTTGGCTCGGGGCCTCAGTGGCTGCCATTGGTACCCAGCTCACGTTGGTGGCCGTCAGCCTGGAGGCTTACCGCCTGACACAGGAGAGTTTCTACGTAGGCCTCCTGGGTATCTTCGCTCTGGTTCCGCTGGTCATCGCCGGGCTTTACGGCGGATCCATCTCAGATGCCTACGATCGCCGAAAAGTAGCGCTGATCGCATCATTGGTGCTTTGGGCCACCACGGCCGGCTTGGCACTGCAGGCCTGGCTGGAGATCGGCAACATCTGGATACTTTACGCGTTGGTTGCCATCCAAAGTGGTGCGCAGGGCATTAACGGTCCCGCCCGAAGCGCCATCATCCCGCTCCTGGTCCGCAAGGATCTGCTCCCGGCGGCGAACGCCTTGAGCATGCTGACGTTCGGCCTGTCCATGACCGCCGGACCACTCCTGGCGGGCGTGCTGGTGGCCACGATCGGTTTCGGATGGACTTACACGATCGATGTCATCAGCTTCACTTTTGCCCTGTGGGGCCTCGCCAAACTCCCGCCGCTGCCGCCGCCCAAGGACGCCGTCCGGCCCGGGCTTCGCTCCGTCGTGGAGGGCTTCCGGTTCCTAGGCACGCGGCCTAATGTCCGGATGACATTCATCATTGACCTCATCGCCATGATCTGCGCCCAACCCCGTGCCCTGATGCCTGCAATCGGTGCAGTCATGATTGGAGGCGGTGAAACAACGGTGGGCGTGCTGTTGGCATCTACCGCCGTGGGTGCCTTCCTTGCCGGATTATTTTCCGGTCCCCTCGGCAGGGTGAGGCGCCAGGGAAGCGCAGTGGTGTGGTCGGTGGTCGGGTGGGGTGCCTCGATTGCTGGGTTTGGCTTGGTGGTGTTGCTGGCTGGAGATTCGGGCCGCGAGGGCGTAACGCCCTGGCTCCTTCCTGGCGCCCTGTGTTGTGCACTGGCTGGGATCTCCGATTCTGTCAGCGCGGTCTTCCGCACCACCATCCTCCAGTCCGCTACGCCAGATCACCTGCGCGGACGGCTGCAGGGCGTGTTCATTGTGGTGGTGGCAGGAGGCCCTCGAATAGGGGACATGCTGGCTGGCGGTGTCACGCAATTCCTCAGCGAAGGCGGAGTGCTGCTGATTGGCGGGATCGTCTGCATGGTGTTGGCCTGGCTGGCTTCGCGCCTGCAGCCGGGCTTCGTCGCGTACGATGCGAAGCATCCGGTGCCGTAGCCAGCGGGCCGGTAGCCAGCAGGATTGTTGCAGGCAGGGCGGATGCCAGCCCAAAAGCCGAGGCCAGCCTGTAGGTGTGCCAGTTACGGAACACGGCGACCGCCGTCGGCGTTAATCCCTGCAGAACCTTCCACGAGCCAACGAAAGTGAAAGAACAACCGTGCACAAACACAACAATGGACTGAAGACCGCAGCACTTTTCGGTGTGCTGTGGGCGGTGCTGTTGGGTTTGGGCGCCATTATTGGGGCCGGTACGCGCAGCACCACGCCCATCTGGATCTTTGCCCTGATCGGTATAGCCACCACCGCCTACGGATACTGGAACAGCGACAAAATCGCCATCCGCTCCATGGCCGCCTATCCGGTCACCGAAGCGCAAGCCCCGCAGCTGTATCAGATTGTCCGGGAGCTTTCGGTGCGAGCCAACAAGCCCATGCCGCGGATTTACCTCTCGCCCACCATGACGCCCAACGCCTTCGCTACTGGGCGCAGTCCCAAGAACGCCGCGGTCTGCTGCACCGAGGGAATCCTGCATGTCCTCGATGCCCGCGAACTACGGGGCGTCCTGGGGCATGAGCTCATGCACGTGTACAACCGGGACATCCTGACGTCGTCTGTGGCGGCCGCTGTTGCGGGCGTGATCACGTCCGTGGGGCAGATGTTGTTGTTCTTCGGCGGCGGGGATCGGCGCAACGCCAACCCGATCGCGATGATCGCCATGGCACTGCTGGCACCTTTCGCGGCCTCGCTGATCCAGATGGCGATCTCCCGCACCCGCGAGTACGACGCCGACGAGGACGGTGCCGAGCTGACCGGCGATCCGCTGGCCCTCGCCTCGGCGCTGCGCAAGATCGAATCGGGAGTCTCCCAGCTGCCGCTCCCACAGGATCAACGACTGGTGAATGCCTCCCACCTCATGATCGCGAACCCGTTCCGCGGCGGTGGCATGCGGCGTTTGTTCTCCACGCACCCGCCCATGAAGGAACGCATCACCAGGCTTGAGCGGATGGCTGGCCGGCCGCTCTCCTAAGGACGCCGCTTTCTTAAGGCCTGGAACGTCGTGAACCCGCTATTCCGTGGTTGGCCAACAACGGAATAGCGGGTTCACGACGTAATAGAGGAATCAGCCTAGGCGAAAAGTCCTTCGCCGATGAAGCCGCCCTGCTGGATCCCCGGAGGCACGGCAAAAAGGCCGGAGCCCGTGTGTTTCAGGTATTCCACGGAAAGGGTATCGCCCTTGGCCAGGGCCATCTGCATGGGAACGTAGTGGGTCCGCGGATCCTTGACGAACGCGATGAAGAACAGCCCGGCGTCCAAGTGCCCGAGTCCATCTGAGCCGTCAGTGAAGTTGTAGCCGCGGCGAAGCATCCGCACGCCCCCATTCTGGTCGGGGTGGGCCAGCCGGACGTGCGAGTCCAAGGGAATGAGTGGATCACCGTTGCGGCCAGCGAGCTTGAAATCGGGTGCCGTGAACTCTTCGCCACCGGACAACGGCGCTCCCACGCCCTTTGTCCGGCCGATCAGGCCTTCCTGTTCGCGCAGTGACGTCCGGTCCCAAATCTCGATGTGCATCTGGATCCTGCGCGCCACAAGGTAGCTGCCGCCCCTCATCCACTCTTCATTCGACGAAGCCGGGGAACGTACCCAGACATGCTCATCGAGGAGGGCGTTGTCCTCAACCTTGAGGTTGTTGGTGCCGTCCTTGAAGCCAAAGAGGTTGCGGGGCGTCACCTGGGCACGGGACGTGGAGGACGTGCGCCCAAAGCCCAATTGGGACCAGCGGACACGCACCTTTCCGAAGCCGATGCGCGCAAGGTTACGGATGGCGTGTACGGCTACTTGGGGGTCGTCGGCGCATGCCTGGACCACGATGTCGCCTCCGGTGCGGCCAGGTTGAAGGTCGTCACCCGGGAAGTGCGGGAGGTCGATCAAGGCTTCGGGCCTGCGTCCGTCCAAACCAAAGCGCACCTTGCCATTTTTCTCAAACAGCCCTGCGCCGAAACCGAAGGTCAACGTCAACTGCGCGGCGGCCAGGTCCAACGCCTCACCGGTGTCTTCCGGCGGGGCATCGTAAGGGCCATCGACGGCGCCAGTCGCACCCGTGGTGCGGCCCGCCGTCATGGCCTCAGCCGCAGCAGTCCAATCCTTCAAGAGCTTGATCAGCTCTTTCCGGTCCTCCGTGGTGACATCGAAGGCAGCCATGTGAAGGCGGTCCTGGGCCGGGGTGGTGATGCCAGCCTGGTGATCGCCGAAAAAGGGAACAACAGCATCCCCTGCGTCGGATTCCGCGGCCGATGCAGCACTGGCTGTGACTGCGTCGTGTCCCAGGAAGCCTGCGGCGATGCCAGCTACTGCGCCAGCGCCGCCCACTCCGGCCAGGGAAAGAAGGCCGCGGCGGGACAGACGGGAGGTGCCAGCGGTAGCCGAAGCACCGCCGTCGGAAGTCGCCGTGGAACGTACGACGCCGGTCGCCTCGCCTGGGCGGGCGGAATCGTTCACATTCACAGGCTGTCCGGCAGCTGGAGCCTCCGGGGCTTCGCCGGTGTGCCCGTAGGGGCAGCCGCTCACAGCACTACGGCCGAGGTGAGCTTGGACAGTGGTTCGCCCAAGGAATCGACCAGCGCGGCGAGCTGCTGGATCTGATCCTGGCTCAGCTCGTTGTAGTAGGAGAAGCCATCGCCCTTGGCGTGCTTCTTGAGTTCGGCCTGGAGGGCCGTGAACTTCTCGTCCAAGGACTTGGCAAGCTCGGCGTCTTTTTGCTCCAATGCCGGCTTCAGGCTCTCGAAGGCGATGCGGGCGCCGTCCACGTTGGCCTGGAAATCCCAAAGGTCGGTGTGGGACCAGATCTCTTCCTCGCCCGTCACCTTACCGGTAGCAACCTCATCGAGGAGCTCCTTGGCGCCGTTGCCCAGCTTGTCAGCCGTCAACTCCACTGTGCGGGTACGCGTTGCGAGGTCTGCAGTATCTGCAACGAGCTGAGTGGCAATCGCGGTACGTTCGGCCGACGTCATGGCGGTGTAGTCCGCAGGCGGGAACAAGTCCTTCTCCGCGCGGTGCCATCCGGTCCATTCCTGGCCGGGCTCCAGATCAGCCTCGCGTGCATCCAGCTTGGGATCGAGATCGCCAAACGATTCCGCAACGGGCTCGATCCGTTCCCAGTGCATACGGGTCGCGGCATAGAGCTCACGGGCCTTGGCGGCGTCACCGGCTGCAAAGGCGTCTGCAAAGGCCTTGGTGCCCGTGACGAGTTGCTCCGTTTGATCCTTCACATAGGCGGCGTACTGCTGGGAACCGGTCTCAAGGAGTTTTTGGAAATCAGCGTCCGCGCTCGGCTTGTTTCCGGATTCCGTGACCTCGAACGAAGCCCGGATGCCGTCGCCCTGCATACCGGGCTTGCAAGCGGTGTTGTACTTGCCTGCAGGAGCGGTGACCACCAGGTTCCGGGTAATTCCAGGCCCGATGTTCTCCACTTCGCCGATGATCCGCAAACCGTCCTCGGCCAGCAGGTAGAACTCCGTGACCTCGGTGCCTTCGTTCTTCACGGCAAACGTCAGGTTGCCGCTGGGCGCAGTAACTGCAGAGACCTTGCATTCATTCGCTGTGCTGCTGACCTGGATCGGCCCGTCGGTGGCCGCCGCGGTTTTCGCATTGTCAGTGCAGCCCACCAGAACCATGGGGACGGCCGCAGCCACGCCGATGACGGTGAGGGTCCTGCGAAGCTTCGGGGAAGTGGACGTGGACAGGAACGTGCCAAGCATGGGGGTCCTTTGTGTTGGGGGAAGGCGCGGGGTGCGAGGGCTGCGCGCGAGTCGGGGTGGGTGTTGGAGAGGCTGAGGGTTCTTACTGCTGCAGGAGTCTTACTGCTGAACGGCGACTGCGGGCTTCGGGGCTGATGTCTTCGCTGCTGCCGCTGCAGGTTGGGAACGGTTGGACCGGATGTACAGGAACAGGACAGGGATGACATACAGCAGCCAGGCTGCTGCTTCCAGCCACGTGGTGGCCGGGGAGAAGTTGAGTGTGCCCTTCAGCAAGGTTCCGTACCAGGACGACGGCGGAACGGCGGCTGAGAGGTCGAAGGCCAGGCTGTGCAGGCCCGGAAGGATGCCGGCTTCCTGGAGATCGTGGATGCCATAAGCAAGGACGCCGCCGGCAATGACGATGAGTCCCACTCCCGTCCAAGTGAAGAAGCGGCCCAGGTTGACCTTGAGGACGCCCCGGTGGAGCAGGTATCCGAGTCCGGCAGCTGTAAGGAGGCCAAGCAGGGCACCGAGGAGGGGGAACGTGGTTTCGCCGGTGGCTTGCGCTGCCGCCCAAATGAACAGTGCCGTTTCGAGTCCTTCGCGGCCCACGGCCAGTGCCGCAACCAGCACAAGGCCCCATGCGGCGCCGTCGGCTGCTTTGTCCACGTGGGACCTGAGGTCGCTTCCGAGGCTGCGGGCGGTGCGCGCCATCCAGAAGACCATCCAGGTCACGAGTCCTACGGCAACAATGGACAGCCCTCCGCCGATCGCTTCCTGGGCCTCGAAGGTGAGGCCCCGCGGGCCGAAAGTAAGAAGGGCGCCGAAGGCGAGGGAGATGACAATGGCCAGCCCGACGCCGGTCCAGAGCCGGGGGAGCAGGGACTGCCGGCCGGTCTTGATGAGGTAGGCCATCAGGAGGACCACGATGAGCGAGGCCTCGAGGCCTTCACGCAGGCCTATCAGGAAGTTGGCGGTCATGTGCGTTTCTTTCACTCAGGGGAGCCATACTTAGGCTTGCCTAATGAAGAAGAATACTGCCATGGGGTGATTACGCAAAAACTTTGTGCCCTAATGTCTGCGGCCATTACGACAATCGATGTAGCCAGCCCGTAAAAAACCGGGGTCCAGCGCCCTGACCGGCGCCGGACCCCGGCTTTTATGACGCTGGCGGTGCAGCGTCGGCAGCCTAGCTGCGGAAGTTCACGAACTGCAGGTCTGCCTCTTCGAACTTCTTGAGGATGTTCATGGTTTCCTGCAGGTCATCGCGGGACTTGGAGGTGACGCGAAGTTCGTCGCCCTGGATCTGGGACTTGACGGACTTGGGGGCTTCGTCGCGGATGATCTTGTTGATCTTCTTGGCGATGTCCTGCGCGATGCCCTCCTTGATGGTGCACTCCAGCCGGAATTCCTTGCCGGAGGGGTAAGGCTCGCCCTGGTCCAGGGACTTCAGGGAGATGCCACGCTTGATGAGCTTGGACTGGAAGACGTCCAGGACGGCGAGGACGCGATCCTCCGAGTTGGCTTTCATCAGGATCTTTTCACCGCTGAAGTCAATCTCCGCGCCGACTCCCTTGAAGTCGTAGCGCTGGGCGATTTCCTTCTGGGACTGGTTGAGCGCGTTGGCGACCTCTTGCTTGTCTACCTTGCTGACGACGTCGAATGTTGATTCGCCTGCCATGACTCTCCTTAGGTTGGGGGCCCGGTAAGGGCGGTTTGTCTGCCATCCAGCCTAGTACGGAAGGCGCGGGATGGGGCCGTGGATAACTTTCACAGTTCGCTCACAGCACATGCTTGGTTGGAACCGAGGTGGATGTTTGAGAGTTGTACCAGTTGGAAGAGCCCACCCACGGAGGTAAGCATGAGCCACAAGGCCGTCCACTACGTCACAAAATCCGCATCCGCGGCAGCTGGTTCGATCGGTACGGCAGCGGCGGCCGCGGCGAGTGCGGTGGCAGCGGTGACCGTGGCGGCGTCGATCGTCCTGAGCCCGGTGCCGGATGCGGCTTCGCGTATGGACGGCGTGCACGCCGATTTGCTGCGTGCAGTGGAGCTCAACCAAATCACGGCAGAGCAAGCAGAAAAGTTTGAAGCGAAACTGGCTGGCCGGATCCTCGGAGAAGCCTGAAATACCGGCCATTCCGGCGTGTCCGCCCTCGATTAGATTCTTGGCGAGAAGTTCTGTAAGGTTGTCTCTGCCTTCGGTTACCGGATCGAAAGAAACGGTCTCCGGAAGTGATCTTCTTTTGAAGTTCGGCAGATTACCCGAGCGGCCAAAGGGGGCTGACTGTAAATCAGCTGGCAACGCCTACGGGGGTTCGAATCCCTCATCTGCCACCCAAAGGGAAATCCCCGGAACCATCAGGTTCCGGGGATTTTTCGCGTTCCAGCTCTGCGCTCTCCCGAAGCTCTGCGATCTCACGCCTCAGCGCTGCAATTTCAGTGACTAGGTCTGCCAATTCAGCGCGGACCGGTTCTTCGGCGGCTGCTGCTTTGGTTTCGGCGGCCGCCGCGACATCCTCCGCGTTTTCCTCGATTCGTTGCACCAGCCACGAGGCAATAGAGGCCGTCACAATACCCAGGACGGCAATCCCGCTCATCATGAGCGCTGCCGCCACAACCCTGCCGATAGGGGTGACAGGGTAGAGGTCTCCATAGCCAACAGTGGTGATGGTCGTAATAGCCCACCAAGCGGCGTCTCCGAACGTCAGGATCTTGGCGTCGGGCGCATTCTGCTCTACGTCAAGCACTGCCAGGGCGCCGATGAGCACCAACATGGCAGCCGAGCCAGCAACATACGTGGCAACGCGTCCGCGCAGGGTTTCTCCGACAGTGCGTTGCAAAACGGACAGGAGCGTGACAAGCCGAAGAAGCCGGAGTGGCCGGAAGAAGGGGAGCAGGACGATGAGGAGTTCATGCAGGTTCCAAATGAACCATCGCCCCCGGTCCTCGGCCAGCCATAGGTTGGCGAAGTAGTCCAGCGCGAAAATCCCCCAGGTGATCCAGAGGATTATTTCGAAGGGCAGGCCAGCCGCGCCGTCCACGCGTCCTACAACCTGCCAGGCATAGGCCGTGAGGAAAGCAAGTGCTGTCCCCATGAGGGGCCATTCGACGAGGTCCCGGTATCGCGCTTGAGTCATACGGGAATCCTAGCCACAGCCACAATGCACGCCACTGGAAAATGATCAGACGGTGGGAGTCTCCAGCCAGTATCCGTCCATGTGGTGAACCAGTTGCCGGCCCAAACCGCCCTTGAGCTGTACCCAGAGTGTGCTGTGGTCATCGGTCATGCCGTCGATGGTTCCTTCGATGCGGTTGCCCCGGGCGTCCCGGAGCACGACGTCCTGGTGCCGGGCGAGGTCAGGCCAGACGTCTGCGTACGGCTTGGTGGTTTGCAGAGTGCTCAAAGGGATCCCCCTGGGTGTGAGTCGGTGTTTCCGGGTTTCAGACATTGTGCACGGGATGGATGAACTGGCGGTAAACGTTTGTGCAATCGTTGGACATAAAGCGCTGGATGTATTAAAGCTGCGCCAACACCGTGTCCACTATGCGGTCTGTCTATTCCCACCGAAGTTACTCGCGGGTAACATTGCTCGCATGCATTTGCTTCTCCGTACCCTCATGCTGCTGTTCACCTCCTCCAAGCGTTCACCCTTGGGTGCTTGGGAAACGTCCTCGCTGCCCCTGCGGGTTCTGCCGACCGACATCGACATCGCGATGCACGTGAACAACGGCATGTATTTCTCCTTGATGGACCTTGGCCGTTTCGACCTCATGGTTCGCAGCGGTATCTGGAGAAAGATGCGCAGGCGCGCCTGGAGTCCTGTGGCTGCCGGGGAGACCATCGCTTTCCGCAAGTCATTGCAACTCTGGCAGCGCTACACCATCGAAACGCGCATCATCGGGCTGGACACCAAAGCCATCTACTTTGAGCAGCGCATGGTGGTGGACGGTGAGATCTACGCTCGCGCCCACATCGCAACCCGCCTGGTGAACAAAGGGAAGCCGGTGACGCAGGAAGAGATCATTGCTGAGTTCGGTGCGCCCCCGGCTGACTTGGAATTGCCGGAGTGGATCCATGAGTGGCGCGAAAACAATGCGCTCCCAGGAGCCCGCCGGCCAGCTCCGCACGTGTGGGCTTAGGGGAACTCAAACACCTACGTCCCGCCGCTGGAGTGCAACCGCGCCCAGGGCGATAAGCGCCGCGGAGATACCCAGCAAGCCCGCGGCGGCTCCCCAATCAGCACCGTTCGTTACCGGTGAATTACCGTAAGCCCAGTGGTACGGCGAAAGGTTCAGCAGCCAGTCGACGTCGGGGCTTTGCCGCCCAACAGCGTTGAAGACATAGCCGAGGACGGCGACGGCGGCACCCGCCGCAATCGCATAAACCTTCCGTCCTGTCAGCGCACCTACGCACAGCGCCGCTGTTCCGCTCAGCAGTGCCAAAGCCGCAAACAGCACTACCGCACCGAAGAGATGCCCGACGTCGATATCCAGTTTCGAGGGCCCGTTCAGCACCAGCACCAGCAGGAAGACCAAGGCCGAAAGGATCGCGACGCGCACCACGAGTGCCAGGGCGCGTTCAAGGACCACCTGGATTCGGGTCACGCTATGGGCCAAAGTCAATTCCAGCAGCCCCGACTCCTCGTCCGCGCCCACTGCGGCCGCGCCCCAACCCACGGACGCCATGGACATCAGCAGGAAACCGATCAACCCGAACAGGGTGGCCTGTGTGTAGCCAGGTCCGGTGGCTATCTGGTCATAGTTCAGGGCCTTGGTCATCTCCTGGGGGAGTGCGTCGATCATTTGCTGCATTTGCGCGCTGCCCCCGATGGACGGATAAAGGGGCAGGTACAGCATGATCGCAGCCGTCAGTCCCAAGGCCCACGCGAGAGTGGACCGCCACGAGTCTGTCAAGGCTTTAGTGAAGAGGGGGAGGAACCTAGGCATGGTGTGCTCCTTCCGTGTGGCTCACGGATTTGTGCCCGTTTCCGTTTCCGTTGCCCAGATAACGCCCCGTGTAGAGAGTCAGCACGGCTTCCTCCAAATCCGGTTCCTCCAGGACGAGGTCTGTGAGGTTCAGCCGCGCCAGCTCCTGCACCAGTGGCTGGACCTGACCCGAAAGTGTCGCCGTCGCTTCGACGGCGGCTTCCGCTGCGCCGTCACCAGGAAGCTCCCGCAGCACAACATTGGCGACGCCCGGCACCCGCGCCAGCAGCGCGCCGACGTCGTGCGTTTCTGCGCCGGCCGCGTTGAACCGCAACTGCCGTACGGCCGCGTTCCTCAAGGCCTCAACGGTGGATATCGTCACGATGCCGCCGTCGCGGAGGATGGCCACGGCGTCGGCGGCCTGCTGGACCTCGCTCAGTACGTGTGAGCTGAGGAAGACCGTTGCGCCATCGTCCACCACTTCGCGGACCAGTGAATGGAACTCCTGTTGGACCAAGGGATCCAGGCCACTGGTTGGTTCATCGAGCACCAGGAGCTCAGGGCGGTGCATGAACGCCTGCAGGAGGCCGAGCTTCTGCTTGTTCCCTTTGGAGAGCTTGCGGGTTTGCCGGTCCAGATCCAGATCCAGCCGCTCTGCCAACTCGTTGACATATTTGGGCTGTACCGGGCCGCTGATGGCCGCAAAGTGTTCAAGCATGCGTCGGCCCGTGGTTCGGTTCTCCAAGTGGAGTTCGCCAGGGAGGTAACCGATCCTGCGGCGCAGTCCGGTTCCGGCGCGGCGTGGATCCTGCCCCAACACTGAAATGGTTCCCGCGCTTGGCCGGATAATATCCAGCAGGCAGCGCATGGTGGTGGTTTTGCCCGCTCCGTTCGGTCCAATAACGCCGAAGACCGTTCCGGGTTCAACGGCGAAATCGAGTCCGTGGAGGACCTCGCGCTGGTCGAACTTCTTGCGCAACCCTTCGACGACGATTGCCTGGGTCACGGGGCATGCTCCCTTCCTTGGTTGATGGTGTCTTGCTGCAGGGCGTCGCGGGCCGCGTCCAGGAACCGCGAATCGGCGTAGAAGCCGTTGGTGTAGATGTCCAGCGCGGGGATGGTCAGTTGCCGCAGCAATTCGGGTCCTATGCCGTGCGGTTCTGTTACGTCCGCTCCCAGCGCCCGTGAGAGGTGCCTGCCCAGCATGAGCATTGAGAGGCTGTTTGATGCGACGACGACGGCGGTGGACCGGACGTCGCCGAAGTCGCGGATGGTGCCGGCGGCGATCCCGGCCTCGATGATGTCCTGCGTCTGGCGCACCACGGCGTCGAAGAATGCGTCCCCGGCCTCGGATTCGTCGCCCAGGGAGCGGCGAATGTAGGCGATCTCATCGGCGTACTGGTCCGGGTGGTTGAGGTAGTCCTGGATCAATTGACGTGCGGTGGCAGGGTCTGTTTTCTCCCTGCCCTGGCTGGCGGTCTGCGCGAGGACATGCTGGTCGCATGCTTCGCGCAGACCTGCCTTGCTGCCGAAATGGTGGATCACCAGGCCAGGGCTGACCCCCGCTGCAGAGGCGACCGCGCGGACGGTAGCAGGGCCGAAACCATCGCGGCCGAACAGTCCGATGGCGGCATCACGGATCCTTGCACGGGTGGTTAGATCCTCTGCGGTTAAACGCATGTTTCATACACTAAACACTTGTTCAATCGCTGGCAAGAGGTAGGGATTCACCCCAGGGATGCGAGCCTGCTTGCGCGGACTTCGGCATCTTCGCATAGAGAATTACGGCTCGATTCAGGCGCCCGGCAAGTGGATGATGCCCAGTTGCTGCATCAGCGCGAGGTCGTCGCGATCGGACCAATGCTCCACGATCCTGCCGTCCTGAATTCTGTGGATGGCGACGGCGGTTTCGTCCAGTTGAGCGCCTGTAGCAGGCAGTGGACCAGGCAACTCGCCTTCGTGTCGACCATGGGCGGTCAGTCTGGTGACTACCTTGTCGCCTTCGCAGATCTGATCCTCGATAACGTGATGTCCCGGCGTAGCTTTGAGGAAAATGCGGAAGGCCTCCTTCAGGCCCTCCCGTCCTGCCGAGAGCCCGGGGAACGGAGGGTGATGGTCCAGGTAGTCTTCGGCAACCAGGTCATCCATCGCTTCGATGTTGCCGGCATCGATCGCTTCGTAGAAGCGCCTAACCAGCGCTTTGTTATCCTCAGGCTCCACGTTCATCCCTTCATTGAATGCGTGGCCGCCAGGCAAGAACTGGTCAGGGCAGGCAACGCAACCCGTCCCCACGTCACCATGGGAGGCAAGTCTAGGACGAAGGCTCCGGCGATGACAGGCCTTCCCGTGACTCAGCGAAACGGTGCCCACCGGCCGGGGAACATAACGATGTGACACCAAACGCTGAGTCGTCGCCGTCTGAAGTACCGCCGTCGAAGATACTGGCTTGACTGTCTTCGTGGGGGAGCAGTGACGGGGCCTTGGGGTCCGAAGATGCAGGGGTAGATAAGTGGGTTGTGCGGGGTCGGCTTCGTCGTCGAAGAAAAGCAAAATCGCCGGATCAGTGGCGGTGCTGCTGTTGGTCCTTGGCCTGTTCGGAACCGGGTTACCGGTGCAAGCTGCCCCATCGGGGAGCATCCAGCATGAGACTTCCACCCCTCCCGTCGCAGGCGCCATCGGACAGCTTTACAGCACCAGCACTTGGGCCCGAAGCGTTCTGATCCGGCCCACGGCAGCGGAGGAATGCTCCAGCACCGGCTGCGTGCAACGGTTCGTCGGTGGCGATATCGCTTGGTCGGCCCGCACGGGAGCGCGTGTGGTGGTCAATGGGCCGGTCCGCAACGCTTGGTGGGAAGCCGATGGCCCCGCGGGCTATCACGGCTATCCCACAACAGACACTCTAAGCGGCCTGCGCAATGGTGGTTCCAAGCAACTCTTCGAAAGAGGAGCGATCAGTTTCTCGGCAGCTACTGGTGCCCAACGCACAACGGGGTCCATCCACTTGGCGTGGGGGAGAGCGGGTTTTGAGGCTGGTTTCCTCGGGTACCCGGCTGGCAGTGAACGCACAGGACTGCCCGACGGCGGTGCCTACCAGCTCTTCGAGCACGGCTTTATCGTATGGTCCCCGGCGACTGGGGCACATCCCTCCATGGGCGCCATACGTGAACGGTGGCGCCAATCGGGGCTGGAAAACGGCGAGTTTGGGTATCCCACTACGGATGAAGCGACGGGCCTGCGAAACGGTGGCTCGTCACAGCAGTACCAGCGTGGAACCATCATCTGGTCAGCCGCCACCGGCGCGAGGGCCCTGACGGGAGCTATCCGGAGCTACTGGTCCGCGACTGGAGGCCAGAACGGTGCCCTGGGATATCCGGTCAGCGAGGAATACCGGCAAAACGACTTCGTCTACCAACTCTTCCAGGGCGGCACGGTCTATTGGTCGGCGGCAACGGGTGCGCATTCGACCACCCACGGTGACGTCCACAACCGCTACGTTTCCCTGGGTGGAGCTGCCGGACAATTGGGCTTGCCCCTCACGGACAAACTTCCGCGGGCCGGGGGCCTGGTGCAGCAGTTCGTCAACGGCTGGCTTGTTTGGGGGCCTGCAACGGGAGCGCGGATTGTGGGGCACTCCACGTACAAAGTGTGGTCCATCAATCCGGGCGAATTCGGCTGGCCGGTGCGCGATACCTGGTCCGATGCCAGAGGTTCGCACGTCGCCTTCCAAAAGTTGGAAACCATCTGGAACGATTCCACGCAGGAGTTGTATTCAGCCGAAGCAGTGGACGCCTCCACGGTGGTCTTCCTTGGAGACTCGCAGCTGGATCTTGACTCATGGGGCGAACAGGGTGCCCGGGCCGCTGGCTACACCCACCAAGTGGTCCGGAGCATCGGTGGGATCGGATACGTTTCGGGCAGCCCCGCGGTCGGTGGGAATTCAGCGACCGATGCCGTGCTCCTGGACCGGATCCTCCTGCCCCAAGGCAACCCTGGGCTGGTGGTGGTGACGCTTGGCGGGAACGACGCCCGGATTTTTGCCACCGATGCCGCGATCCTGTCCCAAGCCAACCGGTTGTGGGATGAACTGCGCCGTAAATATCCCCGCAGCACGATCCTTATCACTGGTGTTCTTTCCCGCTATGACGCCAGCCATTTCCAGCGCCGATGGGTGGACGGGCTCCTGACCCGCGAAGCTGCTGTCCGGGGCTGGCCACGCATCTCGATGGCCGGCACAGCAACTATCGCCGGGGCCACCTGGAACTATCTGGATGATGTGCACCTGAACCAAACCGGACACAACAAGGTGGCTCCGCTCTACGCGTCCGCGCTCAAGTACGTCCTGGCCAAGTAGCCGTTTATTCCCGGTGACGCGGGAAGCGAACAACGGCCCTCTCCACGGGACTTAGCGAGCGGGGTCGCGTACCGTGGAAACATGGCTACAGTTGACATCACTGGAGAACAGTTCGCATCGACCATCGAAGGCAATGACATTGTCCTGGTGGATTTCTGGGCTGCCTGGTGCGCCCCGTGCCGCCAGTTTGCGCCCACTTATGGGGCAGCTTCCGAGAAGCACCCGGATGTGGTCTTCGCCAAAGTGGACACCGAGGCTGAGCAGCAGCTCGCCGCCGAAGCCGGGATTACGTCCATCCCGACGCTCATGGCCTTCCGCGAGAAAGTGCTTGTCTTCTCTCAGCCGGGTGCCCTCAACGGCCCGCAGCTGGAGCAGGTTATTGAGGCCGTGAAGGGCCTGGACATGGAAGAAGTCCACGCCCATGTGGCCAAGGCACGTGCCGAGGCCCAGGAAAGCTAGACCCATCCGGCGAAATCGCCGGACGCACATCGAGGCCGCCGGAAAGTTCCGGCGGCCTCGATGGTTTAAGGCGTTCCCGCACTCTTGCGGCGATTTCGCTGAGCTGGTGCTGGGAGAGGCTACAGGCGTTCGAGCTTGACCGGCTCAGCCAGCAAGGCGCTGAGGGACTCGTTCAGGTCCTGGACGGCAATACCCTTGGAGTGCTTCTCCAGAGCCTCTTCAGACTCCCAGCGCTCGGTGAGCACCAGCTTCTCCTCAGTGGCTTCGGTCAGTTCATAACGGATGCAGCCGGGCTCATTGACGACCTCGTCGATCGCGATTTCCAAGGCGAGCTTCACGCGGAAGAATTCGCCGTCGTTGGGGATGAACGTGGCCTGCAGGTCGATGGGTGCACTCATGGATCCAACCCTACCGGGAGGACACGGAGACGATTGTCCACTTTACGGTTCTGTTGCGCGGACTGTCTTGGTAGCGTTCGGTCATGTTGTCCTACACCGCCGGAGACACTGACGTCCCGCTGCTCGAAGAGACCATCGGTGCCAATTTTGAACGCATCGCAGCGCAGTTTCCGCTCAGGGACGCGCTGATCGAAGCCGCTGCCACACCAGGCGGGGACGCCCGTCGGTGGAGCTACGAAAAACTAAACGACGACGTCGATCACCTCGCCCGCGCGCTCCTCGCCCTGGGTGTGGAGAAAGGCGAGCGCATCGGCATCTGGAGCCCCAACTGTGCCGAATGGACCATCCTGCAGTACGCCACGGCCAAGATCGGGGCCGTGCTGGTCAACGTCAACCCGGCTTATCGCAGACACGAACTGGAGTTCGTGGTCAAGCAGAACGGCATGCGGATGCTCGTGGCTGCGCCCTCCGATAAGAACAGCGATTACGTGGGTATGGCCAGGGAGACGGCGGGTACGTGCCCCGAACTCAGGGAGATCGTCTTCCTCCCCGGAGACCCGGTTGCGGGCCTCTCAGCCGGTGTCCCCGAGGCCGGCCACGAACTGACGTACGCCGAGCTCCTGACCCGGGCGGACGGCGTCGGGCCTTCTGCACTACGGGACCGCATGGCCGAAGTGGATCCGCACGATGCCATCAACCTTCAATACACATCAGGCACCACGGGCTTCCCGAAGGGTGCGACCCTCACGCACCACAACATCCTCAACAACGGTCACTCGATCGGCCGCCTCCTGGGCTACACGGAACAGGACCGCGTGGTGATTCCGGTGCCGTTCTACCACTGCTTCGGAATGGTGATCGGCAACCTGAATGCCCTGAGTTTCGGCGCGGCAACCATCATCCCAAGCAGGGGATTCAACCCTTCTGCGGCGTTGGAAGCCGTGCAGGACTTTGGCGGCACATCGCTTTATGGCGTGCCCACCATGTTCATTGCCGAACTCGCGCTGCCCGACTTCGCCACGTTCGATCTCTCCACGCTCAGGACTGGCGTCATGGCGGGGTCGTTGTGCCCCATTGAGGTGATGCGCCGGGTCATCGATGAGATGCATATGGTGGACGTGGCCATTTGCTATGGCATGACTGAGACGTCGCCGGTGTCCACCATGACCCGGGCGGGGGACACTTTGGAGCACCGGACCAGCACAGTGGGCAGGACCATGCCGCACCTTGAAAGCCGGATCGTGGATCCGGGTACGGGCGAAGTGGTGGAGCGCGGCGTCATTGGCGAGCTGTGCACGCGCGGCTACGCGGTGATGCAGGGCTACTGGGGACAGCCGGACAAGACCGCCGAGGCCATTGACGCTGACGGCTGGATGCACACGGGCGACCTCGCTCGAATGGACGAGGATGGGTATCTGGTGATCGAAGGCCGGATCAAGGACATGGTGATCCGCGGTGGCGAGAACATTTATCCCCGCGAGATCGAGGAGTTCCTGTATCTGCATCCCTCCATCCAGGACGTGCAGATAATTGGTGTTCCGGACGCCAAATATGGGGAGGAGCTCATGGCCTGCATCATCCTCAAACCGGGGGCGGAAACCCTGACCGCGGAGGACATCGCCGAGTACTGCAAGGGCAAGCTTGCCCACTACAAGATTCCGAAATACGTGGATGTCCGCGAGAGCTTCCCGATGACCGTCTCGGGCAAGGTCCGGAAGGTGGATATGCGCCAGGAAGCCGTTTCCCGCCTGCACCTCTAGTGGGCGCGGTGATCCTGGACGGTCATCCGTGGGCCGAAAGCAGGCTTCCGGAAGCCGCTCAAATACAGCATCCGCACCAGCCGCTGTCTCTGTCCCCGCCAAGGTTCCAGCAGTTCCAGCATGCCGGCGTCGTCAATCTTCCGTCCCAGCAACGCATAGCCCACGTAAGAGGCCAGGTGGTAGTCGCCCACGGAAATCGAATCCGGGCAGCCGTGGGTACGTTGGACCACTTCGGCAGCAGTCCAAACGCCGACGCCGGGAATGGTCTGCAGTTTGGCTCCGGCACGCGCTGGGTCAAGGCCAGCCAAACGTTCAAGCGCGACGGCGGATTGCAGCGCCCGCATCACTGTCGCCGAGCGTTGTGGCCCGACTCCCGCCTTATGCCACTCCCAGGACGGAACGGCCAACCATTGCCGCGCCGTGGGAGGTACGAGGAGTCCCGAGGGAGCCACCCTGCCGGGGGCTTTGGTTCCGAAGCGGTACATCAAGTACCGGTAGCCACGCCTTGCCTCCAAGGTGGTGACCTTTTGCTCCAGGATGGTGGGCACCAGCGAGTCAACCAGCCGCCCGGTGGAGGGTAGCCGCAGTGCCAGGTTCCGGCGTCGTGCTTCAGTGACCAGGCGCGGGAGCGTTGCATGGAAGCCAGGTTCGTCAAACGCGGACCAGTCGTCATCAGCACCGAGCAGGCGGGGAACACCGGCAACGGCGTCTTCCGCACCGGGCCCCCAGGCCTGGGCATCAACGAACGTATCCTTGCCCAGTCCACCCTCGGAGAGCCGCAGGGTGACAGCTCCTGAAGGTGTGGTGAAGGCCATCCAGAAACCGTTGGGATGGGCCGCGAAAGAGGGGTCGGCATTGCCCCGCATCAGGGGAAACATGGTTTGGTCGAGCCTGTAGGAGGCGCCGGGGTGCCATCGTATGGAAGCGTCTGCCGCGGCCGCAACAAGGGGCGGGGCGTCTGCGATGGTCATATTTTCATGGTCCCACGGCTGGCTGACAATTCACTCCTTGTAAGCCTCTTACGGCGGCCGCTTCACGGGTCTAGACTCCCTGATGTGGCGCGGATGGGCCGCGTCCGAAGCCCAAAATCCAGGAGCGCAAACCATGGCCGGAATAGTGCATTTCGAGATTCCCACGGATGACAACCAGAGGGCCAACACTTTTTACCAAAGTGCTTTCGGCTGGAATCTCAGCCCTATGCAGGAAATGGATTACACGATCGCCATCACTACTCCATCCGATGAAGAGACCGGCAGGCCCAGCGAACCCGGAGCCATCAATGGTGCGCTGTTTCCACGCACAGACAACCTGAAAAATCCCATCCTCACCATCGATGTGGACGATGTGGATGCCGCCCTCGGCCAGGTGGAATCCGCCGGTGGCTCCATCGTTCAAGGTAAGGACGCCGTCCCCGGCATGGGCTGGTACGCCTACTTCAAAGACACCGAGGGCAACATCCTGGGCCTCTGGCAAACCGACTCCTCCGCCGGGAAGTGATGCTCCGCAAGTGAGGCACGGCAGGGCGGAGTACGGGCAGGCGGTAACTTTGTACCTATGAAGTACGCCCAGTCCGTGTTGGACCTCATCGGCAATACGCCGCTCATCAAGCTCAACCACGTAACGGACGGAATCAAAGCCACCGTCCTGGTCAAGCTCGAGTACGTCAATCCCGGCGGATCCATCAAGGACCGCATCGCCGTGAAGATGATCGAAGAAGCGGAAAAGGACGGGCGGCTGCAGCCAGGCGGGACCATCGTTGAACCGACGTCGGGGAACACCGGAGTCGGCTTGGCGCTCGTAGCCCAGCAAAAGGGCTACAAATGCGTCTTCGTGGTGCCTGACAAGGTGGGCGAAGACAAACGGGCGGTCTTGGCCGCGTATGGTGCCGAAGTTGTAGTGACACCCACAGCTGTTGCCCCCGACAGCCCGCAAAGCTACTACGGCGTCTCAGATCGCCTGGTCAAGGAAATTCCCGGCGCCTTCAAGCCGGACCAGTTCTCCAACCCCGCAGCCCCGGACAGCCACTTCGAGTCAACAGGACCGGAGATCTGGCGCGATACTGACGGCAGGGTGACGCACGTGGTCATCGGCGCTGGAACCGGCGGCACCATCACCGGCACGGGCCGCTTCCTGAAGGAAGTCTCGGCAGACAGGCCTGCGTCCGACGGCGGCCGGGTCAAGGTCATCGGCGCGGATCCGGAAGGTTCTGTGTACTCAGGCGGCACCGGACGCCCGTACTTCGTTGAGGGCGTTGGCGAGGACATGTGGCCCGCAAACTACGACAAAACGGTGCCGGACCAGGTCATTGCCGTCTCGGATGCCGATTCGTTCGCCATGACCCGCCGCCTGGCACGCGAGGAGGGCCTCCTGGTGGGCGGCTCCTCCGGCATGGCCGTGGTCGCCGCACTTCAGGCCGCCAAGGACCTGGACGAGTCCGCGGTGGTTGTGGTGATCCTCCCGGATTCGGGCCGCGGCTATCTTGCCAAGATCTTCAATGATCAATGGATGCGCTCCTACGGCTTCCTTTCCGGCGGCGAAGAGTCGTCCGTGGGCGAGGTGCTGAAGTCCAAGACTGGCGAGATGCCGGACCTGGTCCACATCCACCCGAACGAGACTGTTCGAGACGTCATCAACATCATGAACGAGTTCGGCGTCTCACACATCCCGGTCCTCTCGCAGGAACCGCCTGTGGTCATGGGTGAGGTCCTGGGCGCAGTTGATGAGCGCAGCCTCACCACCAAGCTGTTCCGCGGCGAAGCCAAACTCACGGACAAGATCGCCGAACACATGGGGGAGCGCCTGCCCGTTATCGGATCGCTGGAGAGCATCTCCGCGGCGCGCGAGCTTTTGTCCGACGTCGATACTGTCATGGTCACGTTCGTGGGGGCGCCCGTGGGCATCTTGACCCGCCACGACCTCCTGGCCTACCTGAGCAACTGAGCGCCACGCGCCCACTTCCAACCGTTGAACACTGAAAGAGGAGCTTCCATGTCCGTCAACAACAACGCCGGGTTCAACACGAGGGCCGTCCACGCGGGCCAGGCCTTCGAACCCCGGACAGGCGCTGTGGTGCCGCCTCTGCACTTCAGCTCAACCTACGCCCAGGACGGAATTGGCGGCCTGCGTTCAGGCTACGAATACGGCCGCGGCGGCAACCCCACGCGTGACTCCCTGCAGGAACAGCTGGCGGCCCTCGAGGGTGGCTCCGCCGCGTTTTCGTTCGGCTCTGGCCTTGCTGCCGAAGACTCGCTGATCCGCGCTGTGGCTCGCCCCGGGGACCACATCGTCCTGGGCAACGACGCCTACGGCGGCACTTACCGCCTCATCGACCGCGTGCTCGGCGACTGGGGCATCGGCAACACTCCTGTTGACATGTCCGATCTCGATGCTGTGGCACGTGCCGTTGCAGCGAACAAGACGCGCATGGTGTGGGTGGAAACCCCGTCCAACCCCCTGATGAAGATCACCGATATTGCGGCGCTCGCCGCAATAGCGCACGACGCCGGTGCCCTCCTGGTGGTCGACAACACCTTCGCCTCTCCCTACTTGCAGACCCCGCTGGACCTGGGTGCCGACGTCGTGATCCACTCCACCACCAAGTACATCGGTGGCCACTCGGACGTGGTGGGCGGCGCGATCGTGGTCAACGATGCCGAACTCGCCGAGAAGATCGGCTTCATCCAGTTCGCCGTTGGTGCCGTATCCGGACCGATGGATGCTTTCCTCACCACGCGGGGCCTCAAGACCCTGGGCGTGCGCATGGACCGGCACAGCGAGAACGGCCAGGCCGTGGCCGAATGGTTGCTGCAGCGCCCCGAAGTTGAAGCCGTGTTGTACCCGGGCCTCCCGGACCACCCCGGCCACGAACTCGCTGCCAAGCAGATGAAGAAGTTCGGCGGCATGGTCTCTGTCCAGTTCAAGGGCGGTGAGGCCGCGGCCCGTACAGTTGCCGAGTCCACCTCGATCTTCACGCTGGCAGAATCATTGGGCGGAATCGAATCCCTCATGAACTACCCCTCGGAGATGACACACGCCTCCGTCAAGGGAACCGAACTGGCCGTTCCCGTGAACCTCTTGCGTCTCTCCTGCGGTATCGAGGAGTCCGAGGATCTGATTGCGGACCTTGAGCAGGCCTTCGCCAAGATCAGCAACGGCTGACACAGTGGCTTCTTCTTCACCCACGGTTGTTTCGGCTGCCCAGCGCGGCTGGATCCTGACCGTCGCAGGCGTGCTGACCCTCGCCGTCGCCGTTTGGTTCCTCTACACGGACTACCAGCCGTTCCTGAACGACTTCGAAGTCTATTTCTACGGCGGCGGTAAGGTTCTCCAAGGCGGGGACCTGTATGCCGTGCGCGACGGCCTTCCTTTTACTTACCCGCCGTTCGCGGCCCTGCTCTTTGCCGGCCTGGCAGCAATGGGTTTCTTCGCCAGCAGCATGGTCTTCATCATCGCCGCCTTGGCAGGTGCCGCAGTGGTGGCTGCCTGGTTGGCACGCCACTATTTCGGTCTGAAGGCGTGGCGTTCAGCATTCGCCGACTATCGCTTCAGGACCACGGCTTTAGTGGGAACGGGAGCCATCCTGCTCCTCGGCCCGTGGCGGGATACGTTCGTTTTCGGCCAGATCAACATCATCCTGATGGGCGTGATCCTGGCGGACTTCGCGCTCTACGGCAAAGCACGGGCAGGCCTCATCAGGTGGCCCGCAGGACTCTTGATTGGCCTGGCTGCGGGCGTGAAGCTCACGCCGCTGGCGTTCGGACTGTATTTCCTGGTCCGCCGTGACTTCAAGGCCCTGGCACGGATGGCCGCTGGATTCTTCGGATCCATCGCCCTCGCATGGGTCCTCCTGCCGCAAGCATCCTTGGCATTCTGGACGCAGATCCTCCCCGATACAGGGCGCATCGGTGGTCCGGCCTACGTGGACAACCTGTCCGTCAAGGGGCTGCTCCTGCACTTCGGCATGCCGGATTCTTCTCTCACCAGCGTGGTGTGGATGGTTCTTTCCCTGGGACTCGCGGTCCTTGCAGCAAAGATCATTAAGTGGGCCGTGGACGTGGACGAAAACTTCATCGCCGTCTCGGCCACCGCCATCCTGATGCTCCTGATCAGCCCCGTCTCCTGGTCCCACCACTGGGTCTGGGTGGCAGTAGCCCTGCCCAGCATGGCCTTCGCGATGCATCGGGTGCCGTCCCGCAGCGGGCGGATGCGCACGGCAGGATGGACCATCGTGGCCTGTTCCACGGTTGCCTTCTATATGACGCCAAAGAACCTTGCCGTGTGGGCCGGTGCCGCCGAGTGGGGCAAGGACCCCCAGACGCAATGGCAGCTGATGGTTTCAAGCCTCGGTGTGGTGTGCGGAATCGCGCTGTTGGTCTACTGGGCCCTGGCTTACCGGCCGTCGCGCACGGGCCTCGTTGCTACCGGGATTCGAGCCGGAGTCGCAGGGTCCCACGGCATCAGGGGAGGCCATCCCCGCTCTTAGGGATTGCGCACCCACGCATTCGGGGCGGCCGCCCTGGAGCCGCGGAGTCCCGCCCTTGTTCGCTCTCTTCACCGTTCTGCGTTAAGTGGGACGAACAAGAGCGGGATTCTTCAAAGCGGCGGGGTCCTGCTAGCCCGAGACACCTTCCCGGCCGTCTTCCTCACGGCCGGTTAGGCGCCTGCGGAAGGAAGCATCCTCGGGTGAGGTGACCCGAAGGTCGTACCAACCCTGCAGGGTCTCCCAACCGATCTTCCTGTTCTGCCCTGGCTTGAGCTTCACCGTGTCATTGCCGTCCGCATACTGCAGGGACTCAAGCCGAAGCGTGACGGTTGCCGCGCCGTTGTTGCGTACTTCCAGTTCCACCGCTTTGTTACCGCGCTGACCGTTCACGGTGACATCGACGCCGGCTGCAACACCCGCCGTCGAGCCTTTCAGCTCGTAGTGGTAGCGGTTTGGGCCGGTGACGACGACGTCGAATTCGCCGGACGGGACGGGAAGCTCCACCTTCTGGTTGCCCCGCACGTCCAGATGCCGGGGTTCGGTGACTTCGCCGGTGTAGCCATAAATGGTGAAGTGGGTGGACCGGGTGCCGCTGTTTGCCAAGGCCAGGGTGATTTTTCCTGGCTGAACCGCGGCTGACACCTGGGGCCGGTATGGCAGCGGTCGGGCCGGGCGGCTTCCGGGCTCCTGGATGGGGGCCACCTGGACCGCCGGCGGGTTCGGTCGCCACCTGCTGATCCTGGCAGGCACAGCGCCGGGATGGTCCAAAACCGGGGGAGTCCCCGGGGAATCGAAGTTGAAGACGCCTGTCAGGTCCCCACAGACTTCACGGCGCCAGGGCGAGATGTTGGGCTCTTCAACCCCGGTCCAGCGTTCCAGGAAGCGGAGCACGGAGGTGTGGTCGAAGACTTCGGAGCTGACATAGCCGCCCACGGTCCACGGGGAAACGATGGTCATGGGGACGCGCGGGCCCAAACCGATGGGGCGTGCCGTGGTCCAGTCGGTGGACTCTCCCGACTCCGGTCGTGGTTGGACCGGCGGTGGTACATGATCGAAGTAGCCATCGTTCTCGTCGAAGTTGAGGAAGATCGCGGTGGTGTCCCACGTATCCGGGTTGCTGGCCACGGTGTCCAGCAGCCTGTACACGAAGTTTGCGCTGCCCACTGGCGTGGATGCTCCCGGGTGCTCGGAGTCCGTCGCCGAGGGAACCAGCCAGCTGACTTGAGGCAAGGTGCCATCTTTGATGTCCGTGCCCAGGCGCTCCAGCAGGGTGTTGGGTCGCCCACGCCACATTGCTTTGTCGAAGAGGGCTTTCTCGGACTCGCTGAGCGAAGCCCGGCCCTGCTCCAGCTGGGCAAGAAGCCGGTCTTGCTCAGCAGGGGCCTTGCCAGCCAGCTTGTCGTAGAACTCCTCTGTGGTGTTCAGGTTGCCCTCTACTGAGGCCAGCATCTTCCTGCCGATTGCCTTGAAGGTTTGGAAGTACTCCACGGCGTTGTCCGTGAAATTGTCCCAGTCTTGATAGATCTTCCAGGAAACCCCGGACTGCTCCAGACGCTCGGGGTAGGTGGTCCAGTCGTAGCCGCCGTGGGTATAGCCGTAGGCCGCGTTGGTCACGGCCCGCTTGGTGCTTCCTGGCTCGTTGCCCGTGGTGCCGCTCCAGAGGTAGTTGCGGTTGGGATTGGTGGATCCGTTCACGGAGCAGTGGTAGGCATCGCAGATGGTGAACGTGTCCGCGAGTTCGTACTGCAGTGGAATGTCTGCACGTTCGTAGAACGTCATGGTTGAGGCGCTCTTGGCAGGAATCCACTTATCGCACCAGCCGTTGTTCCACGCCGTCGTAGTGCCGGTGAAGGAGTGATCAAGATCGCCCAGGTACTGGATGTCGGAGCCAGGGCGGCCGGCGAGCTCCGCTGCTTTGCGGAGGGAGAACGGCAGGACGGTTTCCCCTGTAGCCCTGGGTTGCTCGAACATCGACTTCCCGTTGGGCAGGCGCGTCACGGACTTATCCCCGTAGCCCCGGACGCCCCGCAGGGAGCCAAAGTAGTGGTCGAAGGAGCGGTTTTCCTGCATCAGCACAATCACGTGCTTGATGGATTGAAGGTTTCCCGGTGGGACAGGCTTGGCCATTGCCGCCTGCACGGATGGAGGCAGCAGGGAGCCCGTGGCCGCAAGCGCCGTCGCTGCGGCCGCGGTGCCCAGGAAGCCGCGACGGGAAAGCCCGGAAGCGCTGATGAAACGATTAACCTGCTCAGGGGTATTCGAGGACATTCAGGGTGCCTTTCGTGGTCAGAGTTGACGCAGCCAGCCTAGGCAGTCCCGGTAAACCAGTGATGAAACTACGGCAAACCAGTGGGGCGTGTCCCGAAGATCACATGCGGTGGTCTTCGGGGGGCGACCATGAAGGGCGGCCAACGAGGAAGAGCGGGGCTTCCTGACCTTCTTTGCCACGAACGTGGGGGCAGATCAATCAAAATTGGGTGCGCTCGGGCAGTCCAAGCTCCAAAGATGGTCAGGAAGCAGCGGGTGTTCGCTGCGGCGCCACGCGCAGCATAGCTTTCTTTAGAAAAGTCATGTACTTTGTCCACATGCCTTTGCGATCCGACTGGTCCGCCCGCACGTGCAGCCTTGCCCGTGGCCTCGACGTCCTCGGCGATCCATGGGGGAGCCTGGTCCTGCGCGAGATCTTCTTCGGAAACGGCCGCTTCGACGCCATCAAGCAGCGCCTGGAAGTCGCGGACAACGTGCTCAGCAAACGTCTTGCATGGCTGCTCGAGGCGGGGCTTCTGGCGCAACGCCCCTACCAGGATGGTGCCCGGACCCGCCAGGAGTACGTGCTCACACCCAAGGGCGAGGATGCTCTCCCCGTCCTCAATGCCATCATCATCTGGGCAGAGAAACACCTGGACGCCCCCGATGAGGTGTCCCATATGCGGGTCGTCCACACTGACTGCGGACAAGTCACAGCCTCGGCGGACACCTGCACGCACTGTGGGGTCCACCTGACAGCCGCCAATACAAGCTGGCATAGCTTCACACGCAGCGACCATCCCCTGCCCCTGGCCATAGCACCCGTACCAACAACTTCCCCTGAAACGGAGATCTCCGCATGACCGCTCCCGATGTCACAGGAACTCCGACAAGCAATGCAGCCGTCCCAACCGGCAAGCAATCCGGCAAGCAACCCGGCGGCAAGCGACCCAGCCGCAGGCTGCACCCGGCCTGGATGGTGGCCGCCGTAGCTTTCCTTGCCTTGGTTGGGGCGGCCGGATTCAGGGCCGCGCCCGGAGTGCTGATGGTCCCGCTCCAAGAGGAATTCGGCTGGTCGACTACAGTGTTGTCCCTTGCGGTAAGCATCAACCTCGTCCTGTTCGGTCTGACGGCACCCTTCGCCGCGGCCTTGATGGAACGCTTCGGCATACGCAAAGTCACCTCGCTCGCTCTCTGCCTGATTGGCCTGGGCTCAGCGCTTACGGTGTTCGTGAACCAGTCATGGCAGATCCTGCTCACATGGGGCGTGCTGATTGGCCTGGGAACGGGATCAATGGCCCTCGTCTTCGCAGCGACCATCGCCAACACCTGGTTCGCCAAGAGCCGGGGCCTGGTGATCGGCATCCTGACCGCAGGCAGCGCCGCTGGCCAACTCGTCTTCCTACCCTTCATCGCAGCCCTTGCGCAGAACCCGGGCTGGCGGGGAGCGTCCTTGCTCATCGCCGCCGGGGCGCTCGCGGTGGTACCGCTGGTCCTGCGGTGGCTGCGGAACTCACCCGCCGACGTCGGGGTCTTGCCTTATGGCGCGGAAGCACCTGACGCCAGTACCGCCGGTTCAAAGACCTCGACGCCGGGTGCCGCAGTTGCGTCGACACCGCCGGGTTCCGTGACAGCCAAGCCGGATTCGGCGAACGCGGCCGTCCGGGCGTTGCAGGTCCTCAAACGTGCAAGCAAAGTCCGCACCTTCTGGGCCCTGGCGGCGGGCTTCGCCATCTGCGGCGCCACGACCAATGGGCTCATCGGCACGCATTTCATTCCCTCCGCTCATGATCATGGCATGCCGGAAACCACGGCGGCGGGCTTGCTGGCCGTCGTCGGGATCTTCGACATCGTGGGGACCATAGCGTCCGGGTGGCTGACTGACCGCTTCAACCCCAAGGTCCTGTTGGCGGTGTACTACCAGTTCCGGGGAATCGGTCTGCTGGTGCTGCCTCTGTTGTTGGGCTCATCCGTGGAACCCAGCATGATCATCTTCGTCGTGGTCTACGGCTTGGACTGGGTAGCTACGGTGCCTCCGACGGCGGCCATCTGCCGTTCGGTGTTCGGCGCCGATGGCTCCGTGGTGTTCGGCTGGGTGTTTGCGGCCCATCAACTCGGAGCGGCTGCCGCCGCGCTGGCTGCCGGTTTTATCCGCGACGCCACCGGGCACTACAACTACGCCTGGCTGGGCGCAGCTGCGATGTGCACGGTAGCTGCGGTGATCAGCGCAACCATCCGCAAGGATGCGGCCAAGAAGCAACCCGCCACGGTTTCCGCCTGACCCGGCCCTGCCCCCGACCCGCCCCTGCCCAACTAAGTAGCAGTTGATGCCGTTTTGAGCGCTGAAAACGGCATCATCTGCGACTTACTTGGGTGCTCAGCCCCGGAACGCGGCAACCCCCGTGATGTGCTGCCCCAGGATCAGGGTGTGAACCTCGTCCGTGCCCTCATAGGTGCGCACTGATTCGAGGTTGTTGGCGTGCCGCAGCGGAGAATAGTCCAGCGTGACGCCGTTGCCGCCCAGGATGGTGCGGGCCTCCCGGGCGATTTTGATGGCCTCCCGGACGTTGTTGAGCTTGCCCACGGAGATCTGCTGGGGCTGGAGGTGCCCGGCGTCCTTCAGGCGGCCAAGGTGCAGGGCGAGCATGGTGCCCTTTTGGATCTCGAGGAGCATGTTCACCAGCTTTTCCTGCGTCAGTTGGTATCCAGCGAGTGGTCGCCCGAACTGAAGCCGGCTGCCGGCATATTCCAGCGCGGCCTCATACGAGTCGCGGGCTGCGCCCATGGCTCCCCACGCAATACCGTAGCGAGCTTCGTTCAGGCAGGAGAACGGTCCACGAAGTCCTATGGCACCCGGGAGGATTGCCTCCGGACCCAGCCTTACGTCGTCGAACTTGATGTCGCATTGGATTGATGCGCGCATTGAGAGCTTCGGCTCGATCGGCGTGGCCGTGACGCCCGGCGTGCCTGCAGGTACCAGGAAGCCGCGGATGCCTGCCGCGTTGTCCTCAGTCTGAGCCCACACCACCATGACGTCGGCAATTGAGGCGAGCCCTATCCAGCGCTTGGCGCCGTTGAGGACCCAGCCGTCGGAGGTCTCACGAGCGAAAGTGGCCATCGACGACGGGTCCGAACCCGCCGTCGGCTCCGTCAACGCAAAGCAGCCGATGAGTTCGCCAGCAGCCATCCGTGGCAGCCACTGTTCTTTCTGCTCCTCTGAGCCCCACCTGTGAATGGCCGTCATGGCCAGCGAGCCCTGTACCGAGACAAAGGTGCGGATGCCGGAATCGCCGGCTTCCAGTTCCATGGCTGCCAGGCCATATTCGACGGCGGTCCGGCCGGGACAGCCGTAACCTTCCAGATGCATTCCCAGGACACCGAGCTCGCCCAACTCGGGCGCGATCTCCTGCGGGAAGACTGCGTCCTCATACCAGCGCGCGATGTTCGGCCGAATCCGCTGGGTGGTGTAATCCCGGACCTTCTCGCGGAGAGCCAGTTCTTCGCTGGTCAACAGGGAATCGAGGGCCAGCATATCCGAGGTGTTCGTCGTTGAATCGCTCATTCCAGCATCCTAAGCGGCTGGATGCCCGCATGAGGCGGACGCTCCGGACATTCACCGGGGACGCCTCGCGCCGTCAGCCGGGTCGGGCCGTCGCCGGGCGTTTAAGTAGGATGTATTCCGGGAGCCACTGGGATCCCACTGCGCAAAGAAAATATTGGGGGATAAAGACATGGCACTGCCCGGCGTCGATTTACAGGCTAAGGCGGATGCCGGGAAGGCTACGTCCACCGCTTCGCGCGCACTGCATTGGCTCCCGTGGGCCCTTTTGATGTGGCCCGTGTGGCTGATGCTTGCTGAGTGGAGCAAGCAGGGCCTGGACTTCAGCGTCTACTGGTTCGGCGGAAGCATCCTGAACGACGCCGGTGGCTCGCCCTCGGACCTGTACGGTCCAAACGTTGCCGCAGCCGGGGGACCGGAACTTCCCTTTACCTATCCGCCATTCGCAGCGCTCATCTTCGGGCTGCTGGCACTGTGGCCGCAACCCGCCGCCCTCATGCTGTTCAACGTGGCCGGCGTCGCGGTTGCCGCTTGGGTCGCCGCCACTGTTGTGAAGTACTGGGCGTCCAAGCACGATTGGCGTACCGCATTGTCCTCCCGCCGCAGCCGCTGGATTGCCGGTGCGCTGTTCCTGGCCGTCCTGTTTCTCGGTCCATGGCGTGAGACGTTGGCGTTCGGCCAGGTCAACATCCTGCTCATGGGCCTGATGGCTGTTGACTTGCTGGGCGCCTCGCGGCGTCGGGGGTTCCGTGGCAGCGGCTTCCTGGTGGGCGTTGCGGCGGGTATCAAGCTGACACCCCTTGTGTTTGGCCTGTACTTCCTGATGCGTAAGGATTGGCGTGGACTGGCCAACATGTCCATCGGTTTCGCCGGGACAGTCCTCCTGGCGTGGGTGGTTCGGCCAGCTGAGTCGCTGCAGTTCTGGCTGGAAATCCTCCCTGACACGTCCCGGATCGGCGGCGCCGGCTACGTGGACAACCTCTCGATCAAGGGCGCATTGCTGCACTTCGGCGTGCCGCAGGATTCAGTAACCGTTCCCTGGCTCGCGCTCAGCCTCGCCACGGTTGTGCTGGCGGCCTTCCTGATCCGCGCGGCCAGCTCGCAAGGAGCCCGCGTCATTGCAATGTCGACGACGGCACTCACCATGCTGCTCATCAGCCCGGTCTCGTGGTCCCACCATTGGGTCTGGATGGCTGTGGTCCTGCCGGCATTCGCCTGGACCATCAAGGAAACTCCTGGCCGGTACAGGGCGCAGAGAATTGTGATGACCGCTGTGCTGGCCGTTTCCACGCTGGTCTTCTTTTATTCGCCAAAGACCATCGGCACGGCGCTGGGTGCCGCGGACCTGAACGTCCAGACGCCGGGGCTCTGGATCATGGCGTCCAGCGCGGGGGTGTTCTGCGCCGTGGCGATCCTGGTCTGCTGGTTGGTCGCGCTGCGGCGGGATGCCGTCCAGATCGAGGTCCCGGACATTCCCACCCGGGTGCGTCAGTGGACCGCAGCGCGACGCTAGTCCGCTCGCCGCTTACTCGCCGCGCACCAGACCGGCGTCAGCCCGTTCCCCTGTGAAGAAGCCACGCGTAGCAGGTGCGAAACGGCACACGATGGCCAGCACCACGCCCAGGAGCAGAAGCAGGACTCCGCTGACAAAGGCTCCGCCGATTCCAAAGATCTGGGTGTCCCCATACTCCGGATCCCACATCTGCACCGCCGAAATGAAGAACGCCACCGTCAGGGACACGGCTCCCAGGAAGGGCAGGATGCCGCGGAACCACAGGTTGCGGGCAGAATCCCGGAGGGTAGAGCGGAAGAACCACACGCACGAGAAACCGGTCAGGGCGTAGTAGAACGCGATGAACAGGCTGATGGCACTGATGGAGTCCGCCAGCAGGTCCTCGCTGAGGAAGCTCATGGCCACGTAGTACACCACGGCGGCAGCGCCCATGACCTGGGTTGAGAAGCCCGGTGTCTGGAACCGTTCGTGGACCTTGCCAAAACGCGCCGGCAGGGCACCATGCACGCCCATGGACAGCGTTCCCCGGGCTGTGGGGAGGATGGTGGTCTGCGTTGAGGACAACACGGACGCCAGAACGGCCACCACGATCAGCCAACCCCACGGGCCCAGCACTACATCCTTCATGGCCAGGAAGACGTCATCCTGGTTCGCTTCATTGCCTAGGCCGATGCCTTCGGTCCCGACGCTCGCGTACATCATCACCAGCAGGGCCACGGAAACGTAGATGGCCACCAGGACGAACGCAGAGATGACGGCACCCCGGCCCGGAGTCTTCGCAGGGTTTTCGGTCTCCTCGTTCAGGGCCAGGCAGGTGTCCCAGCCCCAGTAGATGAACAGGGCCAGCAGGACTCCGTGAACCACGGCACTGGGGTCGGCGAAGGCACCCGAGGGGTTGAACCACTCAAGGTCGAAAGGCTGGATAGTGGCGTCACTGCCGTTGGCTCCGCCGGGCGCGCCACCGGCGATCCCAACAATAATGGCCACCGCAAAGATGCCCAGTGAGATGTACTGGATGTAGGTCAGGGTCCGCTGGACGTGCTCGCCCAGCCGAATGCCGCGGTGATTTACGTAGGTCATGAACGCGATGAACAGGACCCCGGTGGCGGTAACCAGCCAGGTGTTGCCGGCCAGGGAACCGTCGCCGATCAGCAACCACAGATATTTCCCGGCAATTTGGGCCAGGTTGGCGAGGACTACGATGCCGGCCAAAGCTACGCCCCAGCCGCCCAGCCAGGCCGCCCACGGACCAAAGGCCTTGCGGGCCCAGAAGAACGTGGTGCCACAGTCAGGGAGCGCACTGTTCAACTCGCGGAATGCATAGGCGATGAACAACACTGGAATGAAGGCAAGAACCAGGATCAGGGGAGTGTAGTTACCGTTGACGGCGACAATGAGCCCGAGCGTAGCGGCCAGCGAATACACAGGCGCCGTTGACGCCAGCCCGAGCATGACGGAGTCACCAAGGTCCAGGATGCCCGCATGGAGGCCTTTGGAAGGTACGACGGCGGTACGGTCGCCGCCCGCTGAACCGCCATCCGGCGTCGAGGTTTCAGTGCTCATGGTTTTCAGTGCTCATGCTTTCTGTGTTCACAATGCAGCTCCGTAAGAAGTAGTTGTGGGCGCGGCAGGCGCCGGGGCGTCGATGGTGTTGGGAACGAACCGGCAGAAATAGTCCGTGATGGGGCCATCCGATTCACGGATGCCGCAGCCCACGGACTCGCCGTCCACCACCCAGAGGCCAAGCACCGGATGGTTTCCATCGAAGTCGGGGAGAGCGTGGTACTGCTGGAAGCACCACCCTTCACGGCCATAGCCGCCGGGCTGCTGCAGCTCGATGCCGGGGGCGTGGATGCGGATGTTATCGCCCTCCCGGCCATGAAGGGGCTTGGCCACCCATTCCTTGAGCGGGCCAGGATCGCCAAGGTAGGCCGGCAGGAGGTTCTCGTGGCCGGGGTACAGGTGCCACAGCGCAGCAAGCAGGGCTTTGTTGGAGAGCAGCATCTTCCACGCGGGCTCCACCCACCGGGGGTTGTGGGCCCGCGTCAGCAGCCGATGCCCGAAAGGTTCCTTCATCATCAGTTCCCATGGGTACAGCTTGAACATGGTGCTGATCATGAAATTGTCCAGGTCCACAAAGCGGTTCAGGTTCGGGTCCCAACCGATGTCCGACATATTGATGCCGATAGTCGTCCACCCACCCTGGCTCGCCACATCCCGCATGTAGGCGGCAGTCATCCAGTCCTCACCGGACTCTTCGGCCTCCGAATGAGCCACATGCAGTGTGCTCATCCCGGTGCGGAACTGCAGCTTTTTCCATTGCCGGATCAGCGCCTCATGGATTCCGTTCCATTGGTCCTTTTCCGGGAACACATCCTGCAACCAGAACCACTGCGCAACGGAGGCTTCAATGAGGCCTGTGGGCGTATCGGCGTTGTACTCCAGCATCTTCGCTGGCCCGCCCTTGCCGTCATAGATGAAGTCGAAGCGACCGTAGATATCCATGTCCCCGGCCTGCAACGATTCGCCGGCGAGTTCCAGCGCCTGTTGCCCGATCCCAATATCGCCCATGGCCCCGGTGGCGAGGAACTTTGCTGCTTCCAGGCACATGAGGTGCATGTCCTCGGCAGTCTTCTCGAGTGTCTCCACCTCGTCCATGGTGAATTCGTAGTACGCCGACTCGTTCCAGTATTCGATCTTGCGGCCATCGGGCATGGTGGTGGTGGAAAAAACCAAGCCCTGTTCTTCGATCTTCTTTTTCCAGTCCGGCCTGGGCTCGGAGGGCAAACGCCGCACGCCTAGCCTCCCGAGCTTCCGCCGCTTTTGGAGCTGCTGCCAAAGCCGCCACGGCTGACTGTGCCGCCCTTGGTGCTGTAGCCCGTGGAGGTCTTGGCGCCCTGTGGAACTGTCTTGACGGAGCCCGGGTAGGAGTTGCGATTCTGTCCCACTGCGGGCACGCTGGCTCCCCGCGAGTAGAAGTACCAGGCGTAGATGGCTGAACCGCGGCCATCCGAGCTGCTGTTGTTGCACTGGGTATCGTCCACGCGCTCGCCGGTTTCATCGTTGAAACAGACCTGTGCGTAGTCCGCCTCTTGCTCGCTGCTGGCAACTACTGCGGTGATGGTTCCGGCGAGAAGGGCGGTAACACCCAAACCCACGACGACGGTGCGGCGCCGGGAGCGCTTCTTCCGGGCCTCTGCCTGGGCCGATTCGCGTTCACGTTCTTTGGCGAACGGGTCAATGATGGGGAGCGGCTTGCCGGGCTCGGGCTGGGAGGCGCCGGGCTTGGAAGCGCCTGGCTTCTGTCCGTTAGGAGCTTCGTCCCTGTCATTGGCAGGGGGGATCAGCTCAGGATGGAGCTCGGGTTTGGGCACCTGCCACGGTGGTGGCTTGGGCGGATTCTTGCCCGCGTCCGGGCCCTGGCCGCCCCCGGCAGCGCCGCTGCCTGACGGGCCGTTGCCTGAAGCGCCGTTTCCTGAAGCACCGCTGCCTGCGGCGCCTTCGTTCGGGTCCATGTATATCCCCCTGGATAGACCGTTGGAGTGTCCGGCGCCATGCCGGACCAGATGCTGAAAGCAAGCCTAGTCCTTGACTGGACCGCGGGCACTCGTGGAACAGCAGGGTGGGTAGAACTGCCCACCCTGCCAACCGTGGAAGGATGTAGCCATGCCAGGTCCTGAAGCACAAAGCAGCGATTCAGACGCCGTTCTGCTGCGCCTTCCCGCTGTTCGGGGCATCGGCCGTGGACGCGTCGTGACTGGTCTTGTCCTTGCCCTGCTGTTGCCGCCCGGCGTCGAAGTCATGGTCACTGTGCTGGGCTTCCGCAACTTCGCCATGATCATGCTCCTTCAGCTGGCAGCGGCCGTGGCCGTTGCCGCCATCGGAGGCCTGTGGCCCGCCGTGGTCGCGGCGGTGCTGGGTAGTTTCCTGCTGAACTACTTCTCCGCCGAACCCGTAGGTTCCCTGTCCATCGCTGACCCAACCACCCTGTTTACCCTGGTGGTTTTTCTGGCGGTGGCCTGCGGCGTGGCGCTCGCGGTGGGACTGGCCAGCCGCAGGGCCCAGGAGGCTGCGAGGTCCGAGGCCGAAGCCACGGCCCTGAGCGAGTTGGCCCTGCGCATCCTCAGCTCGGACGGCAGCCTTGAATCCTTCCTTGAGAAGGTCCGCGGAAATCTCGGCATGGAGGCTGTGACACTCTTGGGCTCCCCGGGACCGGACAGCGTCACAGTGCCGGGAGCACCGCCGCAGTGGCGGATTCTTGCGAGCGCCGGCCCCAATCCGCCGGTGACCCATGCTGCCGCGGACCATGCCGCCGTCGTCGATCCCCATTACACGCTGTTGTTGCGCGGTGGTGCCCTATCCTCCCAACACCAGCGGCTGCTGGCGGCTTTCGGAGCGTTTGTGGTGGCTGTGCGTGAGCGGCAGCAGCTGGTCAAGAGCCGGCGGGACAACCTTCGCCTGGCCGAGGGAAACAAGATGCGGACGTCCATCCTTCGCGCCGTTTCCCACGATTTGAGGACGCCTTTGGCCGGAATCAAACTGGCTGTCAGCAGCCTGCGGCAGGAAGAGGTCCAGTTCCCTCCAGACGTGGAGAAGGAGTTGTTGGAGACGATCGAGAATTATGCTGACCGCCTGGACCATTTGGTGGACAACCTGCTGGATATGTCCCGGATTACCGCCGATGCCGTGAACCCTTTGCTCGCGGGCACCACCTGGACCGAAATATTGCCTGAAGCACTTCGCGGTATTCCGAAGGATCGGATACGCAGTGAGCTGCAACCCAACCTGCCGCCCGTAACAGCCGACGCCGGCATGTTGGAGAGCGTGGTGGCAAACATCGTTGAAAACGCAGTGAAGTACGCACCTGGTTCGGACGTCATCCTGACTGCGCGTGCCGGTGCCGGGATCACAGTGTGGGACAAGCCTGCCAGCGAACTGAGGATCGTGGACCACGGCAGCGGGGTGGGACACAACGAAGTGCTTGAGATGTTCCAGCCCTTCCAGCGGCTTGGCGATTCGCCCGCCCCGGCAGGTGGCGCGGGCGGCGGAATCGGGTTGGGACTTGCGGTGGCCAAAGGCTTCACTGAAGCCATGGGCGGCACGCTCATGGCGGAGCCGACGCCCGGTGGAGGCTTGACCATGGTGGTTACGTTGCCGCTGTGGACCGGTCACGGGGGAGGCAGGGCATGACCCGTGTGCTGATAGTTGAGGACGAAGCCCAGATCGCGCGGGCAATGCAGGTCACCCTGCAGGCCCACGGGTACCAGGCAATGACCGTTGGAAACGGCGCCGATGCCCTGAACGCCGTGGCGAAACGAAGCGTGAACATTGTTGTGCTGGATCTTGGATTGCCGGACATGGACGGAGTGGAGATCATCCGCCGGATCCGCGGGTGGAGCAGCATGCCCATCATCGTGCTGTCCGCCCGGCATGCCTCGGAGGACAAAGTGGAAGCGCTCGACGCCGGTGCGGACGACTACGTGACGAAGCCCTTCGGACTGGATGAGCTGCTTGCGCGGCTTCGGGTTGCCTCGCGCCGGGTCCTCACCGATCGGGAGGAACCTACGTTGGCGACGTCGGACTTCATGGTGGACCTGGCGGGCAAGAAGATCGTGAAGGATGGTTCAGAGGTGCGGCTGACCCCTACTGAGTGGAGCATCCTGGAGTTGCTGGTCCGGAACAAGGGAAAGCTGGTGAGCCAGCAGCAGATCCTGACTCAGGTCTGGGGACAGGCCTATGCGAAGGAGACGCAATACCTGCGGGTCTATATTGCCCAGTTGCGGCGAAAGCTGGAGCGGGACCCGGCCGCGCCGCGGCACCTGCACACTGAAGCGGGAATGGGTTACCGGTTCGATCCTTAAATCCGGCTTCCCGTCCGTAAACTGTTGTCCATGAACACCGCATCCCTCCTCGCTGTCTGCCGTGTCCACCAGTTGTTGCCGGACCCGGAAGGAAGCGTTGGCGTCACCGCGATAGATAAGCGTGCTGTGGAAGGCCCCGTCAAGATCCACAAGCTCGGCGTCCACGGCGACGTCCAAGCCAACAGGTTCGATCACGGCGGTGAAGACCAGGCTCTGTATGCCTATTCCCAGGCAGACGCCGATTACTGGTCAGCCGCACTGGATCGTGAGCTTCCAGCCGGCGTCTTCGGGGAGAACCTGCGGGTGGACGGAATCGAGACCACGGGAGCAGTGATTGGTGAACGTTGGAAGATCGGGCTGGATGTGGAAGTGGAAGTAACGTCACCGCGCGTCCCGTGCGCCACCTTCCAGCGCTTGCTGGACGAGCCGCAATGGGTGAAGCGCTTCACCCAGGCCGGGCGGGTAGGAACCTACCTTCGTGTGATCAGGACGGGGACGGTCTCCGCGGGAGACCATATTCACCGGCTGTTCGTACCGAAGCACGGCATAACTGTTGGCCAGTGGTTCAGCGAACCCACGCCGGACATGGTGCAGACCCTGCTCGATGCCGAGGCGGACGGGGAGATCCGGCTTCAGGACGAATACCATGAGAAGTTCGAGAAAGTCCTGCGGCGTAACGGGTTGTAAGCCTGCTTGAACGAGCTGCAGGGCTGCCTTGAGGGCTGCCGGATGGTGCCGAAGAGTCCGGGTGTGCTCAAGCTCACCCGGTCTTCATCAGGACTCAACTCGCGTTGAGGGCGCCCTGTGCCCTACACTTGAAATATCCCCCACTCCGGAAATCCCTTTATCCTGCCCAATTCTTGAGGCAGGACTGGTAAGTGTTGGGGCCCGCAAATGTGTGCGGGCATTTTCATAGGGAGAGCCGGCTAAAGAAAACGCTGTACAGACTGCTGGGATAGCAGCCAAGAGATGCAGCGGGAAGTCCTGCCATGGGATTGCGATAGCGCCGGACTTCTTGCGAAAGCAGGGCACCTTTGCCTGGCTCTTCGCGACGAGTAATGCGGCCAAGCCCAACCGGGCCGCGCCGACTGCCCTATGGATGAGGAATTTCCCCCTATGACCGAAAATCTCAACGAAAACTTCGACGCCACCACCGCTGAGTCTGCTGATGTAGCAGAGACCGCCGCTGAAGGCACCGTAGTAGAAGCACCGGCCCCCGTCGAGAACGCTGCACCCGAGTCTGCAGCCCCCGCCTTCACCGAAGCTCCTGCCCCCAAGGCAGAAGACGAGGAAGAAGAAGGCGTCCGCTTCGTCGATCTTGGCATCGATGGCCGCGTTCTGGCCGCACTGCAGGATGTCGGGTACGAAAAGCCGTCACCCATCCAGGCAGCCACCATCCCGCTGCTCCTCGAAGGCCGCGACGTCGTCGGCCTGGCCCAGACCGGTACCGGCAAGACTGCAGCCTTCGCTGTCCCTGCCCTGTCCCGCCTGGCTGAGCTGCACGACCTCAACGGCCCGTCCCGCAAGACCCAGGCGCTGGTCCTGGCGCCGACGCGTGAACTCGCCCTGCAGGTTGCTGAAGCGTTCACTTCCTACGCCAAGCACATTGACGACTTCACCGTGCTCCCCGTTTACGGTGGCTCCGCTTACGGTCCCCAGCTGGCCGGCCTTCGCCGCGGTGCACAGGTTGTTGTCGGTACCCCCGGCCGTGTGATCGACCACATTGCCAAGGGCTCCCTGGACCTCTCCGAACTCCAGTACCTGGTGCTGGATGAAGCTGACGAGATGCTGCGCATGGGCTTTGCCGATGACGTAGAGCAGATCTTCCAGCAGACTCCCGAAACCCGCCAGGTTGCGCTGTTCTCTGCCACAATGCCGGGCCAGATCCGCCGCATGTCCAAGCAGTACTTGAACAACCCTGCTGAAATCTCGGTGAAGTCCAAGACCACCACCGGTGCCAACACCAAGCAGCGTTACCTTCAGGTTATGGGCCCGCACAAGCTGGACGCCCTGACCCGCATCCTCGAAGTTGAAGAGTTCGACGGCGTTATCGCCTTCGTGCGCACCAAGATGGCAACCGAGGACCTCGCTGACAAGCTGAAGGCCCGCGGTTTCCAGGCTGCCGCCATCAATGGCGACATCCCGCAGCAGCAGCGCGAACGCACTGTTGACGCGCTGAAGGAAGGCCGCATCGACATCCTGGTTGCTACCGACGTCGCAGCCCGTGGTCTTGACGTTGAGCGCATCAGCCACGTCATCAACTACGACATCCCCCACGACACCGAGTCCTACGTCCACCGCATCGGCCGCACCGGCCGTGCAGGCCGTTCCGGTGACGCGATCCTGTTCATGACGCCGCGGGAGAAGTACCTGCTGCGTTCCATCGAGAAGGCTACGCGCCAGCCGGTGGAGCAGATGCACCTGCCCACGGCCGAGACCGTGAACACGCTGCGCCTGGGCAAGTTCGCTGAGCGCATCACCGAGACCCTTGAGTCCGAGGATGTTGCAGCATTCCGCGACCTCATCTCCTCCTACGAGGAAGAGCACAACGTACCGGCCTCGGAGATCGCCGCTGCACTCGCCGTCATGGCACAGGGCGGACAGCCGCTGCTGGTCAAGGAACTGCCTGCAGCTCCTGAGTACCAGAAGCGCGAACGCTCCAAGGACGGCTTCGGCTCCCGTGGCCCGACCCGTGCACTTACCGAAGGCAACGCCACCTACCGGATCGCCGTAGGACGCCGTCAGCGCGTCATGCCGGGCTCTATCGTGGGCGCCATTGCCAACGAAGGTGGCATCTCCTCCGCACAAATCGGTGGCATCGACATCCGCTCGGACCACTCCCTGGTGGAGCTTCCGGCTGACCTGAGCCCCGAGCAGCTGCGCGCACTGTCCCGCACCCGCATTGGTGGCGAGCTGATCAACCTCGAGCTGGATAACGGACGCAAGCCCAGCGGCGACCGTGGCAGCTACTCCGGTGGTGGCCGTGGTGGCTATGGCGACCGCGACAACCGTGGTGGCGGCAACTTCAAGGGCAGTGGTGGGTTCAAGAAGGACTTCCGCAAGTCTGAAGGTGGCGAGCGCTCCTCTGCCGATCGTGGCGGCCGCACGTACAGCGACCGCTCCGAGCGCACTGCAGGCAGCTTCGGCGATCGTGACCGTGGCCAGTCCAGCGGTTCCCGCTTTGGCGGACACGGCGACGGCGCCCGCAAGCCCCGCAGCGGTGGCGAAGGCGGACACCGCGACTTCAACCGCAAGGGCAAGTGGTAAACACTAAGTAGTTCCCGTCAGGGGGTCAGCTTTCGGGCCGGCCCCCTGACGTGTTTAAGGGCCGTAAGTGGTGCGGGTGGGGCAACTCCCGGGGTTGTTGGATATCCGAACCCTTGTACGGCGGGGATTTCGAACAAGACCGGGTTCCGTGCCACCTGCGGGTTCCATGCCACCTACGGGCCGCCGTACGATCAAAGTGCTACGAGCCGCGTAGTTGCGAAGAGCCTGATGGTCGCACGCTGAATGCAGGAGGGTTTCCCCATGGGATTGCTCGAGAACTTGAAGAAGAACCTGGGAATGGGCGGAAAGGGCGATGGCCAGGAAGACCAGACGGCCGTAACGCAGGCCGCGGAGGATGCTGCCGCCGTCGATGCTTCTGCTTCGAGCAAGGCCGCCGCAGAAGCTGCTGCAGCCCAGGCGGCCGAGCAGCAGGCGGCAGCAAACGCTGCAGGCGCTCAGATCGCCGAGCAGGCGGGCTTGGAGCCCGAAGCCCCGGAGGTCCAGCCGATGGCCCAGCAGGCGGCCGCGGAGGCCGCTGCGGAGGCAGGGCAGCGTGGTCCAGTCGCCCCACGCGTCACGGAGGTTGTGGTGGAGCCGGGCGATACCATGAGCGGCATCGCTGCGCAGTTCGGGGTGGACCTCGGAGCCCTGATCGCAACCAATGCTGACACCGTGCCCAACCCGGATCTCATCTACCCCGGACAGGTGCTCCGACTGCCCTGATCTGGGCGGTATCTGGATCAGGAAAATGGCGTCTGCGCAAATTGTGTCGACGCCGTTTTCCCCCGGATTTTCGCCGATTTGTAGCTTCTGAAAACGTCCGGTAGAGTATTTACTCGTTGCCCCCCTAGCTCAGTGGTAGAGCGCGTTCTTGGTAAGAACGAGGTCACCGGATCGATTCCGGTGGGGGGCTCTGAATGAGGGCCTGTGTCAAGGCGGTTTTGACCGGCTTGACACAGGTTTTTCTCATTCGTGGCGGTGTAGCTCAGTTGGTTAGAGCGCACGACTCATAATCGTGAGGTCGGGAGATCGAGCCTCCCCACCGCTACAGAGCAAGACCCCGCAGGTATCATCTGCGGGGTCTTTTCATTTGCCCGCCCGCACCACTCCGCATGTGGGACAGAATGGGTGCATGAGCCGAATCGCAATCATTGGCGGCCACGGCAAGGTGGCCCTTCATTTATCCCGGATTCTTAGTGGCGAAGGTCACGATGTCACGTCGTTCATTCGAAATCCCGATCATGTGGCAGATGTCACGGGGACGGGAGCCGTTGCGCAGGTGCTGGACGTCGAAAACTCGACGGCGGCGGAACTCGCCCAGGCGCTGAAGGGCCACGACGCCGTGGTCTGGTCGGCAGGGGCCGGTGGGGGCAACCCGGCCAGGACGTATGCCGTGGACCGGGACGCCGCCATCCGATCCATGGACGCAGCAAAGGAAGCCGGCGTAAAGCGGTACGTGATGGTGTCCTATATAGGCAGTGCAAAGGATCACGGCATTCCCCAGGACCACCCTTTCTTCCCCTATGCCGAGTCCAAAGCAGCGGCTGATGACTACCTGCGCAGTAGCGGCCTGGAGTGGACGGTGCTGGCACCAGGAACCTTGACGGAGGAGCCGGCGTCCGGGTTGATCGAGGTCAACCCGGCAAACTCTGGCAACGGCACCGCGACCTCCCGTGCGAACGTTGCCCTGGTGGCCGCTGCCGTCCTGGAACTTCCCGACACTATCCACCGGACCATCACTTTCAAGGATGGAACAGTTGACGTGGTGGATGCTCTGACCGCGGATTGACGTGGCACGGGATCCGTGGACCCCGGGATAGGTTGGTAGGTAGCTTCCTGGGCCAGGCCTGCGGGAAGCCCGTACAACTTCTGGGGAAGCGGGAACATGGATCAGCTGGCACTCATTATCGGATTGCTGCTTGCCACGGTGCTGGCCGTCGGCTTGGGGGACAGGCTTCGGCTTCCTTATCCGGTCCTGATGCTGCTCCTGGCTGTTGCGCTGACGTTCATTCCCGGCTTTCCTGAGTTTGAGATTTCGCCGGAGCTGATCCTGCCGATCTTCCTCCCGCCGTTGCTCTTTGCCACTGCGCAGAAGAGTTCCTGGGCCGTATTCCGCGTCCGGTGGCGGACGCTGCTCCTCATGGCTGTCGCCTTGGTGGTGGTTTCCACCGCGGTGGTGGCTGGTGCTGCGTGGCTCATGATTCCTGGCATCGGGATTCCGGCAGCGATTGCTTTGGGGGCAATGGTTGCGCCGCCGGATCCGGTCGCAGTCGAGTCCGTGGCTGGCCGTGTTCACATGCCGCGGCGGCTCATTACTGTTCTGCAGAGCGAGGGCCTTTTCAATGACGCGGCCGCCATTGTGATCTTCCAGGCAGCGGTTGCCGCCACGGTCTCCGGTAGCGAGGTGGGGCCCAATGTCATCCTGCAGTTCGTGGTGGGTGCGGCCTTGGCAGTGGTCATCGGCATCGCCATGGGCTGGCTGACCAAGTTCATCACCAAGCTTGTGACGTCCATGGTGGCACGCAGTGCGGTCACGCTTGTGGTTCCGTTCGCTGCGTACATCCTGGCGGAAGAACTGCACGCTTCAGGTGTGGTGGCCGTCGTCGTGACCGCCTTGGAACTGCAACGCCACGCGCGGCCTCAGGACGCTGCTGAGCGCATCACGCGGACAGCCTTCTGGGACGTGGTGGAACTGCTGGCGACAGGACTGGCCTTCGGCCTGGTGGGCTTGGAGATCCGTCACGTCATCCGTGACGAGGGGACGGCGATTTTCGGGATGATCGGCGTTGCTGTGGTGATTTGTATCCTGGTGTTCGTTGTTCGCTGCCTATGGCTCGGGCTGCTTGCGCTGACCGCCCACCAGCGGCGGAATCTGCTGCAGCCAACCTCGCCCAAGGAAGTACTCATCCTGACATGGTGCGGAATGCGTGGGCTGGCTACACTGGCTCTCGCTTTGGCGCTGCCGGTGACCTTGCCTGACGGGAGTGACTTTCCTGCACGGCACGAAATCCTGGTCATCGCCTGCGCCGTGCTTCTGGCCACGTTGGTGCTGCCGGGCCTGACACTTCCGTGGCTGATGCGGGTCCTCAAAGCCAAGGAGGACGGTTCCCATGAAAAGGACGCGGCACGTGTTCTGGCCAAACGTGCCCAGTCGGCAGCGGTGTCGGCGCTGAAGGACCACGAGCTCATGAAGGAACTCCCCGCGGACAAAGTGGCACTGGTCAAGGAAAAGATGCGCCGGCTCCATGCAGAGCTGCTGGATGGGACGTTGCGCAACGAGTCGGCGGCGGAGAAACGTAAGCGGGGGCGTGAACTTGCCATTGCCGTGCAGACGATCGCGCTGGATGCCGCCCGACAAGAAGTGGTGGCGGCGCGCAACGAGCCTGGGACTGATCCTGAAGTTGCAGACCGCGTTTTGAGGCAGCTGGACTTGCGCACCATGTCAATGCCGGAATAGCGCGTAGCCCGGGTTGCAGCGTTGGACAGGATCAGGAAGCGTCCGCGCGTTTCGGTAATGACGAGGGGGAGAGATCCAGCGCGTGCTCCTCGACGTAGTCCAGGGCGTGGCGGATCGCGCCGAGGGACACAATGCCGTCGCCCAGGGTGGAGGTTGCCAGCCGCGGGGGAGTGAAGGTGAAGTCAGGCAGCTGCTTTTCAATGGCCGGGATCAGGGCATGGGCAGAAGCTGCAACGGCTCCAGCAATAACCACCAGTTCAGGGTTGACCAACGTACTGATCGAGCCGATGGCCCGGGCCATGCGATGCGCCACGCGGTCCAGGGCGTGACGGGCGGCGTTGTCGCCGTCCGCGGCTGCCTTGAAAACCATCTCTGCTGTCAGCGCTGCAGGATCATCACCGCAAAGCTCCCGCAGCTTCGTGCTGGGGGTATCGTCAAGGGCTTCCCGCCCCCACAGCGCAGCGTAGTGGGCGATGCCGTAGGTGTCGCCCACTCCGTCGACGGTGTCCAGATATCCCAGCTCCCCAAAGCCACCAAGCTGCCCGTGGAGCAAACGGCCGGATTCGAGGATTCCGGAACCCAGGCGGTCGCCGGCGAGCATGACAACGAGGTTGTCGACTCCCTGCGCGGTGCCCTGCCACCGTTCCGCGAGGGCTGCGAGGTTGGCGTCGTTTTCCAGGAGTACCTGCCAGCCATGCCGCTCTGAAACAATCCCGCGGACATCGAAGGATTTCCAGAATTCCTGGACGGTGAGGACCTCACCGTCGCGGCTGACCGGGGCTGCCACTCCCACAGACACGGCAAGAATAGAGTCTGCAGATACGCCGGCCTTTTTCAGGACGTCTGCTGCGATCCGGTCCAGCACATCTGCGCGCTCATTGGCAGAGACGTTGTATGTGCGGAAGGGCATCGTGACCTGGGATAAAGGTGTTCCGGCCATGTCAGCCACTATGGCGGTGATCTTATTGGCGCCGATGTCGATTCCGAGCACGCTGGCCGCGCTGTCGTCGAAAACAAAGCGGCGTGCCGGCCTGCCCTTAATGTAGTCTCCGGCCCCTCGCTGGTTTTCCAGCTCCTGGAGCCAGCCGAGCCGGACAAGTTCGTCGCAGATGGAAATGACCGTTGCGCGGGAGAGCCCGGTGGAAGCCATGAGTTCGGTGCCTGTTACCACACCGGCGCCACGCATGGCTTTGAGCATCGCGCCGGCATTGACCCTGCGAACCAGCTGTGTTGACGGCGCAGTCCCGATCAGCATTCGGCGCTCCCACTTTTTCAGCCGCCTACCGGAGTGATAGAGCGGTCTCTCTAAATTTAGTACATAAATTTAGATGACGACGCATTTCCCCAAAAGCTTGACGGTGTGGCGCTCCTCACTAAATACTAGCGATAGGTCATAAATTTACCTCCTATCTAAATCCGTTTGAGGTTGAACGCGACCACCTCCCCCAAGGCACAGCGGCCACTGGGGGTCCGCAAGACGAAAGGACTATGGAGTCTGTGAAAGCTACGCGCAAGAAACGCATGGCAGCGATGGGCCTGGGTCTGGCTCTGCTGGCCGGCCTTCTCTCGGGCTGCGCCGGGGAACCGGGCAAAGAGACCATCCGCTTCACCTTCAGCAAGCGGGAGGCCATCGGCTTCATGACCAAGCTGGTCGCCGACTACAACGCTTCCCAGAACGAAACCGAGGTGGTGCTGGACACTTCGGGCGTCGACGTCGTGTCCGCAAGCTTCGTACGAGGCAATCCACCGGACATCGCGCTTGCAAACTACAACATGGAGACGTCCCGCTTTGTCCAGCGCGGAGCGTTGAGCGACTTGTCCGGCACGCAAGCCGCCTCCCGCGTCCGCGAGGACCTCCAACCACTGATGGATCAGTACGGTTCCTATCCGGACCGGACCAGTGCCCTGCCCTACTCAGTCATGGCGTCCTCGGTGATCTACAACAAGGAGATCTTCGCTGCGCACAACATCGCCGTGCCCAAGACCTGGAGCGAGATGATCGCGGCGTGTGAAGCACTGAAAGCCGCTGGGGTGACGCCGTTCTATGCCACATGGAAGGACGACTGGACGATCGCCCAGGGGTGGTTTGACTACTCGGTAGGTGGGCAGGTGGACACCATTGACTTCTTCAAGAAGCTTGCTGCCGAAGGCACGGAGGTTGGGCCGGAATCCTCGGTGTCCTTCCAGAAGGACTTCAACCAGCCGGTCGAGAAGATGCTGACGCTCGCAAAGAACTACGTCAACAAGGATGCTGCAAGCCGCGCCTACGGTGACGGTAATCTTGCTTTCTCGCAGGGGAAGGCGGCCATGTATCTGCAGGGCCCGTGGGCATTCAGCGAGATCGCAAAGACCGCCCCGGACCTCAAGCTCGGAACCTTTCCCCTGCCGATGACCGAGGATCCCAAGGATCTGCGCGTACGTGTCAATGTGGACCTCGCGGCCTGGATTCCCGAGGCGTCCAAGCACAAGGACGCTGCCCGTAACTTCCTTGAGTACCTGTACCGGCCAGAGGTGATCGATGCTTACAACAAATCACAGTTGGGCTTCACACCCACCAAGGACTCTGCAAACGTCCCGGACCCCCGGATAGAGGGAATGGTGGAGTACTACGAGAAATCCCAGGTTTATCAGGGCCCCTCGGTACTCGTTCCGCGCACCATCCCGATCATGAACTACACGCAGGCAATCGTGTTCGGCGCGTCCCCTGCATCCACCCTCCGCACACTCGACGCAGATTGGGCGCGCCTGGCCTTCCGCCAGTAGTGCAGAACATAGGAAGTCAGAAACATGTCCAGCATCAGCACCTCAACCACATCCGGGCAGAGCCTACAAAAGCAGGGGCGCCAAAAGCAGCGTCCCCAAACCCAACGCAGCAGGCGGCGTGTGGAACCGATCTTCTACTTTTTCCTCGTGCCCAGCCTCATCCTGTTCACACTCGCCATCACGATTCCGGGCATCATCGGTATCTTCTTCAGCTTCACGGACTCCATCGGAATTGGTGATTGGGAGTTCATCGGGCTGACAAACTACGTAGCGATCTTCAGTGACCCCGCTATCCTGCAGAGTTACCTGTTCACCTTCGGTTTCTCCATCGTCACAGTGATCGCCGTCAACGTGATCGCCTTCCTCCTTGCAGTCGGGCTCACCTCCCGCATCCGGATGAAGTCAGCATTGCGGACCATCTTCGTTATCCCGATGGTGGTTTCCGGCATCATCATCGCCTACGTGTTCAACTTCCTGTTTTCGAACTCCCTGCCTGCCGCGGGTGCTGCGGCAGGGATCCCGTGGCTGGAGAGCAGCCTGCTGGCCAACCCCGACCTCGCGTGGATTGCGATTGTCCTTGTCACAGCCTGGCAGGCAGTACCGGGGGCGCTGCTCATCTACATTGCGGGCCTTGTTGCTGTGCCCGGGGACGTTTACGAGGCCGCGGAAATCGACGGCGCGAGCAAATTCCAGCAGCTGCTGAAGATCACCCTTCCGTTGGTGGCCGGTTACGTGGTCATCAACATCATTCTCGGGTTCAAGGGCTTCCTCAATGCTTACGACATCATCGTTGGGCTGACGAACGGTGGCCCGGGGACCTCCACCAGAAGCATTGCGATGACTGTCATTGCCGGCTTCAATGGCGGCGACTACGCCTACCAGATGGCCAACGCGACGATCTTTTTCGTGGTCGCCATCCTTATCTCACTCCTGCAGCTTTCGCTGACTCGCGGACGGAATGCACTCTGATGACCAAACAAACCACCCTCGCAATCGAGGACTCCTCCCACGTTGAAACCGCCACCGCTCCAACCAGCCGACGGCGGTCGGCTCCGGCGATCGAGCGGGTCAACTGGCCGGCAACCACGGTCCTCGTCCTGTGCGCAGTGACTGTGCTGCTTCCCCTCTATGTCACGGTGTCCATGGCTTTCAAGACCCAGGGGCAGGCTGTGGATGGCAATGCCTTCTCATTTCCCGCCCCCTTCAGCCTCGACGGTTTCATCCAGGCCTGGACCCTGACGAACTTTCCCGTGGGTGCCGCGATGTCATTGCTGGTGACTGCGGGGACCGTCCTGGCCACCATCGTCCTTGCTGCGTTCGCCTCCTACGCGATTGTGCGCAACTGGGAACGCCGGTTGTTCAGGTACTCGTTCTTCTACCTTCTTGGAGCGATGTTCATTCCGTTCCCGGTGGTTGCACTGCCACAGATCCAGCTCACCGGTCGTCTTGGGCTGGACAACCCGCTCGGCGTCATCCTCCTGGCCACCATGTTCCAACTGAGCTTCAGCGTGCTGCTCTTCACCGCATTCCTGCGTTCCATACCCATGGAACTGGAAGAGAGTGCCCGGATCGATGGCGCTACAACATGGCAGACATTCTGGAAGCTGATCTTCCCGCTGTTGGCGCCGATGAGCGCGACCGTGGGTATCTTCGCATTCCTTTATGCATGGAATGACTTCATGATGCCGTCGCTGATCATTTCCGATCCGGCACTGCAGACCCTGCCTGTACGGCAAAACCTGTTTCAAACGCAGTTCAGCAACAACTACCACGTGTCTTTCGCCTCCTACCTGATGGCGATGGCGCCCGCGATCGTCGCGTACCTCTTCACACAGAGGTGGGTCATGGCTGGCGTGACACAAGGTGCCGTTAAGGGCTAGTGGATGTTGACCTTCCGTGCCCAGCGTTTCATACTGGTCCGGGATATAAATTTAGATTCTAAATCAAAGGAGTTTCGTGAGCACTTCCGCCACTCAGGCACACCGTACCGACGCAGAGCGAATGGCTGATCCGAACTGGTGGCGCCAGGCAGCTGTGTACCAGATCTACCCGCGCAGCTTCGCCGATTCCAACGGTGACGGCATCGGTGACCTCAAGGGCATCACTGCCAAGGTCCCGTACCTGAAGGAACTGGGGATCGACGCCGTGTGGCTGAGCCCGTTCTACCCGTCGGCGCTTGCGGACGGTGGCTACGACGTCGATGACTATCGCAATGTGGACCCCAAGCTGGGGACGCTTGAGGACTTTGATGAGATGGCAGCAGCACTGCATGCCGCCGGCATCAAGCTGGTAGCCGACATCGTGCCCAACCACTCTTCGGACCGCCATGAATGGTTCAAGGAGGCCCTGGCGTCGCCCAAGGGTTCTGCAGCGCGGGAACGCTACATCTTCCGCGACGGCAAGGGGGAAAATGGCGAGCTTCCGCCCTCGGATTGGGACTCCGTGTTCGGCGGACCGGTCTGGGAACGCATCACCGAGCCCGATGGCACTCCCGGCCAGTGGTACATGCACATCTTTGCCAAGGAGCAACCCGACTTCAATTGGGACAACCCTGAGGTTCGCGAGGACTTCCTGAAGACCCTGCGCTTCTGGTCCGACCGCGGGGTGGACGGCTTCCGCATCGACGTCGCCCACGGCATGGCCAAGGATCTCTCCGAGCCGCTGCCGATGAAGGCAGACCTCGAGGCCCGGGCTCACGGCACGGACGGTTTCGTGGACGGATCGCACCCGTTCTGGGACCGCGACGAAGTCCACGAGGTCTACGCGGAGTGGCGCAAGCTCTTCAACGAGTACAACCCGCCGCGCACCGCCGTAGCCGAGGCCTGGGTCCACGAATCGCGTCGTGCCCGCTATGCCAGCCCCGAGGGACTGGGCCAAGCCTTCAACTTCGACCTCCTGCAGGCCGACTTCGATGCGCCTTCCTTCCGGAAGATCATCACGGAAAACCTCATCGCGGCCAAGGAAACCGGGGCGTCCTCCACCTGGGTGTTCTCCAACCACGACGTCGTTCGGCACGCCACCCGCTATGGACTGCCCAAGGGCGGTTCAGTTGCACAGGGAACCAACGCCGCCCAGGATGTCTCGGCCACCAAGCCAAAGGGCCAGGACGGCAAAGGCTGGCTGCTGGCCGGTGCACCGGCGGAAGAGCTCGACGTCGAACTCGGCTTGCGTCGTGCCCGCGCCGCCACGCTGCTGCTCCTCGCCCTGCCCGGCTCCGCCTACCTTTACCAAGGCGAAGAGCTTGGCCTTCAGGAAGTAGCTGAGATCCCGGACTCTGAGCGGCAGGACCCGTCCTTCTACCGCAACCCAGGGGTGGAGATCGGCCGCGATGGCTGCCGCGTCCCGCTGCCGTGGACCGCAGAAGGAGCCTCCTTTGGCTTCGGAGAAGGCAAGGCACACTTGCCGCAGCCGGAATGGTTCGCAAACTACGCGGTGTCCGAGCAGGAAGGACGTGAAGGCTCAACGCTGGAGCTTTACCGCAAAGCGCTGCACCTGCGCAGGGAACTGCAGACCGACGAGGAACTCGAATGGCTCGAGACCGGAAACCAGGACGTCCTGCACTTCAGCCGCCCGGGCGGTTGGGAAACGGTAACCAACTTCGGAAGTGAGCCCTTCGCGCTTCCCGCGGGCACCGTCGTCGTGAGCAGCGGACCGCTGGAAGGCGGCCTGCTCCCGGCTGACACCACCGCCTGGGTGGTCCGCGACGCGTAAACGCGGCTGCGAATCGACTGGTTGAATACTGGAATGAATAATGCGAACGGGCGCGGACGCCTCATCTACGGCTGCATGGGCCTTGGCGGTCCCTGGGACGATACGTCCTATGGTGCCGCGGAGATCGAACAGGCTGCCGCAGTCATCGAGGCAGCACAAGGTATCGGCATTGAATTGTTCGATCATGCTGACATCTACCGCAGCGGCAAGTCCGAAGCCGTCTTTGGGGAAGTCCTCGCCCGTTCGCAGGGCCTGCGCGAGAAGATCCTGCTGCAAACGAAATGCGGGATCAGGCTGGGGGAGCGCGGGCTGGATACGCACTACGACCTCAGCCGGGAAGCCATCCTTGAACGGGTCAATGAAAGCCTGAAGCGGCTTCAAACGGATTACACGGACGTCCTTCTCCTGCACCGCCCGGATCCCCTGATGGATCCGCGTGAGGTGGCGGCCGCCGTCGGGCAGCTTGTTACGGAAGGCAAGGTGCGGCAGTTGGGTGTGTCCAACATGTCCGGCGCGCAGATCGAGTTCCTGCAGGACTGCCTTGAGATGCCGATCATTGCCAACCAACTGGAGATGAGCCTGCTGCGGCGGGACTGGCTGGAAAGTACCGTGCTGGTCAACCATGCCGACGGGCTCGGCTTTAACTTTCCGCATGGGACGCTGGAGCTATGCATGGCCAAGGGGATTGAGCTGCAGGCCTACGGTTCCATGGCTCAAGGGCGCTACACCGGGGCGCCGTCGGAGGAATTGTCGCCGGCCGAGTCGGCGACCGCTGACATGCTTCAGCAACTCGCTGGGGAGAAGGGCACCACGCCTGAATCGGTGCTGCTGGGGTGGCTGATGCGGCATCCGGCGCGGATCTCTCCCGTGCTGGGAACCACCAACCCCGGGCGGATCGCTGCCTGCTCTGATGCCGCGTCCGTGGCTGCCGCGATGTCCAGGGCCGAGTGGTACGGCCTGTGGGTGGCAGCGCGGGGAAGCAACATCCCCTAAGGCGCGTTAAACCCAACTGAGTCGCAGTTGTGCGCGTTATGACGTCTCAAAACGCGCTTAACTGCGACTCAGATGGGTTACAACAGCAACACATATGCGCCCCTACGAAACGGCGGCGACGGTCACCGGGGCCACCACCGAGTAGGTGCTGGAATCACCCTGGATGGCCTGGCTTGCCTTGCCATCGATGCTGACAGGAATGTCGCCGGCAATGGTGACGCGATTGAGCTTGCGCGGCTGCCCGTCGTAGTTGTCCGGTGCGTAGTGCTGGGTGATCCGGTTATCGAACAAGACAACCTGGTTGGGCTCCCAATTCACGCGGACCACGTTCTCCGGCCGCGTCACATAAGCCTGCAGCAGCCGGATGATGTCCCGGGATTCAGTGTTGGACAAGCCCACGATCCGAAGCCGCTGCGCGAAGCCCCCAATGAACAATCCGCGCTCGCCGGTCAACGGGTGGACCCGCACCACGGGGTGGGCGGTTTCGAACTTCAGCCGGGTGAATTCCTTGCGTCGTTCTTCCGCGTTGGAGTGCTCAAGGTTCTTGGGCACCGAGTAGTCGTAATCGTTGGTGTGGATGGCCCAGAGGGTGTCCGCGAAGTTGCGCAGTTCCTCCGGCAGGTCCTTGTAGGCGCCAGCGGAGGAAGCGATGAGGGTCTCCCCGCCGTAGGCAGGCAGGTCGATGCTCCGCAACGTGGAGGCCTGCGGCGGATTGACCACGAACGTCACGTCCGTGTGCCAGTTGTTCGCGGAGCCGTTCTCGCTGTCCACCGGCAAGACGTTTTCTTCACCTTCCACGGACGCAACCGTGGGGTGTGCCTTGGTGAGCGGGCCGAAATGGCTGGCGAACTTCACCTGGGCTTCATCGGTGAGAATGTTGGCTTCCCGGAATACCAGGGCCTTGTGCTCGTTGAGTGCGCCCCGGATCTGAGTGATCGTGTCCTCGCTGAGGTCTCCACTGATATCGAGCCCGCGGATTTCCGCGCCGATGCGGGAGCCCAGCTTGGCGAATTCAAGCTTGGTTTCGGTAATGACGGTCATTATTCTTTCCTTACTTTGTGATGGGTTGTGGCAGGTGCCACGGGGGTGGTTTTCAGGGTGCGTCCGCGCCCACTGCGGTCCGCCAGCGGGAGAAGTGGCGTTCCAGGGCGACCAGCAGGAAGTTCACGCCAAGGCCCAGCAGCGAGACTGTGAGGATGCCCGCGTACATATCAGGGATCAGGAAGCTGCTCTGCGCGTTCACGATCAAGTAGCCAAGTCCGGCCTTGGCGCCGACCATTTCGGCGGCGATCAGCACCAGGATGGACGCCGTGCCGGCCATCCGGATACCGGTAAAGATCGTTGGTACGGCCGATGGCAGGATGACCTTCTGGAAGAGCCGGAAACTGTTCAGTCCCAGCGAGCGCGCAGCCCGAATGAGCAGCGGATCCACGGTTTTCACTCCCGCGATCGTGTTCAGCAGCACCGGGAAGAAGGCCGCATAGGCCACGATGCTGATCTTGGATTCCTCACCGATGCCCAGCAGCAGCGTGAACACAGGCAACAGGGCCAGTGCGGCCGTGTTGCGGAAGAGTTCCAGCAGGGGGTTGAGGACGGCGTTGAGCCGTCCGTACCAGGCGATCAGGAGTCCGAGCAACACACCTGCAACGAGCGCAGCGCCGAAACCGGTTACTGACCTGGTGAGGCTGGCCTCGATGTGGCCTTGGATGGTGCCGGCTTCAAAGAGCTTGCCCCATGCCAACAGCACGTCGTGCAACGGTGGCAGGAATACCCTGGTCGACGGACTGGCCAGATACGTCGGGCCGAATTCCCACAGTGCCAGGAAAGCCAGGATGCCGGCGGACTTCCACACGCCTGAACCGGCTGCTGCCGTAACCCTGCGCAGGGTGGTGAGGACCGGCGTCGAACGCTGCGCGGTGGTGTCCTGGGCGGTGGTGTCCTGCGCGGGTGCGGCAGCAGCACCGGAAGGCCCGACGGGGTTACCCGGCTCGGTCGTGATGCTTGCCTTGCGCGCTGCCGCCGCGGTTTCTGTCTGCGTCAGTGTGGTGCTCATCAGGCCGCAGTCCTTTCACTGGTGACGGTTCCCTCTTTGGTGACGGTTGACGGTTCATCAGGTGCGCTGCCGTCCGGGAGGATCTTCCGGTGCCCGGCGTCCTGCGCCCGGCGGACCTCATCGTGCAGGAGCGTCCATACCTCGTGCCGGTGCCCGACGAAGGCCGGGTGGGAGCGGATGTCGTCCTCGCCGTCGCGATCGGGGATGTTGATGTCCACAATTTCCTTCAGCCGGCCGGGGCGGGCGCTCAGCACAGCCACGCGCTCGCCGAGGTAAACGGCCTCGTCAATGCCGTGCGTGATGAACACGATGGTCTTGCCGGTGGCCTTCCAGATGCGCAGCAGTTCGTCCTGCAACTGCTCGCGGGTTTGGGCGTCCAATGCCGCGAAAGGCTCGTCCATCAGCAGGACGTCGGGCTCGTAAGCCAGGCTGCGGGCAATAGCCACGCGTTGCTTCATGCCTCCGGAGAGCTCATGGGGATACCGGTCCTCGAACCCGGCCAGCCCGACCAATGCCAGATACTCCTTGGCCTTCGCTGCCCGTTCGCGCCGGTTCAATTTCCTGCCGTCCGGCCCTGCTCCTTCCAAGCCGATGGACACGTTGGCCGAAGCTGTCCGCCAAGGGAACAATGCGTACTGCTGGAACACCACAGCGCGGTCCTTGCCGGGACCCGTCACAGGCTTGCCGTCAACGAGCACCTCCCCGGACGTGGGCGTTGAGAGACCCGCGAGCAGGTCCAACAGCGTGGTCTTGCCGGAACCGCTTGGCCCTACCAAGGTGAGGAACTCGCCGTCGCGCACGTCCAGGCTCAGCGAATCGATGGCCGTGAGCGTTGTTGCGGCAGTGGACTTCGTAGCCCGGACCGTGAATTGCTTGGTCACGTTGCGGAGGCTGATTTTGGCTGTCATGGCTATCCCTTCTTGGCTGCGTCAGTAGCTGTGCCGTCCGTGGCGCCGGCGAGATCGTTGAATTCATTGGTGTAGTACTTGGACGGCGTGAGCTTGTCCTTCACGATCCCGGCAGAGTTCAGCCACGCCTCCCAGCGGGTGAAGTCCTCGTCCTTGATCACACCGCTGTCCGGAACACCAGGGCTCTTCCAGAACTTCAGGTTGGCTGTGCTCTCATTGCGTCCGCGGTTTTCGATGATCTTGGTGAAGCGGGCAATGACTTCGTCGCGCGGTGTTTCTGCTGCCCATTTGATGGCTTTGGCAACGCCGGTGGTGAAGGTGCGGGTGGTGTTCGGGTTCTTTTCGATGAAGTCGTTCCGGAGCACGATCTGGCCGCCTGCAAAGTTGCCGAACAACTGCACATCGCTGAACAGCGAACGGAGTCCGCCGGCCTCGATGGCCCTGTCCTGCAGCACTCCGCCAAGGGTTCCCGCGTCCACCTGGCCGCGGCGAATGGCTTCCTCGGTATCGTTCGGAGCCAAGGGGACGAGCTGGACCTGCTTGATCTCGTCCTGGCTGAGACCGTTCTGCGTCAGGTACGAATTGATAACCGCTTCGTGGTGTGCGCCCAATGTGTTGACCGCGATCTTCTTGCCGATCAGGTCACGGGGTCCCTTGATGGAGCTGTCCGCCTTCACGTAATAGCCGTTGAAGGTCTTCTCGTCCGAGCCGTAGTAGTTGACCACGGCCTTCACGGGGGCGCCCGCTTCGATGAGCTTCACCACCGCTCCGGAGAATGCGCCACCGAAGTCCGTCTGGTTGGTGGCTGCGGATTGGATGTCCTGGGGGCCGCTGGTGGTGTTGCCCACCCAGTTCAACTTCAGGTCGCCCAGGTATCCGAGGTCTGCAGCAAGCTCGGGGAAGGTCACATTGTTGGCGGAGCCTTGGTAGCGGAGTTCCTTGACCTCGTTGCCGGGTTGGTTGGCTTGCCCGGCTTCGGCTGCACCGCCGCAGCCGGACACCGTCAGCGCTAGTACGACGGCGGCCGCGACGCTCAGCAGGGGCAGGTGCAGTTTCATGGGAGCTACTTTCGAGTGAGTGTGTTTCGTTGGGGGGAGCCGTACGTTGACCGGCTTGGGAACGATGTAAGCCCATTTGCCCCGCTGGGGGAAAGCTCCGCGGTCATGGTGGGAAACTGCGGGAAATGCTGTGAAACAGCGGGCAACCGGGCGCAACGCAAAGCCATGAAATGCAATCGACGGACACAAAGTCGCAGCATTGAGCCGAATGAAGGCTGTGTTGAGCCCAGTGAAGATTGTGTTGAGCCGGATGAAGACTGTATTGAGTTCAATGACTCACCGCGCGGGGTGCGCTGGAAGCGAATGGCGCTTGCCGTCGTCGGACAGTCATACTGGGCGCGGGCACAGTCATAAGGGCTTTAGTTCGTATTGATCCTCACAACCGGGCGGATTTCTTCGCCCTGTGGGCCGCTTGCCGGATACGGTAGATACATGACGTCTAGCATCGCCGCCGAATCCATTCGGCCTACCCGCAATATTCCCGCCGATATCGCCCGCTCCTGGCTCCTTGTGAACGCCATGAAGACAGAACTTTTTGACGAATCCGCGGGCTCACGGGCAGACGCCATCATCCTTGACATCGAAGACGCCGTTGACCCCTCCCAGAAGGACGCGGCGCGCGAGAACGTCGTGAACTGGCTGAGGTCCGGTGGGCAGGCCTGGGTTCGCATCAATGACGCCACCAGCCCCTTCTGGGCCGATGACCTCGCTGGCCTTCGCGGCACTCCGGGCCTGCTCGGCGTGATGCTCGCCAAGACCGAGTCCGCGGACCAGGTCACGGAGTCCTACCACCGCATGGACGGCAAGACTCCCGTGATTGCACTCGTTGAGTCGGCCCTCGGCATCGAGGAAGCCAACCACATTGCCAAGGCCCAGGGTGCGTTCCGCCTGGCGTTCGGTTCCGGTGACTTCCGCCGCGACACCGGCATGGCCGCTACCCCCGAGGCCATGGCCTACCCGCGTGCCAAGCTCGTCGTTGCCAGCCGAGTGGGCAACCTGCCCGGCCCCATTGATGGCCCCACGGTCGGCACCAACCACCCGATCCTGCGCGAGCAGACCGGCATCACCGTAACCATGGGCATGACCGGCAAGCTGTGCCTGGCCATCGACCAGACCACCGTGATCAATGAGGTCATCAGCCCCACCCCGTCGGACGTTGCCTGGGCAACCGACTTCATGAGCGACTTCGAAGCCAACGGCCGGGTCATCCGTGACGGTTCGGACCTCCCACGCCTTGGCCGCGCCGAGAAGATCATGAAGCTCGCAGTTGCCTTCGGGGTTCAGCCCTCCCTGTAGCCATGCTGGTCCACGGCATAGCTTGGGACTCCTCTTCACCGGCGTTGAGGTTGCTGCGGACGGACGGGGAGTTTACTGACGTTGCGTTGTCCCCGGGTTCAACCCTGGGCCTGCGCGTCATGCCCGGCGTGTGGTGCCTTGGCCATACCAAGGTCCACGGGCCCGGCGACCGCACCCATGTTCCTTGCCACAGCGGTTCCCCAGCCGAGCGTGGGAAGCAGTGCGGGGCCTGCTTTGCCCGGGACGATTCCCGGCTCATGCATGACTTCCACCGAGGAGGCTCAGTGCCCACCGGCCTCCGCGCTTACCTCATGCAGCCCCATTGGCTGTACGTTGCAACATTCGCCAATGGGGCAACCAAGGTGGGGACCGCCTCGGCGCCGCGCAAGTGGAACCGGTTGGCCGAGCAGGGTGCCGTGCAGGCTTCCTATGTTGCACTTGCCGAGGATGGCCGGGTTGTTCGAGTGCTCGAGGATCTTGTGACCCGCGAGCTTGGGCTCGTCCAGCAAGTCCGTTCCGCTGCGAAGGCGGCGTCGCTCGTTGAACCGCGTCCCGGCGTCGAGCTTGTGGCCACCAATCGCCGCCATGCCGCACAGGTGCGCGGCTTGCTGGGCGGACTTGCCATGACCGGGTTCGCCCTTGTGGAGGAAGAGTGGGAGCGGCCGGCTTTGGCTGACCGGCTCTGCACCGTTCGCGCCCCCGGTTCTTCGCGCCACCCCTACCCGGCACCGTTCGACGGCGGCGGGCATGGTCTGCGGGTCCACTCACTTTCCGGTGCCATCGCCTTGGCCGGTCTCCCCGACGCCGAGGGCAATGAGGTGGAGGGTAGCTTCGTGGCGGACCTAGGCGCGTTGAAGGGACGAAAGATCGAGTTCGGCCCCCACGTCACGGAAATCCCCGCCCTGCAGGATTCGTTGTTTTAACTCCTTATGGGGCCTGGTGTGCGTGCTATTTGTGGGTTTTGGGGCGCAAAGCGGGCCCCGCAACGCGCACCGGTAGACTTGGACGGTGCTGAACGAATTCTGGGCCACCTCGTCCACCGCCTACAAAACGCTGGTTTTCAGCGCCATGGGGCTCATCGCCGTCGGGCTCATCCTTTCCATTGCCGGGAACACGACCGGCAACCAAGGATTGGCCATTGCCTCCCTGCCCGTGATCGGCGTCGGGCTGCTGCTCCACGTCACAGGGCTCGTAGTCCGCGGCCAGAAGATCCGCAAGAGCTACAAGAAGTAGTCGCAACACCACCGCGGGTCCGCTGGCCCGATAGGGTTGGACCATGAGTATCAATCCGGACCTGCAGGGCCGTAGCTACCCTGCCGCAGAGGTTTACGACGTCGGCCGTGAGAAGATCCGCGAATTTGCGAAGGCCGTGAAGGCCAGCAATCCTGCGCACTTCGATGTTGAGACAGCACGGGCCATGGGCCACAGCGATCTTGTAGCCCCGCCGACGTTTGCCATCATTGTTGCCCAGCGCGCCGACGCCCAGCTTGTGGAGGACCCCGAGTCCGGCATCGACTTCTCCCGCGTGGTTCACGCGGACCAGCGCTTTACCCATCACCGCGCCATTGTGGCCGGGGACCGCCTCGTGGCTGAACTGCATGTTGATGGAGTAAGGGCCATGGGCGGCGGCGCGATGATCACAACGCGCTCGGAGATTTTCGCCCTCGACGGCAACGATGACCGTGAAAAAGTAGCCACCACCACCTCGTCCATCCTGGTCCGCGGAGAGGGACAGTAACCATGAGCCCGAAATTTGAAGAACTGACGGTCGGCCAGGAAATTGGCATCCGCAGCATTGAGGTCACCCGTCAGGACCTGGTCAAGTATGCCGGCGCTTCGGGGGACTTCAACCCCATCCACTGGAACGAAGCTTTTGCGACCTCTGTTGAGCTGCCCGGCGTGATCGCCCACGGCATGTTCACCATGGGCTCGGCAGTGCAGCTTGTGAGCGACTGGGCAGGGGACCCCGCCGCCGTCGTCGATTACCAGACGCGCTTCACAAAGCCGGTCTTGGTGGCTGACACCACCGGAACGGACGAGGCCGGTGCAGTTATCGACGTCACCGGTGTAGTGGGAGCCCTCGACGCCGAGGCCGGCACCGTGCGCATCGACCTCACCGTTGTGGCAGCCGGGCAGAAAGTCCTCATGAAGTCCCAAGCAATCGTGAAGGTTTCCTGAATCAAGTGAGCACTTCAATCCCCGTTAGGCTTGATGGGTGACCCAAACGCTGCTTTCCAACCTGACCACGGCTGCCGTCGGCGGTCCTGCAGAAAACTATGAAGAGGCCCGCACGGAGGCCGAAATCATCGACGCCGTGCGGTCGGCTGACGCTGCGGGGGAGAAACTCCTCATCATTGGTGGCGGCTCCAACCTATTGATCTCGGACGACGGCTACCCTGGCACGGTCCTGAAGATAGCGTCCGAGGGTTTCACCGTGAACTCGCAAGACAGCTGTGGCGGTGTGTCCGTGGTGGTTCAGGCCGGCCATAATTGGGACGCACTGGTGGAGCACTCGGTCCTGCATGCTTGGTCCGGCCTTGAGGCTCTGTCCGGCATCCCCGGAGCCACAGGTGCCACGCCGGTGCAGAACGTCGGCGCGTACGGTGCGGACGTCTCGCAAACCATCGCCGCCGTGCGGACGTGGGACCGGCAACGCAATGCAGTTCAGACCTTCACCAATTCAGAACTCAAGTTTGGTTACCGGGATTCCATCCTGAAGCAGACAACCGTGGAGGGTTCTCCGCGCTACGTGGTGCTGACTGTTGAGTTCCAATTGCCGCTGGGACGAATGAGCGCCCCCATCCGGTACGGTGAACTCGCCCGCGTGCTGGGCGTGGAGGCTGGCAAACGTGCCTACTCCAACGATGTCCGCCGGGAAGTCCTGCGGCTCCGCGCGTCCAAAGGCATGGTCCTGGACGCCGCAGACCGGGACACTTACTCCACCGGCTCGTTCTTTACCAACCCGATCATTCCGGCCGAACGCGCCGCAGGGTTGCCGGAGAACGCGCCGAAGTACCCGGCAGGTGAGGACGGCTTGGTAAAACTTTCGGCTGCCTGGCTCATCGATCACGCGGGATTCGGCAAGGGTTTCGGACTCGATGAAACCAGTGTTTCCGGTGGCAGGGCATCCTTGTCCACCAAGCACACCTTGGCGATCACCAATCGCGGCTCGGCCTCGGCGTCGGACATGGTGGCTATCGCGCGCGAAGTACGCGCCGGCGTCGTGAATCGCTTCGGCATTGAGCTGCACCCCGAACCGTTGCTGATTGGCGTTTCCCTCTAGCGCAGAATCGCGCCCAGGCACAGCAGGCCGCGGCGGGCCTAGGGTGTACGTCGGGCCGCGATGGGCAGGACTTTGTTGAGCAGCAGGAAGGTCAGCCCGCAACTCACCGATCCCAGCAAGAAGATCTGGCTGAAGGCAATACTTTGGGGTGAAGGGCCACTAGGCATGAAGAGCCCTGCCATGGCGAAGCCCACCAGGCCCAGGAGCATCACGATGGCACCCAGCAGGAAGCTGCGTACTTGGGCTGCGGCCGCGGGGTAGAACCAGGGTTCCGGGGCGTCGTCCCCGGGGTGGGCGACAGGTTGGATGGCGGCTGCGGTACCGATGAGCAGGGCGGCAGTGGCAGTCGCCACCAGCCCCGCCATCTGGATGACTTGCATGGCGGGCGTGAGGCTGACTCCGGTACCAACGGCCACAACGAGTCCCGTTCCAAGCCCGACGACGGTGCAGCACCAGCCAGCCGCCGCCAACCATCTGCTGAGCGGCCGCACAAGCGGAGCAAGATCACCAAAGAGCATGTACCCATCCTAGGAAACTGTGCTGGAAGGCTGCTGGGAGGTGTTGCAAGGTTCCCTGTGCCGGCTCGGCGCTTTTAGGATGGAGCATGCCTGCACCCCTTCCGCGTCCCGCCGCCGTCACTCCGCGAGTCATGGGCCGCCTGCGGCTCGCCAGCCAGGGGCTCCTCAATGGTGGTTTTGCCTCAGTGCCGGATGCGGTTCGCTGGATGACAGCCATGCAGGCGCAGGACCTCGGATCCGCGCTGTGGGCCGTGGGGCAGCGTGTCCCCGGATCTGCCGCGTCCGACGCCCGCGCGGCCCTTGATGCCGGAACCATAGTCCGGTCATGGCCAATGCGGGGAACGCTGCACCTGCTGGCACCGGAGGACCTTCGCTGGATCCTGCGCATCACCAGTCCGCGGCTCATGAACCTGGTGGCAGGGCGGCATCGGGAGCTTGGCATCACCGCCGAGGACATCAGCCATTGCCGGGACATCGCGCTCAAGACTTTGGAGTCCCTCAAGACGGCCGACGGCGGACGTGGGGCCACGCGCGAGCAACTCTTTGACGCCTTCGAGCAAGCTGGCCAGATCACCAAGGCCCAGCGTGGCATCCATATCCTTGGGAGTCTGTGCCAACGTGCGTGGCTCGTGCAAGGACCCATGGCTGGTGCACGCGGCAAGGTGGGCGTCCAGCAGTTGTTTGTGCCGTTCGACGAGTGGATCAAGGACTCCAGGGACCTTGATCGCGAGGAAGGCATTGCGGAGCTCCTCTTCCGTTACCTGCGCAGCCACGGACCTGCGACGGTGAAGGACTTTGCCTGGTGGAGCCAAGTGCCGCTCACGGAAGCGCGCAAGGCCCTCGCCTCGGTTCAGGACCGGTTGGTGGAGCTGCCGTTCGCCGGTGCCAGCTATTGGCTTTCGCCGGAGACAGCAGCACTGCTCGACGACGGCGTCCCCGGCTCGCGCGCCTTGCTGGCTCTTCCTGGCTTCGATGAATTCCTGCTCGGTTACCAGGACCGGAGCCTCGTCCTCGCGCCCGAACATGCTGAATTGGTGGTGCCGGGCAAGAACGGCGTGTTCAAGCGAATTATCGTGGCCGGGGGAGAAGTGGTGGGCACGTGGGCCAGGACCGGCAACGGCAAGGCCCCCGGCGTTGTTCCTGAGCCCTTCGAAGCGCAGCTGGGGCCAGCCGCGGAGCGTTCGTTCCAGGCGCAGGGGCGGGCTTACCTGAAGTTCATGGCGAGCTGAGGCCCGGCCCTGCCCGACACCCGTGCCAGCCCGGCCCCTGCCCCAGCCCGGCCCCTGCCCCAGCCCGTTGCTAACCCGCTATTAAGTGGTTGGCCAACAACGAATAAGCGGCTCCTCAACGAAGTTGTCCACATACGCTTCCCCGGCCCTGCCAGCTCGGGCCGACGTTGGCCACGATAGTCCCATGCAACTACGAAAACTCGATGCCCTGATCACTGCATACTGGCCGGAAACCCCTGTGGCCTCGACTCGCGAGCTTGTTGGCGGCCTTGGTGACCGCGTTCTCACGGCCGGTGTTCGGAATCGAAAGCTCCTCAGGCTGAGGCGGGGTGCGTACGTGCGCATGGATCAATGGCGTCGAAGCAAACCCTGGGAACAGGACCTGCTGCGGATCCAGGCCCACTACTGCAGCACTCTGGGTGGAAGTATCTACAGCCACGTAAGCGCCGCCCGCCTGCACGGTTGCCACGAGTGGGAAGGCGGGCCGCTGGTACACGTGACGACGCCCTTCTCACCGGCCAAGGCAAGTTCAGGAAGCGACGTCGCAGCCCATGCGGGATGTCTGGTCCCTGACGAGATTGTTCAGGTGCAGACGCCATGGCAGAGGCCTGCGCTGACCACGAGTCTTGAGCGCACGGTGGTGGACTGTGCACGGACGTTGGACTTTGAGCGGGCGGTCGTCATTGCCGACCATGCTCTTCGGCTCGGCGCAGATCCCCGGAAGATGCAGGATTATCTGGACAACGGCAGGATCACCCGGGGCACCCGCCGCCTGCGCCGTGTCCTGGAGTTTATGGATGCAAGGTCCGAATCCGTGGGGGAAACCCGCACGAGGGTGCTTTTGGATAAGTTGGGGATAGTGGGCGCCGTGTTGCAGTTGGATGTCGCAACGCCATTGGGCAACTATCGCGGAGACTTCGGCTGGGAGCAGCAAAAGGTGATCCTGGAGTTTGATGGCCGTGCCAAGTATTTCGACTACGCAGCCACGGAGGAAGTGATTTTCGAGGAGCGCAGGCGGGAGAAGGCACTCCAGGCCCAGGGGTGGAAAGTGGTCCGCATCGAATGGGACGATCTCAGCCGGCCTTGGGACGTGGACCGGAAACTCCAGGAGGCGCTGGACGTAGCACGGGTAGAACGTAGAAAACCCGCTGTTCCGTTGCTGGGCAGCACCGGAACAGCGGGTTGACGACGAAAAAGCGCGGAAAGTGCTTAGAGCTTGCCCGTCACGATGTTCAGCATGCGGCGCAGCGGCTCAGCTGCACCCCAGAGGAGCTGGTCACCCACGGTGAAGGCGCTGATGTACTCCGGACCCATTTCGAGCTTGCGGATACGGCCAACGGGAATGTCCAGGGTGCCGGAGGCAGCCACAGGAGTCAGGTCCGCCATGGAGGCTTCCTTGGTGTTCGGAACAACCTTGGCCCACTCGTTGTCCTTGGCCAGGAGGTTCTCGATCTCCGTGACGGACAGGTCTTCGCGCAGCTTGAGTGTGAGGGCCTGGGAGTGGGAGCGCATGGCGCCGATGCGGATGCACAGGCCGTCCATGGCGATGTGGTCCTTGCCCGCGGTGCCCTTGCCCGTTCCGAGGATCTTGTTGGTCTCCACTCCAGCCTTCCACTCTTCCTTGGACTGGCCGTTGCCGAGGTCGGCATCGATCCAGGGAATGAGTGAACCGGCCAGCGGAACGCCAAACTGCGTGGCGTCAACGCCAGTGCGCTGAGCTGCGAGGACCTTGTGGTCGATCTCCAGGATGGCTGAGGCCGGATCCTGAAGTTCGCTGCTTACCTCGTTGTTGAGGGTGCCGAACTGGTTCAGGAGCTCGCGCATGTGGCGGGCGCCGCCACCGGAGGCAGCCTGGTACGTCATGGAGGTGCCCCATTCGACCAGGTTGTTCTTGAACAGTCCGCCAAGGCCCATGAGCATGCAGGAAACCGTACAGTTGCCGCCGATGTAGTCCTTCACGCCGCCGGACAGGCCGGCGTCGATGACGTCGCGGTTGATAGGGTCCAGCACGATGATCGAATCATCGTTCATGCGCAAGGTGGAGGCAGCATCGATCCAGAGGCCATCCCAGCCGCGGTTGCGGAGTTCGCCGTGAACCTGCTTGGTGTAGTCACCGCCCTGGGCGGTAACAATAATTGGCAGCTTGGCAAGCGTCTCAATATCGAACGCGTCCTCGAGCTTGCCGGCCCCGTCAGCAAAGGAAGGGGCGGCACCTCCTGCGTTCGAGGTGGAGAAAAATACCGGGTTGATGTTGGCGAAGTCGTTCTCGTCCTGCATGCGCTGCATCAGGACGGAGCCGACCATGCCACGCCAACCGACCAGTCCTACGGACGGATTAGCTGCTGTAGTCATTTACCCAGTCTAAACTTTTGCAGCAAAGTGCCGCTGTTGGTTACGTCACGCACGCAATGCACGACGCCGGCACTCGCCCCAGCGGCACGCAAGCCGACCGCCGCAGCTAGCTCCCGGCGTCGGGACCCTGCAGTAGGACGGCTTTGCGCTTGCGCAAGGCAAAGAAAGCGCCGAACGTGAAGACCTGCGTGACCACGATCAACACGATGATGCCGACGATGCGGTTGCCGCCAAGAATCATGGTCAGTCCAACAATGGCTGAGATCAGCGCGAAAAGCGGCAGCAGCATGTATCCCAGCACGAACAATGTTTCAGGCTTCTTCAGCATGCAGGCGTTCCTAGCTTTCCGTCCGGCGCCACGTGGTGAACCGGTATTGTGTGCCGTTCTTGGCCGTCAGCCAGCCCTCGGCCGGCGCGGCAGTATCAGAGGTCCAGTCGTCGCCGAGTTCAGGCGCAAAGGTATCGCCGTCGGGGTCGGCATCGATGATGGTGACGACGGCAACGTTGGCAATTCCCATCGACTGTTCAAAAATCTGGCCACCGCCGATGATCCAAACCTTCTGGCCACCGGGGGCGAACTGGGATTCCAGCAGGGCTGCGTCCAGCGAGGAAACCACGACGGCGCCCTCGGCCTCAGGCGTGGAAGCCCACTCCGGGTTGCGGGTCACCACAATGTTGGTGCGCCCCGGCAGAGGCCGGTACTTGTCGGGGAACGATTCCCAGGTCTTGCGGCCCATGATGACGGGGTGTCCCGTGGTCAGTTGGCTGAAGTGCTTGAGGTCCTCGGGGAGGTGCCACGGCATGGAGCCGTCCTTGCCAATCACACCGGATTTGGTCTGGGCCCAGATCATGCCGATGCCGGTCATTTTGGCCGCGGTTTCCTGGGTGAAGATGACGCCAGGAAGCTGGGAAGGACTGTCGGATGGAGGAGTGCTCATACGGCGATCGGCGCCTTGATGGTGGGGTGGTGCCGATAGCCCACAACCTCGAAGTCGTCCAAGGTGTAGTCGAAGATCGACTCGGGCTTGCGCAGGATTTTCAGCTGCGGATACTCGTACGGTTCACGGGTGAGCTGCTCGGTGACTTGCTCCACGTGGTTGTCGTAAATATGGACGTCGCCGCCTGTCCAGACAAACTCGCCGGGCTCAAGGCCCAACTGTTGGGCGACCATGCACGTCAGCAAAGCGTAGGAGGCGATGTTGAAGGGGACTCCCAGGAAAGTGTCCGCAGAGCGCTGGTACAGCTGGCAGGACAACTTGCCATCGGCTACATAGAACTGGAAGAACGCATGGCAGGGCGGCAGCGCCATGTCCTTGAGCTCGGCGACGTTCCACGCGGACACGATGTGTCGCCGGGAATCCGGGTTGGCGGCCAGGTTTGCCATGAGCTCGGAGATTTGGTCAATATGCCCGCCGTCGGGCGTGGGCCAGCTGCGCCACTGCACACCGTACACGGGGCCGAGTTCTCCGTCGGCATCCGCCCATTCGTCCCAAATGGAAACGCCTTGGTCCTGCATCCACTTCACGTTCGAATCACCGCGAAGGAACCACAGGAGCTCCACTGCCACTGATTTGAAGTGGACCCGCTTGGTGGTGATGAGCGGGAAGCTTTCGTTGAGGTCGAAGCGCAATTGGCGGCCGAAGACGCTTCGCGTTCCGGTTCCGGTGCGGTCCGACTTGTGCGTGCCGTTGGCCATGACGTCGCGCAGGAGGTCTTCATACGGGGTGGGGATGCTCACGAGTCCAGCTTACTTCGTTCAGCCAAGCCACCCCGTAGCAGCCGATGAGTGTCTCATCACCCGACCCGGCCTCGCGCGCCGTTGTCATGGCAACCGTGGCAGGGCAGGTGCCGCGTGGCTAGTCGTCGAACACTAGTCCTCGAACGCTAGTCGTCGAAAGGCTTGACCTGTTCCACGGACACAATCTTCCGCTCAGAGCCACGGGCCACCTGGCAGACGATGACCTCGCCCGGAGAAAGGAACGGATCGGACGTGGGCAGCAAGCCCCGCAAAGCCGCCGACATGTGCTGGCCAAGTTGGTTCAGCACGGTGGGCAACGCCGGGCGATGGGTGCAAACAGCGATTGGCACCTGTTTATCGAACAGGGCCTCCACCGTGGCGGCCGTTTTCTTGGGTGACCGGTTGTGGTTGTGCTCGGTGAGGGCTTCAACCAGCTTCACCTTCGCTCCGCTTGCCTTGGCGTAGGGGGCAATGGTTGCTACGCAACGGGTCCACGGGCTGGTAACTATGCGTTGCGGCTTCCACACTTCCAACAGGCGCTGGACGGCCGCGGCCTGGCGTTGTCCGGTGGCGGCCAGCGGACGTTCCCCTTCAGCCTTGGTCCATGAGGACCTGGGCTTTGCCTTTGCATGGCGGATCAGTACGAGCGGCCACGTATCGAGTTCGCCCCGGATGTGGGCCTTCTCGAGGTACTCGAGGGGCTCCACATCCGTGGGGTTGCTGAGGAAGGATGCAGCCCTGTCCGGGCTGCACCACATGACGCTGTCTACTTCCTTGCCGTCGGGCCGAAGCTGTTCGCCGTTGACCCGCATAGCCCAGTAGTGCACAACTTTCAGGCCAGCACTGACGTGGTAATGAATGGGTGGCAACGGCACGCCGAGCGAACTGTTGAGGCCGATCTCTTCATGCACTTCACGGACGGCACACTGCGGAACTGTTTCGCCGTCGTCGAGCTTTCCTTTGGGCCAGGACCAATCGTCGTAGCGTGGCCTGTGAATCAGGAGCACCTCAAGGGCGCCCTTCTGAACCCGCCAAGGAATGGCGCCGGCCGCAACAACGGCCACCCGTTCACCGGGGTGGTCCGTCTGATCCGCCACGGGGGTATCGCTTTTCAACTCGTTCCCTTACCGCCGGGCCGCTGCACGCTGGCGTGACCGGGATGCAAGAAGCCAGGACTGCATGTCCAGCAGGGGCTTTCCGTCCTCGTCAAGGTGGTGCCTGGTCCAATGACCTTGGTTGTCCAGATGCCAACTCGCAGTTCCGTCGTCCACGTAACGGTTCATGAGGTCCACGACCGTAGCTGTGTCTTCCTTGCTGGCCAACTGGACGAGTGCCTCAACACGCCGGTCCAGGTTGCGGTGCATCATGTCCGCGGATCCGATGTACACCACGGGATCCCCACCGTTGGCAAAAGCAAAGACCCGGGAGTGTTCCAGGAACCGGCCGAGGATGGACCGGACCGTGATGTTTTCGCTCAGGCCCGGTACGCCGGGCCGGAGGGAGCAGATGCCACGGACCACCACGTCCACCCTCACGCCGGCCTGTGAGGCGCGGTAGAGGGCATCGATGATGGCTTCGTCCACCATGGAATTGACCTTGATCTGGACACGGGCAGGAACGCCGGCGCGGGCGTTGCGGATCTCCGCTTCAATCCTTTCGATCAGGCCTGCACGCACCGAACGCGGCGCCACGAGCAGCCGCTTGAACGTGGACTTCGGGGCGTATCCGGAGAGCTGGTTGAACAGCTTGGAGAGGTCTTCGCCCACTTGCTCGTTGGCGGTGAGCAAGCCGAGGTCCTCATAGTAGCGGGCGGTCCGTGGGTGGTAGTTGCCGGTACCGATGTGGCAATAGCGGCGCAGGCCGTCCACTTCCTGCCGCACCACCAGGGACAACTTGCAGTGGGTCTTCAGGCCAACGATGCCGTACACAACGTGCACGCCCGCCTGTTCCAGCTTCCGGGCCCAGGAGATGTTTGCCTGCTCGTCAAAGCGGGCCTTGATCTCCACCAGGGCAAGGACCTGCTTGCCCGCCTCTGCCGCATCGATCAAGGCGTCAACGATCGGGGAGTCACCGGACGTCCTGTACAGGGTCTGTTTGATGGCCTGGACCTTGGGGTCCGCCGCAGCCTGTTCCAGGAATGCCTGAACCGAGGTGGAGAACGAGTCGTACGGGTGGTGGAGCAGGATGTCCCGGCGGCGCATGGCGGCAAACACGTTGGCCGCCTTGGACGTTTCGGATTCGTTGAGATACCGGGACGTGTGCGGAACATGCTTGGGGTAGTGGAGGTCGGGGCGGTCAATGGCGCTGATCGCAGAGAGTCCACGGAGGTCCAGAGGCGCGGGTACGGAGTAAACCTCGGACTCTTCAACGCCGAGTTCCCGGATAAGCAGGGCCTTGATGTTCGGGTTGATGTCCGTGGTGACTTCCAGGCGCACAGGAGGACCGAAGCGGCGGCGAAGGAGTTCCTTCTCCAAGGCCTGCAGGAGGTTCTCGGCGTCGTCTTCTTCTACCTCGAGGTCCTCGTTGCGGGTGACGCGGAAGGTGTGATGCTCAAGGACTTCCATGCCGGGGAAGAGCTTGTCCAGGTGGACTGCGATGACTTCTTCCAACGCAATGAAGCGGGCAACACGGCCAGGAATGGCACCTGCACGAGGGCCGTCCACGGAGATCAGGCGGGGCAGCTGGTCCGGAACCTTCACGCGGGCAAAGAGTTCCTTGTCGCTGATGGGGTTGCTGACAATCACCGCAAGATTCAGTGAGAGGCCTGAAATGTAGGGGAAGGGGTGCGCGGGATCCACGGCCAGCGGCGTCAGGATCGGGAAGACCTTCTCCTGGAACATAATGCTGATCCGGTGACGGGCATCTTCATCCAATTCATTCCAGTGCATGATGTGGATGTGCTCGTAGGCCAGGGCAGGACGGATCTGTTCGGCGAAGACACGTGCGTGGCGTTCCTGAAGCTTGTGCGCCTCCTCGCCGATCTGCTCCAGCACCTCGATGGGGCTCAAACCTGCAGGGGAGGGAACAGCAAGACCGGTGGCGATGCGCCGCTTCAAACCGGCAACGCGGACCATGAAGAACTCGTCGAGGTTGGAGGCAAAGATCGACAGGAAATTCACGCGTTCCAGGAGGAAAAGATCCGGATCCTCTGCGAGCTCCAAAACCCGGGAGTTGAACGCCAGCCAGCTGAGCTCACGGTCCAGGAAACGGTCGGGCGAGATGTCGCCTTCAGGTTCCAGGCTCGGCGCGAATTCCGGGATATCAATGCGGTCCTGGGTGGCTCGTGAAGCCGGCACTTCCGATGATCCGAAGCGTGGGGGCAGTGTGGCGCCCTTCGAAGTGGATCCGGCGGTGCCGACGGGGTCCGGCTGCATGGGGGTTCTCCTAAGCTCAGGACTGGGTTTCCTCCCACATTACAAGCAATTCCAGTGCCCGAATCCAAGAAGTCCCGGGCTTTCCTTGCAGCGGGATGCTGAGGTTAATTCTTGGTTAAAGGTCCATACATCACATCGGTGTCCCAGCGGATAAAGCCAAGCTTCTGGTATAGGGATACGGCAGCCCGGTTGTCGGCGTCGACGTAAAGCATGACGGCGTGCAGGTCCTTGTCCTGCAGATACCTGATTCCGGCCACGGTGAGCGCCTTGCCCAAGCCCAGGCCCTGCGCTTCGGGCGTGACCCCCACCACGTAAACCTCGCCGATCGCGGGATGGGGTCCCTGCCGTGGGTGAACCTTGGTCCAGTGGAACCCCAGCAGTTCACCTGCATCATTGACGGCCAGGAGGAAGCCGGCGGGATCAAACCAATCTTCGGCCTTGCGGGCCTCAAGATCGGCCCGGGTCATCGAACCCTGCTCGGGATGATGCGAGAAGGCCGCGCGGTTGGCCGCCAGCCAGGCATCCTCGTCCTGTCCCGGCACGAAGGCCCGCAGTGAGATCCCGTCCGGAAGGCCGACGTCGGGGAGTGCGGATGTGGAGGTCATCAGCCGCATTTTCCATAGTTCCCGCACGGGACCGTAGCCAAAACGGGTGGCCAGCTCCGCCGCGGCCTCGTGATTGCCATGGGACCAGGCGCTCAGGCCGTCAAAACCGCGTTTGCCTTCCAGCGCCTCCAGCAGGCGGCCCGCTACGCCTTGGTTTCGATAGGTGGGGTGGACAGCCAGTTCGAGGACACCCGTTGTTCCTGATGGGCCGGGCGCTTCAACGACGACGGCGATTCCCGCCAGATCTTCTCCAGTCGCCGGATCTGAGTCCTCATCAGGGGCATAAAGGGCAAGCGACAGGACAGAGTGGTCGCCGGCATCGACGCCACGCAACATGACCAGTGTCTGTTCGGACAGGGGAGGGTTGCCGTCGGATTCCTCTGCGGCCGCTGCGAGGGTCCTGAAGTCCTTGAGGAGTTCGGGATCGAGGGCGCCGGTGACGAGCAGTACTGGCCAGTTCTCGGGGTGCGCGTGACTCATGATGCAAGGCTATACGTCCGGGGCAAGCACTGTAATTTGAAGTCCCCCTGAAACGGCTGTAGGCTCGTTATCTCGTTCGGCTTTGTAGTCAACACAGGGGGGATCCACCAGTGGGGTGGCCTCGATACGTTCGACCCGTATGTCCTCCACGGAAAGTGGAAGAGGCCAGGATTCACGTGAATCCTGGCCTCTTCTTTTCGTCTGTACAGTCGACGGGCGGTTTACGCTTCCGAGAGTTCGTCATCCGGGAGCCTGACCAACGTCAGGCGATACCCGACGTTGCGGACCGTGCTGATGAGATTCTCGTGGTCAACACCGAGCTTGGCGCGGAGGCGCCGGATGTGCACGTCTACAGTTCGGGTGCCACCGTAGTAGTCGTAGCCCCAGACTTCGGTCAGCAGCTGCTGGCGGGTAAACACGCGTCCGGGGTGCTGAGCGAGGTACTTGAGGAGCTCGAATTCCTTGAACGTCAGGTTCAGGGGTTGGCCGCTGACCCGGGCGGTGTAGCTCGCTTCATCGATCACGACGCCGGCAGCGCGGATCTCCGTCTGCGTCTCCTCTTCGCCTGGTACAGCCCTGGCCATGGCCAGACGGATTCTGGCTTCGACCTCAGCAGGGCCGGCAGAGTCCAGCACGATGTCATCCACTGACCATGCAGAGGAAACGGCTGCCATGCCGCCCTCGGTAAGAATCAGCATGAGCGGGGCGCTGAGTCCGGTGGCCTTCAGCAGTTGCGTCAGAGAGCGTGCCCCCACCAAGTCCTTGCGGGCATCCAGGAAGACGATGTCCGTGGGATCGGTTTCGAGCAGCGCGGTCGGTTCTGCCGGGAGGATGTGGACACGGTGGTTGAGCAGCTCAAGGGCAGGCAGAATGTCCACCGAAGAGCCGGTGCTGTTCGTCAGGAGCAGGATGTGCGACATAGTTCCTCCAATGGGCTGTACGCGCATCATCGGGCGTCGAAACCGGAGTTTCACCGGCCGGTCACGGCAGCTGGCAAGCCTTTGCCCGTTGTAACGGGATCAAGGCAAACAGTGTGCGCCGTTGAAGTCCGAGTATACCCACCCGAGCCCCGCCAGTCAGGGATTCGTGACGGGCTGCCCCCGGAATTACGACATATTCGCCCGCCATAAGGCAGGATTGTCGGGAGGTCGTAAGGCGCATCGAATTGAGGTCGGGCACACAGTGAAGTCTTGGAGCATCGGGGTATTCGGACTCGTGGCGCTCGCAGCCATCGTGGCCAGCACCTTCGTTTCCCGGGAAGCCATGGTGGGCGTTGGCATTGTGGCGTCCGCGGCTCTGGGGCTTGGTTGGCCGCATTTCCTTGCAGTCCCGGCCAAGAAAACCCTGGCCTCCGTCATTGCCTTGGCCGGTGCAGGGTCGGCAGTGACGGCAGCTTACATGCCGGCTCCTGGATTCCTGGATGGTACGCCCGCCTTCATTGCCTTGGGGGTCATGGCGGTGTTCATCATCCAGCTCGTGCGGGGAACTGGACAAGCACAGCGCCTGGAATCCACGCTCGGCTGTTGTGCCGGCGTCCTGTTGAATTGCCTCGGTGCAGGCTGGATTGCCGGCGCCCGGTTCAATGGCGTCAAGGAGATGGTCCTGGTTGCCGGGCTGAGTGCGGCGGTGGCACTCCTGGTAGGCGTCATTCGATGGCCGGACCGGATTGTGGCTCCCCTTGGCATCGTCATGGCCGGCCTCATGGGCCCTTTGGCCGGACTTGTTTTTTCCGATATCGCCGTCCTGCCTGCTGCCTTGGTGGGCGTCGTGGTCGGGTCGGTCCTCGTTTGCTTCCGGCGCATGACCACTCTCAGGCGCGGGCGGCTCAATATTCCCGCCGCAGTGGGAATGGGTGTGGCACCGGTTTGGGCTGTTGGAGCCTTGGCCTACTTCATAGACAAACTACTCATCTACTAACGGTTAGGATTGCATCATGTCTGTACTCGCATTTGAAATCTTCTTCCTCGTTCTCCTTGGCCTGGCAAGCATTGCCATGGCGTGGTTTGCGGGTTTCGTTGTTTACCGCCTTTTCAAGGGCCAGAAGTAAAGCCTTCTGATCCTGCAGTCCAAAAGAGGTAGTCGTTGTGCCTATTGAGATTCCAACAGACCTGACGCCTGAACTCGTCCCGCTTTCCTGGCTCATTGGTGAGTGGGAAGGCCGCGGCCGGCTTGGCAGTGGTGATGAGGATTCGGAGCATTTCGTCCAGCACGTTTCCTTCACCCATAACGGTTTGCCGTACCTGCAGTACAGGGCCGAGACCTGGATCAGCGACGACGACGGCGCAAAGTTGCGCCCGTTGACCGTTGAAACCGGGTTCTGGGCCTTGGAGCGCAAGCTCCAGGAAGGCGACGGTGGTCCGGGGCTTATCCCGGCGGACATCGTTCCTGTGCTCAAGACCGCCGATGAGGTTGAAGAACGCCGCAACAAAGAAGGCGGCTTCGATATCTCCGTGTCAATTGCCCACCCCGGGGGAATTACCGAGCTCTACTACGGCCAGATCAAGGGGCCGCAGATCCAGCTCACCACGGATATGGTGATGCGCGGGAGCCACTCCAAGGAGTACACCGCCGCAACACGGATCTTTGGCCTGGTGGATGGTAATCTCCTCTGGCGCTGGGATGTTGCCGCCAACGGCAAGGCATTGGAACCACACGCCTCGGCGTTCCTTCACAGGGTTTCCTGACGCCCGGCACGAGGTCTCACTGAACGTTCCACACGCAACCAGCAAAAGGAGCAGCTAGTGAATAACCACCCCAAGCCGGGAGGCTACGAGGGACTCAAGGCGGTGTTCTTCAACGGCACCTTGAAACCTTCGCCGCAGCGCAGCAACACCGATGGGTTGATCCGCATCAGCCGTGACATCATGGAAAAGCAGGGCGTCACTACCCGCCTCATCCGGACTGTGGACCACGATATCGCCAGCGGCGTCTATCCGGACATGCGGGAGCACGGCTGGAAAAGCGATGAATGGCCGGAGATCTATCCGCTGGTCGCTGAGGCCGACATCGTGGTGGTGGCAGGTCCCATCTGGCTGGGCGATAACTCTTCCCAGACGAAGAAGCTCATTGAGCGTCTGTACGCACATTCCGGCGAATTGACTGACAAGGGCCAGTGGGCGTTCTACCCGAAAGTGGGTGGATGCCTCATCACCGGCAATGAAGACGGCATCAAGCACTGTTCCATGAACGTGCTGTACAGCCTCCAACACATAGGCTTCACTATCCCTCCGCAGGCTGACGCCGGGTGGATCGGCCCCGTCGGCCCAGGGCCCAGCTACCTTGACGAAGGGTCTGGGGGTCCGGAGAGTGATTTTACTAACAGGAACACCACGTTCATGTCCTGGAACCTGATGCACATGGCCCGCCTCCTCAGGGATGCAGGTGGCATCCCTGCCTATGGCAACCTTCCGCAGGAATGGAAAGCCGGTACACGATTCGATTTCGAGAACCCGGAATACCGCTGATTCCGGAATACCTCTGAGTTCCGGAATACCACTGAGCCGCAAGGACTTCTACTACATATGACTTACAAGAGCCCCCTGTTGTCGCGCCCTGGCGCTGTCGAAGACACTGGCCTGGATGCCGGCGTCGCGGCCCACTACGGCGAGCCGCTGCGGGAGCAACGCGCCCTGGCAACCGGAACCGCCGTCGTTGATCTTTCGCACCGGGGCGTGGTGACGGTGTCCGGACCGGACCGCCTCAGCTGGCTCAACACGCTTTCTTCCCAGCAGGTGACCAATCTCCAGCCGCGGGTTGGCAGCGAACTGTTGCTGCTCAGTGTCCAGGGCCGCATCGAGTTCGATGCGCGGGTTATTGACGACGGTGAAACCACCTGGCTGATCGTCGAGGCCGCAGAAGCGGCGCCGTTGGCCGAGTGGTTGAACAAGATGAAGTTCATGCTGCGCGTGGAGATCACGGATGTCTCCGGGGAGTGGGCTCCCCTTGGTTCCACGAGGCCTGTGGAGAAGCTCGGCGGTTACTTGGTTTGGGAAGATCCGTGGCCGCATGTAGGCCCTGGCGGCTATTCCTACAGCACTGTCCCGGAGGAGTCGCACCCTGGGCTCGAACGCCCATGGTTCGAATACCTCGTCCCGGCGGCAGACTTGGAATCCGTGGTCGCAGGCTTGCCCCTGGCTGGTGCCATGGCGGCCGACGCCCTGCGGATTGCCGCGTGGCGGCCACGTCTCGGTGCGGAGACCGATGACAGGACCATTCCGCATGAGCTGGACCTTATTCGTACTTCCGTTCACCTGAGCAAGGGCTGCTACAAGGGCCAGGAGACCATCGCACGCGTTCACAATCTCGGCCATCCTCCGCGGCGCCTCGTCTTCCTGCAGCTGGACGGCTCGCAACACACGCTTCCGGCGGTTGGCAGTGTTGTATTTGCGGGAGAGCGCAAGGTGGGTACTCTGACATCTGTGGCGCAGCACTTCGAGATGGGCCCTGTGGCTTTGGCTGTCATCAAGCGCTCCGTTCCGGCGGATGAAACCTTGACAGTCATGGACGGCGAGGAGCCTTATATCGCAGCCCAGGAAGTGATCGTCGCCCCCGACGCCGGCCAGGTCGTCGGGCGCCAAACAGGATTCCTGAAGGGACCCCACCGATGAGCCAATCGAGTCACAGCACCGGATCCGAAGCCGCGTCTTCCAGCACCGATACGGGCGCCGACGACGAAGCAGTTGCCTTGGCCCATGCGCTCTTCGATGCCGCCCGCGAAGGCAACACCGAGATGCTTCGGAGCTACCTGAACGCCGGTGCCCCGGCCACGCTCACCAACGCTTCCGGTGATTCCCTGCTGATGCTTGCTGCCTACCACGGGCACGAGGAAACCGTGCAGTTGATTCTGCACCACGGCGCGGACGTGAATACCCCCAATGACCGTGGTCAGACGCCCCTTGCCGGGGCGGTGTTCAAGGGATACACGGGCGTCGCCCGGGCGCTGCTGGACGCAGGAGCAGACCCCGACGCCGGAACTCCCACCGCGCGCGAAGCGGCCAAGATGTTTGCCAGGGCCGAAATATTGGCCCTTCTCGGCTAAGGCGCGAGGGGTTCCAGGAAAGCCCGGCAGCTACGACAACCGCACTGCTGAGTGCGGAATCAGAGAACTTTCATATCAGCCGAAGGAACCCCTTGGAGAACGTAGCTAAGCCGTGGCCCGCGCTGTGGTCACTGGTCATAGGCTTCTTCATGATCCTTATCGACACCACCATCGTGTCGGTCGCGAATCCGCGGATCATGGAGGGCCTCAACACGGATATCAACGCCGTCATCTGGGTTACCAGCGCCTATCTCCTGGCGTATGCAGTACCCCTTCTCATCACCGGCAGGTTGGGTGACCGTTTCGGGCCGAAGAATCTGTACTTGATCGGCCTGGTGGTCTTCACCCTGGCTTCGCTGTGGTGCGGCCTGTCCGGCGATATCACCATGCTGATCGCCGCCCGCGCGGTCCAAGGACTCGGCGCGGCCATGATGACGCCCCAGACCATGGCTGTCATCACGCGTATTTTTCCTCCGGACCGCCGGGGTGCCGCCATGGGACTTTGGGGAGCGACGGCCGGCATGGCTGTTCTCGTGGGTCCCATTCTGGGCGGGGTCCTGGTGGACGGACTGGGATGGGAGTGGATCTTCTTCGTCAACGTCCCGATTGGAATTGTCGCCTTCGTCATGGTCACGCGTTTCGTCCCGAAGCTGACTACGCACAGCCATTCATTCGACGTCGCGGGCGTGGTGCTCTCCGCCGTCGGCATGTTTCTTTTGGTCTTCGGCCTCCAGGAAGGCCAAACCTACAAGTGGGGAACGGTCACCGGTGCCGTTACCGTGTGGGGCTTGATCATCGCAGGGCTCGTGGTCCTGGTTCTCTTTGTTCTCTGGCAGTGGCTACTGGGCCGGCGCGGCGGGGAACCGCTGCTGCCGCTCGCTTTGTTCAAGGACCGCAATTTCTCGCTGGGCAACACCACCATCATGGTGGTCGGCTTCACCGTGACGGCGTTCCCGCTGCCCACCATCTTCTACTACCAGGTTGTGCGGGGTTTGACCCCTACCCAATCAGCGTTGCTCATGATTCCCATGGCAGTGATCTCCGGCGGCCTGGCGCCGGTGGTGGGTAAGCTGATCGACCGTGCCAACCCGCGTTGGTTCGCATCCTTTGGCCTGGTTTGCCTCGCAGGAGCGCTCTTCTGGACAGCTTCACTTCTGCGGCCGGATACTCCCATTTGGATGTTCCTGCTTCCCAGTGCCCTGCAGGGTGTTGCCAATGGCTTCATTTGGGGGCCGGTATCCAATGCGACAACGCGCAACCTTGAGCCACGCCAAGCCGGCGCCGGTTCGGGCGTGTTCAACACCACCCGCCAGATTGGGGCAGTCCTTGGATCGGCGGCCATTGCCGCCCTGATCCAGGCCCGGCTTGCGGCCGAGTTGCCCGCGGCGCCAGCGGGAGCTCCGGCGAACGAAGCATCCATGAACGGTGCCCTGCCCGAGGCCCTGCATGCAGGATTCTCGACGGCGATGAGCCAGTCGATCGTGCTGCCCGCCTGTGCGATTCTCGTCGGGGCAGTGGTGGCTGTGTTCTTTGCCAAGCCGAAGTCAGTTGACGGCTGGGGCGGTGCTGCTGCAAAAGAGGCTCCACAGGAAACCGCCCGGAAGTAGCGGCAGCAAACGGCGGGGACCAGCCCACTTTTGGCTGGTCCTGCCCCGGACATAGGGGCAGGACCAGTGCCAGCCAAGACCAAAGCTGGGCCGGTTCGGTTCTTGTCAGCCGAGCAGCACGCTCGCATGGAGTCCGCCAGTGGCGAATCCCAAGCTACGCGCCATCGCCAGCGCGCTGCTGTTGCTGACATCTGCCTTCCACTGGAGCGTCAGCCCAGCGGCCAGGGCCTCGTGGGCAGCAATCGATGCAGCGAGAGTCCCCAGACCCCGCCGACGCCAAGGCGGTGCTACCAGAACGCCCATGTTTGCCAGGATCCCCTCCCACTCGGAGTAGGCGCCGCACGCCACGGGAGTGGGCTGCTGTTCTTCGGGATGCATGATGGTGAAGCGGTGCTCGAGGGCTTGCAGGCCCACTTCGTTGACGTCATCCGGAGGGCACAGCCCTTCCAGCGTGATCGCTTCTGGGTTGCCTCGCGAGACCGTGAGGTCTTCGGAGGGTTGATTGAGCGGGAGGTCGTCGGCAAAGAACAAGGCTGAGGACCCAAGGCCATGTCCACCGTGCGACCGCGTAAGGGTCAACAGCGTGACATGCTGGGCAAGTTCGGCATCTGGAATTCCAGCGGCTGCGTCGAGAACCCATTGGGGTCCCACCAGCGCTGAGACACCGAAAAGGCGCAGGAAAACAACCGCCCGCGCCGATTCATCGAGGCGGGCGAGGCGGTTTGAGGGGTCGCTTGGGTCCACAGCTGAAGTGGTGACCCGGGCAGCAGCGGCGGCGAAAGCGTCGTCGTCGAACCCCAAATGGCGAGCCCACGCCAGCTGGATAATGGCAGCGGACGTGGGCTCAAGAGTCATGGATTCAGCGTAGCCGACTAGCCGAAAAGCACAGACGCTTCGTCGTAGCGGTGCTGGGGAACGGTCTTGAGCTTACCCAGTGCTTCTTCAAAACCAACGTGGGAGATGTCCGTCCCCTTCAGCGCCACCATGGTGCCCCAACGGCCCTCCACCACCGAATCGATGGCTGCCATGCCCAGCCGGGTGGCCAGGACGCGGTCGTAGGCGGTTGGTACGCCGCCACGCTGGATGTGGCCAAGAATGGTGGCGCGGGTCTCGATGCCTGTGCGTGCTTCGATTTCCGGCGCGAGCTGGTCTGCGATGCCACCCAGGCGGGGTCGGCCAAAAGTGTCCAGTCCGCGTTCGGAGTGGGGAGACTCCATGTGGTCCGGAACGAAGCCCTCAGCTACCACCACCAAGGGCGCGCGGCCGCGGTCGTGGGCTTCCTGGACCCATTCGGTGATCTGCTCGATGCTGACCGTCTGTTCCGGGATGAGGATGGCGTGTGCACCAGCGGCCATTCCGGCGTGCAGGGCGATCCAGCCTACGTGGCGGCCCATGACCTCGGCGATCATGCAGCGGTGGTGGGATTCACCTGTGGTGCGGAGGCGGTCGATTGCTTCGGTGGCGATTTCAACCGCTGTATCGAAGCCGAAGGTGTAGTCCGTTGCGTCGAGGTCGTTGTCCACGGTCTTGGGAACACCAACAATTTTCAGTCCGGCATCGGTGAGCCGTTTTGCCGCCGCCAGCGTGCCTTCGCCACCAATGGCGATGATGGCGTCAATGCCGAGGCGTTCCATGTGGGCCTTGATGACGTCCGGGCCACCACCATTTTCAAACGGGTTGGTACGTGAGGTGCCCAGGATAGTGCCGCCCTGCTTGGCGATACCGCGGACCAAGGTGCGGGGGATGTCGATGACATCACCTTCCACAACGCCGCGCCAGCCGTCCTTGAAACCCACGAACTCCTGGCCGTGGATTGCGATCCCCTTCAGGACCGCTCCCCGGATTACTGCGTTGAGTCCGGGGCAGTCGCCACCGCTGGTAAGAATGCCAATTTTCATGTTTGCTCACTCATGGCTTGGAGGAATACGTGTAGAGCGCCACGCTGAGCTCCCAACGATTGTAGACGTGGATGTGGGGTGGGACACAAATGGTTACTTTCGACCCCGGCCGTGCGGTATTGGAAATCTCTCTGAAAACAACGAAAGCGCCCCGCAGCGGCGGGGCGCTTTGTGTCGCTGACGTCGAAGTTGTTGATCGTCGGTGACCTAACGGGAACGCTGGCTGATGAACGACTCCAGCGCGATCCTGTTCTTCTGGTCCGGCAGGATGAGCCAAGCGAGGATATAGAACACGACGGCCGGCCCGGGCAAGAGGCAGAAGAGCAGGAAAGCGACGCGAACATAAGCCACGTCCACCCTGAGCTTCGCAGCGATCCCACCGCAGACGCCACCTAACCAGCGCTGGGGTCCACGCTTCAGGCCGAAGCCCCTGACGATGCTGAAGAACTTGTCCATGGCTACAGACTTCCTTGTTGTGGTTGCTTTGTCACGTTGGTACCTGCCTCATTGGTGTAATTGGTGCAGGGAGTTACTTGGCAGGGCTCTTTGGTTTACCAGCACTCTTGCGGGCGGCGAGGAGTCCTCCGATGACCAAGGCCGCGCCTGCACCTATCATGAGGCCGATCAGCACGTACGTGCCGTCCAGCACCACCCAACCAAGGGTGGAGATGACCAACAAGGCGGCCAGGGCAATCACAATCAATCCCCACACCACGGTGCCGATCCGCGCCTGCTGCGGTTCGTCGTCGTCGATGGTCCGTTCCGCGCGATAGCTGGGCTCAAGCGGTGGCGTGAGCGGTATCGGCTGGAGCTGCGGTGAGGGTGCCGGCTCCTTGGTCAGCGGAGTGGTGTCCACGGGATTTCCGGCATCACTGCTGTTTTTCGCTGCTTCGCGTGCGTTGCTTGGCTCGTTCGTGCTCATGTCAGTTTCCTTCCTGGATGGTGACGTTGCTGAAAGTGCCTTCGATCTCCACCACGAGGTTGGCTCCGGGCTTTTCGGCGTTGTAGACCGTCCGCTCGTCCTGAAGGCGGCCGCCGCGGTCCGAGCCGTGTTCGTTGAGGTTGCCGAAAGTCATATCCGCCCTGACCTCAACGGGCACGTCGTTCGGGATGATGACGGTGACGTTACTGAAGGTGGCGTCCACGGGGACCACGATTTCGGTGGTCAGCGGAGGCGTCAGGGCCAGGTCGTCCAGGTTCACTGTTCCCTTGCCGCCAGTGACGTCGACCCCCTGCCGGGCTTGCTCGATGCTCAGTGGTGCCCAGTTCACGTCATGGAAGGTGAACCGATCGCCATTCCTTGGGACAACGTTGAAGATTCCGCCGATGATCAAGGCCACCACCGCCAGGAAACCGAGGAAACCGGAGGTCCGTCCACGCAATCCCGATATGAGGATGCCCAAGCCCAGAACGGCTGCGCCCGCGGCCCACACCACCGCGTTGGCTCCATGGCCGAGCTCGATGATGTTGCCTGCGTCCAACGCTTTCAAGGTGCCCCCAACCAGCAGTGCCACACCCGCGGTGACCGCAACTATCGCTGGCCCGGGGCCCCTGCGCCTGGCGCGGGGCGGCTTGGGCTCACCATTGCCCGGCTGGCCGCCAAAAGGCTGGCCGCCCTGGGGAGGAGTGGGCCCGAAGGGCGGTCGCGGGCTTGACGGCTCGTAGGGGCCGGCCCCATGACCCTGCGGTTTGGTGCCAGGCTGGCCTTGGCCGTACACCGGAACACCGCTGTTTGTGCCGGTGGCAGTGTTTGTCCCCGTTGCTGTTGGCGTTCCGTAGGCCGTAGGGGCTCCGTAAGCAGTGGCCGTTCCGTAAGAAGCGCCCGCAAAGTTTTGCTGGTTCATGGGCCGGGCGACCTTCGGCCCTTTGTTGCGTTGCACCAGGTAGTAGATGAGGTAGATGACGCCGCCCACCCAGAAGAGCGTCCACAACAGGCCGGGAAGGCCGTTCCAGCCCCAGCCCCAGAACCCGCGGCCCAAGCCAGGCAGGCCGATGATCGTGGTGATCAACGCACCTGTCATGCCACCGGACCAACGCCCGGCGGCTGCTTCCTGAACGTGGATGCGGCCGTCAGGTTCAGGCAGCAAAGCCCACGCCAGACCGTAGAGGAGGACGCCGATGCCGGCAAAGAGTGCCAGGACGATGAAGATCCCCCGGACAATCAAGGGGTCGATGCCGAACCGGTGCGCCACTCCGCTGGAGACGCCACCGATCCAGCGGTCCGGCCCACGGCGGACGCCCTGGCTGCGGATCCAGTCGAAGAAGTTCTGCTGAGGTGCAATATCGGGTGCGGCGGGACCGGTCTCGGAGGACGCATAGGCCTGGGGGGACGGTTCCCCCGGGGCACCTGCGGAGGTGTCGGCGTTGGCGTCGGGATCGGGTGTGCCGGCATTGCCAGGCGTTCCGGATCCCTCTGGGTTCGTGCTGTTCGCGTTCATACTTCGATCCTGCCGTCCCGGGTACCCTGCCCTCTACTGGGGGATACCCTGAATGATCCCTGAGGGACCCCCGAAGAACGCCGGTTTCAGGTCCGGGCAACCCTGATCCGTGTTTGGATTGGTACATGACAACCGCTGTACAACGCCCGCCGCTGGTCCGCAGCAGCGACCGCATGATCGCCGGCGTCTGCAGCGGACTGGCCGACCATTTGGGCTGGCCCGTGAAGTACGTTCGGCTGGGCATGATCCTTGCCTGCTTCGCCGGGGGAGCGGGGCTGGCCTTCTACGCCTGGCTGTGGACCATGGTTCCCACCGCTGACGAGAGCGCGCGCCGCAATGCCCGCCGGCCGGCGTCGCCTATTGCTCCTGCAGTCAGCCTTCCGCCTGCCACTGAGTCCGTACCACAAGCGCCCGACGCCGGACCCGCACCGCCGGTGGTCGGCTCTCCAGCGGTGGGTGGAAACCCGCCGGTACCCAATGGCGCAGCTGCCTTTGGTCCACTGTTTGGTAGCCCACTGCTTGGTGGCCCACTGCCTGGTAGCCCACCGTCTGGGTCTGGCAGGATGACTTCCGGCAGCACGGCGGCTCCTGCCGGCGGTTGGGCCGAATCCGGAAGCCCCGCGTTACCGATCCCGCGGTTCAATTTTCGACGAATCCAGTACGGCAAGGAGATCCTGCTCGGAGCCGGCCTGCTCCTGGTCGCTGTGATCCTGATTGCCCGCCAGTTCGGCGTCGATGTGCCCTTGGGAACGCTGATTCCCGCAGCTGCCATCCTGGGCGGCGCGGCGATCGCATGGATGCAACTCGACGAGACCCGCAGGGCCGGTTTGGTGGACAAAACCAAGGCCGACCAGGCTGGTGGCTGGGTCCGCCTGGCTGCTGGCCTTGCGTTGGTGGTGGCTGGCGTCCTGGTCATGGTGTCAGGATCGGGGTCCTGGGAGCAGACCTGGCTGGCGCTCCTGGCGTCCGTTGCTGTCCTCGGCGGCGTTGCACTGGTCCTGCTGCCGTGGGGACTGAAGTTCTGGAAGGACCTCGAGACTGAACGGGCGGGGCGTGTACGGGAAACCGAGCGCGCGGAGATCGCAGCCCACCTGCACGATTCGGTGTTGCAGACACTTGCGCTGATCCAGCGGAGGGCCGGCTCGGAGCAGGACGTTGTCCGGCTGGCGAGGGCCCAGGAACGTGAACTTCGGTCCTGGCTCTTCACTGATGCCGCCAAGGATGCCGGCCTGCTGGCCGAGCGGATCAAGGCCGTAGCCGCCGAAGTCGAGGATGCCCACGGCCAGGCTGTGGAGGTGGTTACCGTTGGCGACGCCGATATGACGGACAGGCACGAGGCACTGGTCCAGGCAACCAGGGAAGCCATGCTCAACGCGGCCCGGCACGGCGGGGGAACAGTATCCGTCTACATGGAGAGCACCGCAGGCAGCACCGAGGTCTTTATCAAGGACCGCGGTCCGGGATTTGACCTTGAATCCGTCCCCGATGACAGATTGGGCGTCAAGGAATCAATCATCGGCCGCATGAAGCGTCACGGAGGCACGGCAACCATCAACAGCAGCCGGGACGGCACCGAAGTCCGGCTGGCCCTCCCCTCGATAAACGCCGATGGCGGCGACACGCGCATTGGAGATGCGCGCTCCGGAGATGTGCGCAGTGGAGATATGGGCAGTGGAGATATTCGCAGCGGCGAAGTACGGAATGGAGAACCACAGCAATGAGCAACACTTCCCCAAGCGGTGAGCCGCGTAGTGTGCGGGTGGTGATCGTGGATGACCACACGATCTTCCGTTCCGGGCTGAAGGCGGATCTCGATCACCGCATGGACGTCGTGGGCGAAGCAGGCACGGTTGAGGAAGCCATCGCTGTCATTGCGGAAACCCGGCCTGAGGTTGTCCTCCTGGACGTCCACCTTCCCGGTGGCCTTGGTGGCGGAGGGCGCGAGGTCATCGCGGGGTCCGCCTCGCTCCTGGGCACCACCAGCTTCCTGGCACTAAGTGTTTCGGACGCAGCCGAGGACGTCGTGGCAGTGATCCGGGCTGGTGCCCGTGGCTACGTCACCAAGACGATTTCCGGCGCCGGGATATCCGATGCGGTGATCCGCGTGGCAGACGGCGACGCCGTCTTCTCACCCCGGCTGGCTGGCTTCGTACTGGACGCCTTCGGTACAGCACCGGCGGATATCGCGGACGACGAATTGGACCGCCTCTCGGCGCGTGAGCTGGAAGTCATGCGACTCATCGCTCGCGGATACAGCTACAAGGAAGTGGCCAAGGAGCTGTTCATCTCCATCAAGACCGTGGAGACGCACGTGTCCGCAGTGCTCCGGAAACTGCAGCTCTCCAGCCGCCACGAACTCACCAAGTGGGCCGCCGAGCGCCGCCTCCTCTGACCTTCTCTCACATCCGTCGGCTTTTAGACGGACCTTCTCGCACATCCCGCTGCTTAAACGGAAATGCTCCCGCACCAAATATTGGTGCGGGAGCATTCAACCCTGAAGCGCTACCGGGTAATGAGCTATTTCGCCCGGCCCAGGAATTCCTGGATCCGGCGGACACCCTCGGCGAGGTCGTCGTCGCCAAGTGCGTAGGAAAGGCGGACGTAACCGGAGGGGCCGAATGCTTCGCCGGGAACGATGGCAACTTCAACCTCGTCCAGGATGAGCGTGGCAAGTTCTGCGGATGTGCTCGGGCGCACCGGGCCGTTGGAGGTTTCGAATTCCTTACCCAGCAGTCCACGAACGTCGGCATACACGTAGAAGGCGCCGGTCGGCGTCGGGCATTCCACGCCATCAATCGCGTTCAGGCCGGCGACAATTGCCTTGCGGCGGCGGTCGAAGGCGACCTTCATTTCGTCGACGGCGGTCAGCGGACCCGTGAGGGCAGCGGCAGCGGCCACCTGCATGATGTTTGAGACGTTGGACGTCGCGTGCGACTGGAGGTTGGTCGCGGCCTTGATGACATCGGCCGGACCGATCATCCAACCCACGCGCCAACCTGTCATGGCGTAGGTCTTGGCCACGCCGTTGAGGATGACGACTTTGTCGCCAAGCTCCGGTGCGGCGGTGGCGATGGAGGTGAACTCCACGCCGTCATAGGTCAGGTGCTCGTAGATTTCATCCGTGACCACCCACAGGCCCTTGGAAGCGGCCCACTTTCCGATCTCCGCAACCTGCTCCGGGCTGTATACAGCGCCGGTCGGGTTGGACGGGGAGACGAACAGCAAGATCTTGGTCTTGTCCGTCAGCGCGGCTTCCAACTGCTCGATGGTGACGAGGTAGCCCTGCTCGGGTCCGGCGAATACCTCCACCGGAACGCCCCCTGCGAGACGGATGGCTTCCGGATAAGTGGTCCAGAAGGGCGTGGGGATGATGACTTCGTCGCCCGGGTCAACCAAGGTGGCGAAGGTGTTGTAGACCGCTTGCTTGCCACCGTTGGTCACCAGGACCTGCGACGGGTCCACTTTGTAGCCGGAGTCCCGGAGGGTCTTATCGGCGATGGCCTTCTTCAGCTCGGGAAGCCCGGCAGCGGGGGAGTAGCGGTGGTACTTCGGCTGGGCAGCAGCCTCAATTGCTGCCTTGACGATGTAGTCCGGGGTGGGGAAATCGGGTTCGCCGGCACCGAAACCGATCACGGGGCGCCCCGCGGCCTTCAGTGCCTTGGCCTTGGCGTCAACGGCAAGGGTGGCGGACTCGGCAATAGCGGAGATTCGTTGTGAAATGCGGGCGGCAGGTGTTCCGGCAGACATCTATGTACCGTTCTTCGCAGGCAGCTCGTGGGCTGGATGATGGGATTCGACGTAAACTACCTTATGCTGTTCTGCGGAGCTCCCGGGCGCCTGCTGGACAATGTGACTGATAATGCTGCTCACATTGATTCATAAGCGGCCGGAAGGCCCGGAATTAGTCCGGTTCGACTATCGCGAAGTTCTTGCGTAGACTGGTTCACCGGTGTTGAAAAGCACCACAGGCTGAAGTGCGGCCTGAAACATGGATTCGATCCATAGGGTAGTGGCGCAATTGGTAGCGCAGCGGTCTCCAAAACCGCAGGTTGCAGGTTCGAGTCCTGTCTGCCCTGCGCAAGCTGTTCCGGCGGAAACGCCGGGGCAAGCGCAGCAACCATGGCTCTGATCAGAGCCGGGTCAAACGACTTTGCAAGGTGAGTGAGGACCAGGTGACCGAAACGGCTGCTAGCAGCTCAAAGGGCCGTCCTGCCAAGAAAGCCGATGCCGGCTTCTTTGCCCGAATTGCACTCTTCATCCGCCAGGTTATCGGCGAACTGAAGAAGGTCGTTGCCCCGACCCGCAAGGAACTGATCAATTACACGGTCGTGGTGCTGGTGTTCGTAGCCATCATGATGCTCATCGTCACCCTGCTGGACCTTGCCTTCGGCACGGGAGTGAGCTGGGTCTTCGGTGGATCAGGCGCTACGGACCGCTAAGCGGATCTGTCCGCAAACCGCGCGAAATTCCTTGGTATTTCAGGAATTTTGTGAGGTTTGCGGAATTGAGCCATTTAAATAGGCATGTTAGGCAATGAGGAAGCAGGAGACCAAGTGTCTGAGCAGGAGCTTGAGGTAAACGAGGCTGAGCTGGATGGGCCCGCTGAAAGCACGGACGACGCCGCGGCTGAGGCTGCGGAAGAGTCGGAGGCTGACTCTGCTGCGCCCGAATCTGCCGACGTCGATGACTCCGAAGAGGATTTCGAGTCCGACGTAGACGCTGAGTCTGATGACGAGTCCGACGAGGACGCTGCGGATGTCTCGCTGGAGGCGGCTGCTGCTGCAGCCCCTGCCGATCCGGCTGAGGAATTCAAGGCCAAGCTGCGCCGCCAGGAGGGTGACTGGTACGTCATTCACTCCTACGCCGGTTACGAAAACCGCGTGAAGGCCAACCTTGAGACCCGCATCCAGACGCTGGACATGGAAGATTACATCTTCGAAATCCAGGTCCCGATGGAAGAAGTCGTCGAGATCAAGAACGCGCAGCGCAAGGTGATCAACCGCGTCCGCATCCCCGGTTACGTTCTGGTCCGCATGGACCTGACCGATGCTTCCTGGGGCGCCGTTCGCCACACCCCCGGGGTCACTGGCTTCGTGGGCAACGCCCACAACCCGGTTCCGCTGCGCCTTGACGAGGTCTTCTCCATGCTCGCCCCGGTCTTCGAAGAAGAGCAGGCCGAGAAGGGCAAGCCCGTCAACAAGCAGAACCAGGCTCCCGTGGCCGTCGACTTCGAGGTCGGCGAGTCCGTCATCGTCAAGGAAGGCCCGTTCGAGACCCTTCCGGCAACGATCTCCGAGATCAAGCCCGAGTCCCAGACCCTCGTGGTCCTGGTCTCGATCTTCGAGCGCGAAACCCCGGTTACGCTCGCATTCAACCAGGTCACCAAGATCTAGCTGATTCCAAGATTTCGCTCCCGTTCCGCCTGCTTTGCGGTTCGGAAGCGGCCGGCCGCCTTGCCATGGCGGCCACCAACCTGGGACGCGCTCCTGTGTCCCAGGAAGCTATTGAGAGAAGGACCCTACATTGGCTCCCAAGAAGAAGGTCACCGGCCTCATCAAGCTGCAGATCCAGGCAGGTGCCGCTAACCCGGCTCCGCCGATCGGTCCTGCGCTTGGCCAGCACGGTGTCAACATCATGGAATTCTGCAAGGCGTACAACGCTGCAACGGAATCCCAGCGCGGAAACGTTATCCCGGTTGAAATCACGGTCTACGAAGACCGTTCCTTCACCTTCATCACCAAGACCCCGCCGGCTGCAGAGCTCATCAAGAAGGCTGCAGGCGTTGCCAAGGGTTCGGCTACCCCGCACACCGTCAAGGTTGCCAAGCTGACCCAGGCGCAGGTCGAAGAGATTGCTTCCACCAAGATGGAAGACCTCAACGCCAACGACATCGCGGCAGCTGCCAAGATCATCGCCGGTACCGCCCGTTCCATGGGTATCACCGTAGAGGGCTAATAACAGCCTTCATCCGCCGGGCAACCGGCATCTGAAACATTAAAATGTCGCAGGATCCTTGCCGGATCCACGACTTGTGGCAGGGCCCAGCGCGGTCCGCAGACCACAACTGCACAAGGAGAAATAAGCAGCATGGCAAAGCGCAGCAAAGCATATGAGGCAGCCGTAGCCAAGATCGAGGCAGACAAGGTCTACGCCCCGTTCGAGGCAATCACCCTCGCGAAGGACACCAACCCTTCCAAGTTCGACGCAACCGTTGAGGTCGCTTTCCGCCTGGGCGTTGACCCGCGTAAGGCTGACCAGATGGTCCGTGGCACCGTCAACCTGCCGCACGGCACCGGTAAGACCGCCCGCGTCCTCGTTTTCGCAACCGGCGACAAGGCTGAGGCAGCAATCGCTGCCGGCGCCGACTTCGTTGGTTCCGATGACCTGATCGAAAAGATCGCAGCCGGCTGGACCGACTTCGACGCCGCTGTGGCAACCCCTGACCTCATGGGCAAGGTCGGCCGCCTCGGTAAGGTCCTCGGCCCGCGTAACCTCATGCCGAACCCGAAGACCGGTACGGTTACCCCGGATGTCACCAAGGCTGTCAACGACATCAAGGGCGGCAAGATCGACTTCCGCGTCGATAAGCACTCGAACCTGCACTTCATCATCGGCAAGGTGTCCTTCGACGCCCAGAAGCTGGCTGAGAACTACGCAGCTGCACTGGAAGAGGTGCTTCGCCTGAAGCCGTCCGCTTCCAAGGGCCGCTACATCCAGAAGGCTACTGTTGCCACCACGTTCGGTCCGGGCATCACCGTTGACCCGAACGTCACCAAGGTTCTCACCGACGCGTAAGCTTCGGGAGTACTAACTCTGAAAGGGGCCGTCCGGCATTTGCCGGGCGGTCCCTTTTCATGTGTTCGTGCAGGCTCGCCGCGACTTGTTTGCCACCTGAGGCGGCCGTAGGCTGTGGGGCGTGGCGTCGTCGTCGAACTTTTCCGCCAACGGTGGGCTCACCATCGAGAGGCTTCCCGTTCCGCAAGGTCCGGAGGCCACTGCCTCACCGGACTTCAAAGCCTTCCATGCGTTACGCATCGCCCACGAGCTTGCCTTGTGGGGGAACCTGGACCATTCGGCCACATTGGCGGAGTCGTTCATGTTCTGGCAGGGCAACGAATATGAGGAGCGGCAGGTCCACCTGACCCGCTTGGACGGCGTTGTGGTGGGCAGCGGATCGCTGACGCTGCCGTTGAGCGAGAACACGACGACGGCGGGTGTGGACGTCCTCGTGGACCCCGCTTTCCGTCGGCGCGGGATAGGGACGAGGATCCTGGAAGTCCTTGAAAAAGCGGCAGTGGGGCGGAACCGCACTTCCCTTGACGGGTACTGTGGGGAGCCGATCGCCCCCGTGCTGGCCGGGGAAGCGCTGCTGGAGGCAAAGTCCGGCACGGGTGGCGTTCCACTGAACGCGGCATCGACCCGCTTTGCCTTGCACCATGGCTATTCCCTGGAACAGGTCGAAACCAGCAGCACCTTGACCCTGCCGGCTGATGAGGCGCACCTGATCGAACTCGAAGTGGAGGCGATGCGCCGGGCAACGGAGTACAACGTCATTGGCTGGATGAACGAATGCCCGGACGAACTCGTGGACAGTTTTGCCCGGCTCAAGAGCCTCATGAGCACGGAGGTGCCCATCGCCGGTCTGGGATGGGAAGGCGAAGAGTGGGACGCCGTGCGGGTTCGGCGTGAGGAATCCACGTGGCGGGCAAGTGGCGTGGACTCAGTTGTAGCTGCTGCCCAGCACCACACGAGCGGGGAGTTGGCTGCCTATACGGTTCTGACCCACCGTGAGGCGTTGCCGGCGGTCGTCAGCCAGGAGGACACACTGGTGGCTCCCGGGCACCGGGGACACGGCCTTGGCATGCTGGTCAAAATCGCCAATCTTCGGAGTGCAGAAGATCTTTGGCCGGACGCCACGGGCGTCATGACATGGAACGCCAATGAAAACCGGCATATGCTGGCCATAAATATCGCCCTTGGATTCAAGCCTTCCGGTTTTGAAGGCGAATGGCAGAAACGGCTGGGATGACTGTAGACGAGGCGAAGACCGTTGTAGTCGAGCAGCTATGGGTGCCGGACAATCTGGACAGCCCCAAAGCTAGGGATTTCCTGGACGCCGTGGAAGTGGCGCGACGGGTCCGGATGCAGACCTGGGGGAGCGATGACCTGGCATACACGCCCTTGGAGAAGCTGCTTGAGTTCTCTGACCCCTATGAGCGCCAGATCATCCTGGTAGCCAAGGTGGACGGGGTCATCGTGGGAACAGTGGACATTGCGCTGCCGCTCGCGGACAACATGGACCTGGCGGAGTTCACCCTGGATATTCTCCCGGAGTATCAGAGCCAGGGCGTCGGACGCCAGCTTCTGGAGGCCGCAGAGCAGCTGGCACGTTCAGAGGGCCGCACCATGGTTTTGGTGGACACGAACCACCCGGCAACCTCGCTAACAGAGATACCTGAAGACCAGTTGATTCCCGGCAGCGGCCCGGGCTTCGTTCCTGTCAGCAGCAGGGAAGTGGACTTTGCCCAGCGGGCCGGTTACACCCTTCAGCACATCGAGCAGTTCAGTTCCTGCGTGCTGCCGCTGGATTCCAAACTGGTTGCGGATCTTCAAGCCGAGGCCGAGGAAGCGAACGCTGGCCGCTACAGGCTGCACCACTGGACTGATCGCTGCCCTGAGGCGTGGTTGGAGGCCGTGGCTGAGCTGGAAAACGCTGCGGGTGAGGTTGTCCACGGTGAGGACGGCGAGGAAGAAGACTCCGCTGTCGAGGTTACCGGCATGGTCTTTGACGCCGCGGTTTTGCGCGAAACCGAAGACGCCGCCTTGGCGCAGGGCCGGCAGACGGTGGTTACCGCCGTCGAGCATATTGAGAGCGGGCGGCTGGCCGGCCTCACCACGATCAGCGTCCTCGCGCACCGTCAGGACGTCGTTTTCCAGGACGACACTTTGGTCCTGCAGGAACATCGCGGCAATAAGCTGGGCCTGCTGATCAAGGTGGCCAACATGGAAAGGCTCAGTGAGCAATTTCCCGATGCCCGGGTCATTTACACCTGGAACGCACCGGAAAACCGGTACCTCCTGACCGTGAACAAGCAATTGGGATTCACGACGGCGGGAGTCACCGGACTCTGGCAAAAGGAGCTTCCAGATCGGGGACCGAAGGTTACGTCGTCGGAGTAGCCAGACGGGCATCCCATCGGGGCGCAGCGGCGTCGATTTGGTTTGCTGATCCCTCTCCCGTAACCTTGAAGTACCAAAGACCGTCGGTTGATGGGAATCCACTCTTTCGAGCGCAGCTCAATTCTGCAGCGACGCCCCTGAGAACAAAGTGCATTCCTTGACGAAGGACCCTGAACATAGGGCGGCCAACGCAGGTGAACGAAGCAAGTCTCCGCAGTGCAAAACTGTGTTGAGCCAAGCCCCGTGCATCTGCGCGGGGCGTTTTTAGTTTTAGCTCTCGTGAGCGGGGACCCGGAAGACCGGCTTTATTCCCCGGAAGGAGGGTTATGACAACGCCTAGCAAGGTCTCCGCTGTTGCAGAGATCACCAACGATTTCAAGGAATCGAACGCGGCTGTCCTGACCGAATACCGCGGGCTCACTGTTGCACAGCTCAAGGAACTGCGTGTTGCGCTCGGCCAGGACACCAAGTTCTCGGTCGTCAAGAACACCCTGAGCGCCATTGCAGCCAAGGAAGCTGGTGTCGACGCGTTCGGCGATCAGCTTGCCGGCCCCACTGCAATCGCCTTCATCAAGGGCGACGCTGTTGCTGCTGCCAAGAGCCTGACGGACTTTGCCAAGACCAACAAGCAGCTGGTTATCAAGACCGGTTACTTCGAAGGCAAGGCATTGGACGCAGAAGGTGTTGCCGCACTGGCAGCGCTGGAGTCCCGCGAGCTGCAGCTTGCACGTGTTGCTGGTGTCCTCAAGGCCCCCGCATCCGCTGCCGCACGCATCATCGATGCCCTGCGCCTCAAGCTTGAAGAAGAGGGCGGCGCACCTGCACCGGCCGCTGACGAAGCTCCGGCCGCCGAGGCTGCTGCTGAAGAGGTTGCGGCTCCGGCCGAAGCCGCTGAAGCTGCAACCGAAGAGAACTAAGTTCTCCCCCCAATCAAACTCAGGTGCATGGAGCGGCATTGTCCGGATCTGCACCGACTAATGGAAGGACGCCACCATGGCGAAGCTCAGCAACGAAGAGCTCATTGAAGCTTTCAAGGAACTGACCATCATCGAGCTCTCCGAGTTCGTCAAGCTCTTCGAAGAGACCTTCGAAGTTACGGCTGCTGCTGTTGCAGTTGCTGGCCCCGCTGCCGGCGGTGCTGCTGAAGCTGCTGAAGAGAAGACCGACTTCGACGTCGTCCTCGAAGCTGCTGGCGACAAGAAGATCGCAGTGATCAAGGAAGTTCGCGCCATCACCTCCCTCGGCCTCAAGGAAGCCAAGGACCTGGTTGACAGCGCACCGAAGGCTGTTCTCGAAGGCGCCACCAAGGAAGCCGCAGAGAAGGCAAAGGCTCAGCTCGAAGAAGCTGGCGCAACGGTTACCCTCAAGTAACTCGTCTTGCTTGTGGAAGCCCCGTCCGGTTCGCCGGGCGGGGCTTCCTGCGTTTAATGCACCCAAGCAGGTCGCAGTTAAGCGCGTTTGGAACGCTCAAAACGCGCTTAACTGCTACTTAGTTGGGTTCGCTGATGTCGGCGACGATTGCTCCGAGTGCGGCCGTGAGTTGATCGGCGTCCACGAAGGCACTCCTGCCATGGGCTCCGGCACCCATGGAGATGCGGCGTCCGGTGATGGTGGCATCCGCATACACCGGCCAGGGCGTGGTACTTCCCAGGGGAGTGATGGTCCCGCGCTCATAGCCGGTTGCGGCCAGGGCAACATCGGCGTGCGGCAGCGAGAGCTTGTTTACGCCCACCAACGCCCGCAGCTTGGGCCAGGAGATCTGCCGGTCGCCGGGGATCAGCGCGAAGAGGAAGCTACCGTCGCGATGCTTGACCACGAGGGACTTCACGATGTCCCCGGGGCTGATCCCCAGGATGCCTGCCGCCTCCTCGAGGCTTCTGGCAGCAGGACGCTCGACGACGTCCACCTCCAGTCCGCGCGCGGCGGCGTCGGACAGGAACCGTTCCGCCCCGTTCATGTGAGGTTCCACCACGTCCTGGGCCATCAGTTGTCCCGTGCCATTAGTCGCGGAACAGCAGGAGAGCTTCGCCCTGGCCGCCGCCGCCACAGAGGGACACGGCAGCCTTGCCGGTTCCCCTGCGCTTGAGTTCGTGGGCCGCGTGCAGGGCCAGCCGGGCCCCGGAAGCACCGATAGGGTGGCCGAGAGCGATTGCGCCGCCGTGGATGTTGCATTTCTCCAGCGGGTAGCTCAGGTCCTTCAATGATTGGACGGCCACGGAGCCAAAGGCCTCGTTAATCTCTATGAAGTCCAGGTCCTCGGCGGTCCATCCAGCCCGCTTCAATGCTTGCGAAATGGCGTTGGACGGCTGCGAGTGCAGCGAGTTGTCCGGGCCAGCCACCTGGCCTGGCTTGCCCACGACCGCAAGGTATTCCAGCCCGTTGTCCTTGGCAAAGCGGCGACTTGTCAGCACGAGTGCGGAGGCGCCGTCGGACAGGGGAGAGGAGTTGCCGGCGGTAATGGTGCCATCCGTGGCGAAGGCGGCCTTCAAAGGGGCAAGGGTTTCCAGGGTGGTGTTCGGCCGGACGCCCTCGTCCGAGGTGAGGGTCACCGGATCCCCCTTGCGCTGCTTCACGCTCAAGGGAGCGATTTCGACGTCGAAAATTCCCTCAGCGATTGCGGCAGCAGCGCGCTGGTGGGAAGCAGCAGCAACTTCGTCCTGCGCACGGCGGTCAATGCCGAGCGTCACGTTCTTGGTCTCCGTGGACAAGCCCATGGACTGGCCATCGAACGCATCCGTGAGTCCGTCATGTGCGGCAACGTCCAACGCCTGGATTGCGCCATAGGTCCAACCCTGCCGGGAGCCGGGAAGCAGATGTGGGGCGCGGGTCATGGATTCCTGGCCGCCGGCCACAACTACGGTGGCGTCCCCGCTGCGGATCATCCTGGCGGCATCAATGACAGCCGTGAGGCCGGAGAGGCAAACCTTGTTGATGGTGACGGCAGGGATGTTCCAGCCAACACCTGCCGCGATGGCGCTCTGCCGGGCGGGGTTCTGGCCAGCGCCCGCTTGTAGCACCTGTCCCATGATGACCGCGTCCACTTGTTCGGCTTTTACGCCGCTGGCCGCCAGTGCAGCGCTGATGGCATGGGCGCCAAGGTCGACGGCGGTGAATCCGGCCAGCTGCCCATTGAGCCGCCCCTGTGGGGTACGGGAAGCAGCAAGGATGACAACGTCATTGTCGTCAGCGGAGTTGTTCATGGTCTCTCTTCCGATCCGTGGTGGTGTAGCCAAGGCTATCGTGCGGCGTGCGACAGCCTATCCTTTCCAACGCTTGCGTTCGTCGGTAGATTCCACAGCAGGAGGTTCCACGGCAGGAGATTTCACAGGGGAGCTGGTGCGCCGTGCGAGCCTGGTCCGCGACGCAGACCGATGCCTCCGCATAGGTGCCTGCAGCAACAGTGCTTGCATTCACGGACAATCTGGGGTAGACAGGAAGGCTACTTTGCCGTATCGTAGATATTTGCGTCTTCCCTGTTAACCTTCAGCCTTCATATAGCGGTGGGCTTTACCTCTCAGCTGCAACATTGACGTGCCGTTCACAACGTGCACTGGCATGTGTGCAGACTGGGTCCGGGTCATATAGCGGAACCGGAATAAGTATGCTGCGGAGCACTCTGCATCATGCAAACGGGGGAGATCTGAAAACGCCTGAAGGTCTGTGGAAGGATCCCTCTTGGTCGCCTCGAGCACCTCTAATAACGAAACCGCTAACACGGCAAGCACCGATGGTGCCACTCGCCGCCTCTCATTCGCAAAGATTCACGAACCCCTTGATGTTCCGAATCTTCTCGCCCTGCAGACGGACAGCTTTGACTGGCTCGTCGGAAACGAACGCTGGCAGGCGCGGGTAGCGAAGGCTGTCGAGGAGGGCGACCTCAGCGTCGCCACCACCTCCGGACTTGCCGACATCTTCGAAGAGATCTCCCCCATCGAGGACTTCCAGGGCACTATGTCCCTGAGCTTCTCCGAGCCGGAGTTCGCTGATCCGAAGTACACCATGGCCGAATGCAAAGACCGTGACGCCACTTACTCGGCACCGCTGTATGTCAAGGCCGAGTTCATGAACAACAACACGGGCGAAATCAAGCAGCAGACCGTGTTCATGGGCGACTTCCCCCTCATGACTGAAAAGGGAACGTTCGTCGTCAACGGCACCGAGCGTGTCGTTGTCTCCCAGCTGGTCCGTTCGCCGGGCGCCTACTTCGAGCGCACCGCGGACAAGACCAGTGACAAGGACATCTTCACTGCGAAGATCATCCCGTCCCGCGGTGCATGGTTCGAACTCGAAATTGACAAGCGCGACCAGGTCGGCGTTCGCCTCGACCGCAAGCGCAAGCAGTCGGTCACCGTTCTGCTGAAGGCCCTCGGCTGGACCGAAGGCCAGATCCTGGAAGAGTTCGGCCAGTACGACTCCATGCGTGCAACGCTGGAGAAGGACGCCACCGAAACCCGCGAAGACGCGCTTCTGGACATCTACCGCAAGCTGCGTCCGGGCGAGCCGCCCACCGTCGAGGCTGCACAGTCCCTGCTGGACAACCTGTACTTCAACGCCAAGCGTTATGACCTCGCCAAGGTTGGCCGTTACAAGATCAACCGCAAGCTCGGTATCGACCGCTCCCTTGGTGACAAGGAAGCTTCGGTCCTGCACGTCGAAGACATCGTCGCCATGATCAAGTTCCTCGTTGCGCTGCATGCCGGCGAGAAGACCCTCATGGGCAAGCGCGATGGCGAAGACCACGAGCTCCGCGTCGAGATCGATGACATCGACCACTTCGGCAACCGTCGCATCCGCGCCGTTGGCGAACTGATCGAGAACCAGGTCCGCACCGGCCTTTCCCGCATGGAGCGTGTTGTTCGCGAACGCATGACCACGCAGGACGTCGAGGCCATCACGCCGCAGACGCTGATCAACATCCGTCCGGTTGTCGCTGCCATCAAGGAGTTCTTCGGAACCTCCCAGCTGTCGCAGTTCATGGACCAGAACAACCCGCTTTCGGGTCTGACCCACAAGCGCCGCCTGTCGGCTCTTGGCCCGGGTGGTCTTTCCCGTGACCGCGCAGGCATGGAAGTTCGAGACGTTCACCCGTCCCACTACGGACGTATGTGCCCCATCGAAACCCCTGAAGGCCCGAACATTGGTCTGATCGGTTCGCTGGCTTCCTACGGCCGCATCAACCCGTTCGGCTTCATCGAGACGCCTTACCGCCTCGTTTCCGAGGGTGTCGTTTCGGATGAGGTCCAGTACCTCACTGCCGACGACGAAGCTGAAGTCCTGATCGCACAGGCCAACGCTCCGCTGGACGCTGACAAGAAGTTCTCGGAAGAGACCGTCCTTGTCCGTGCCCGTGGTGGTGGAGGCGAGCCGGTCCTGGTACCCGCTGCCGAAGTTCAGTTCATGGATGTTTCCCCGCGCCAGATGGTGTCCGTGGCAACCGCCCTGATCCCGTTCCTCGAGCATGACGATGCCAACCGTGCACTCATGGGTGCGAACATGCAGCGCCAGGCTGTGCCGCTGGTCCGTTCCGAGGCTCCTTTCGTGGGCACCGGCATGGAGCGCGCAGCAGCAGTCGACGCCGGTGACGTTGTCATCGCGAAGAAGGCAGGTGTGGTCACCGAGGTTTCCGCTGAGCTCGTTGTCATGATCAATGACGACGGCACGGAGACCAACTACCGCATCAACAAGTTCGCCCGTTCCAACCAGGGCAACTGCTACAACCACCGTGTCCTGGTCAACGAAGGCCAGCGCCTGGAAGTCGGCGGCATCATCGCCGACGGTCCTGCAACGGACCAGGGTGAACTCGCCCTCGGTAAGAACCTGCTCGTGGCATTCATGTCATGGGAAGGCCACAACTTCGAGGACGCCATCATCCTGTCCCAGCGCATTGTTGCTGAGGACGTTCTTTCCTCCATCCACATCGAGGAGCACGAGATCGATGCCCGCGACACCAAGCTTGGTGCCGAGGAAATCACACGTGACATCCCCAACGTGTCCGAGGAAGTCCTTGCAGGCCTGGACGAGCGCGGCATCATCCACATTGGTGCCGAGGTTGAAGCCGGAGACATCCTGGTCGGAAAGGTCACACCCAAGGGTGAAACCGAACTGACTCCGGAAGAGCGTCTTCTCCGCGCCATCTTCGGTGAGAAGTCCCGCGAAGTCCGCGACACCTCCTTGAAGGTTCCCCACGGCGAGTCCGGTACGGTCATCGGCGTCCGCGTCTTCGACCGCGACAACGACGACGAACTGCCCCCGGGCGTGAACCAGCTGGTCCGCGTCTACGTTGCAGCCAAGCGCAAGATCACCGACGGCGACAAGCTCGCCGGCCGTCACGGCAACAAGGGTGTTATCTCCAAGATCCTTCCGATCGAGGACATGCCCTTCCTTGCAGACGGTACCCCGGTGGACATCGTCCTGAACCCGCTTGGTGTTCCGGGTCGTATGAACGTTGGCCAGGTCCTGGAAACCCACCTCGGTTGGGTTGCCAAGACCGGTTGGAAGATCGAAGGCGAGCCGGAGTGGGTCAAGAACCTGCCCAACCTGCCCCGTGAAACCGGCCAGACCACTGTTGCCACCCCGGTGTTCGATGGCGCCCGCGAAGAAGAAATCACGGGCCTGCTTGACTCCACCAACGTGACCCGCGACGGCGACCGCCTGATCGATTCCTCCGGCAAGACCCGTCTGTTCGACGGCCGCTCCGGCGAGCCGTTCCCGGACCCGATCTCCGTCGGTTACATGTACATCCTGAAGCTCCACCACCTGGTGGACGACAAGATCCACGCGCGTTCCACCGGTCCGTACTCCATGATCACGCAGCAGCCGCTGGGTGGTAAGGCGCAGTTCGGTGGCCAGCGCTTCGGTGAAATGGAAGTGTGGGCGCTCGAAGCTTACGGCGCTGCCTACACGCTTCAGGAACTCCTCACGATCAAGTCCGATGACATCCATGGTCGTGTGAAGGTCTACGAAGCCATCGTCAAGGGCGAGAACATCCCTGAGCCTGGCGTTCCCGAGTCCTTCAAGGTCTTGATCAAGGAAATGCAGTCGTTGTGCCTGAACGTGGAAGTTCTTTCCACCGATGGAACCACGATCGAAATGCGTGACTCTGATGACGCAGTCTTCACGGCTGCGGAAGAACTGGGCATCGATCTGTCTCGTGCAGAGCCCAGTTCCGTAGAAGAGGTTTAGTAGCCGTTCCGGTGGGCAGCAGTACGTCACTGTCCACCGGAACAGCTCCCTCTTCCCGTAACCAAGACTTCAGAATTTAGAGAACAAGAGAGAACAGGGACCATATGTCCAGCGAATCCTCCTTCGGCCTCATGCAGATCGGCCTCGCCACCGCGGAAGACATCCGTGGCTGGTCTTACGGTGAGGTCAAGAAGCCGGAAACCATCAACTACCGCACCCTCAAGCCTGAGAAGGACGGTCTTTTCTGCGAGAAGATCTTCGGTCCTTCCCGCGACTGGGAATGCTACTGCGGCAAGTACAAGCGCGTCCGCTTCAAGGGCATCATCTGTGAGCGTTGTGGCGTTGAAGTCACCCGCGCAAAGGTGCGTCGTGAGCGCATGGGCCACATCGAACTGGCTGCGCCCGTAACCCACATCTGGTACTTCAAGGGCGTTCCCTCGCGCTTGGGCTACCTCTTGGACCTGGCTCCGAAGGACCTTGAGAAGGTCATCTACTTCGCTGCCTACATGATCACCAGCGTTGACACGGAAAACCGCCACGCTGAACTGCCGAACCTCCAGGTCGAGCACGACCTCGAGAAGAAGCAGCTGGTGGACAACCGCGACAGCGACATCGCCACGATCGCCCGCGACCTTGAAGACGAGCTTGCCCGTCTTGAAGGTGAAGGCGCCAAGGCTGCCGACAAGAAGAAGGCCCGCGACTCCGCAGACCGCCAGATGGCGAACGTCCGCAAGCGTGCCGACGCCGATATCGAGCGCCTTGAGCAGGTCTGGGACCGCTTCAAGAACCTCAAGGTCGCTGACCTTGAGGGCGACGAGGGCCTGTACCGCGAACTGCGTGACCGCTACGGCATGTACTTCGAAGGCTCCATGGGTGCCGAGGCGATCAAGAAGCGTCTTGAGACCTTTGACATGCAGGCTGAGGCCGAGTCCCTGCGCGACACCATACAGAACGGCAAGGGCCAGCGCAAGACGCGTGCCCTGAAGCGCCTGAAGGTTGTCAACGCATTCCTGACCACCAACAACAGCCCGCTCGGCATGGTTCTGGACGCCGTCCCGGTGATCCCGCCGGAACTGCGCCCGATGGTCCAGTTGGACGGTGGCCGCTTCGCGACCTCGGACCTCAACGACCTCTACCGTCGTGTGATCAACCGCAACAACCGACTCAAGCGACTGCTTGACCTCGGTGCTCCGGAGATCATCGTCAACAACGAGAAGCGCATGCTTCAGGAAGCTGTTGACAGCCTCTTCGACAACGGTCGTCGTGGCCGCCCCGTTACGGGTCCGGGCAACCGTCCCCTGAAGTCCCTGAGCGACATGCTCAAGGGCAAGCAGGGTCGTTTCCGCCAGAACCTCCTCGGCAAGCGTGTTGACTACTCCGGCCGTTCGGTCATCGTCGTTGGCCCGCAGCTGAAGCTGCACCAGTGTGGTCTGCCCAAGCAGATGGCCTTGGAGCTCTTCAAGCCGTTCGTGATGAAGCGCCTGGTTGACCTCAACCACGCACAGAACATCAAGTCGGCAAAGCGCATGGTCGAGCGTTACCGTCCGCAGGTTTGGGACGTGCTGGAAGAGATCATCACCGAACACCCGGTGCTGCTCAACCGTGCACCTACCCTTCACCGCCTCGGCATCCAGGCCTTCGAACCGCAGCTTGTTGAAGGCAAGGCAATCCAGCTTCACCCGCTGGTTTGTGGCGCCTTCAACGCTGACTTCGACGGCGACCAGATGGCAGTGCACCTGCCGCTGAGCCCGGAAGCCCAGGCCGAAGCCCGCATCCTGATGCTGTCCTCGAACAACATCCTGAAGCCGTCCGATGGCCGCCCGGTTACCCTGCCTTCGCAGGATATGATCATCGGCCTGTACCACCTGACCACCAAGCGCGTCGGCTCTGCCGGCGAGGGCCGCATCTTCTCCTCGGTTTCGGAAGCCATCATGGCGTACGACGCCCGTGATCTGCACCTGAACTCCCAGGTCAAGATCCGTCTGGACAACTTCGTGCCTTACGCCGGTTGGGAAGCTCCGGAAGGTTGGGAGCCGGGTCAGCCTGCTCTCGTGCAGACCTCCCTGGGCCAGGTCATCTTCAACCAGACGCTGCCCGAGGATTACCCGTGGGTTGAGGCTGTTGCCGACAAGGGCGAACTGTCCCGGATCGTCAACGACCTCGCCGAGCGCTACCCGAAGGTTGTCACGGCCGCAACGCTGGATAACCTGAAGGATGCCGGTTTCTACTGGGCAACCCGCTCGGGCGTCACCGTGGCTATCTCCGACATCGAGGTGCCTACCTCCAAGCCCGCCATCCTGGCTGGTTACGAGAACATGGCTGCCAAGATCCAGGGCCAGTACGACAAGGGCCTGATCGACGACGACGAGCGTCGCCAGGAACTGATCGAGATCTGGAACAAGGCCACCAACGAGATCGCCCAGGCGATGCGTGACAGCCTGTCCCCGATGAACACCATCAACCGCATGGTGTCCTCCGGTGCACGTGGTAACTGGATGCAGGTTCGCCAGATCGCGGGTATCCGTGGTCTTGTGGCCAACCCGAAGGGTGAGATCATCCCTCGCCCGATCAAGTCCTCCTACCGCGAGGGCCTGTCGGTGTTGGAATACTTCATCGCCACGCACGGTGCCCGTAAGGGTCTGGCCGATACCGCTCTCCGTACCGCCAACTCGGGTTACCTGACCCGTCGTCTGGTGGACGTTTCGCAGGACGTCATCGTCCGCGAAGAGGACTGCGGCACCGAACGCGGTCTGCTTACGCCGATCGCCGTGCCGGATTCCAACGGTGAGCTCGTCCTGGACGAGAACGTCGAGAACAGCGCCTACGCACGTACGCTGGCTGTCGACGTCGTCGATGCCCAGGGCAACGTCCTGGCTGCCGGTGGTACCGACTGCGGCGACGTCGTTATCGACCAGCTGCTGGCTGCAGGTATCACTGAAGTCAAGGTCCGCTCCGTACTCACCTGTGAGTCCAAGGTCGGCACCTGTGCGCTCTGCTACGGCCGTTCGCTGGCAACAGGCAAGACCGTGGACATCGGCGAGGCCGTGGGCATCATTGCCGCGCAGTCCATCGGTGAGCCCGGTACCCAGCTGACCATGCGTACGTTCCACACCGGTGGTGCTGTTTCTGCTGGTGGTGGCGACGACATCACCCAGGGTCTGCCCCGTATCCAGGAGCTCTTCGAAGCCCGTACTCCGAAGGGTGTTGCACCGATTGCTGAAGCAGCCGGCCGCATCACCATCGAAGAGTCCGAGCGCCAGATGCGCCTGGTCATCACTCCGGACGATGGTTCCGAAGAGATTGCCTACCCGGTGCTGCGCCGTTCCCGTCTCCTCATTGAGGATGGCGAGCACGTCAGCGTCGGCCAGAAGCTGATCAACGGTCCGGTGGACCCGAAGCAGGTTCTGCGCATCATGGGTCCCCGTGCCGCACAGAAGTTCCTTGTGGACGAGGTCCAGGGCGTTTACCGCAGCCAGGGTATTGGTATCCACGACAAGCACGTCGAGGTTATCGTCCGCCAGATGCTGCGCCGCGTGACCGTCATCGAATCCGGCGACTCCGACCTGCTCCCTGGTGAGCTTGCAGAGCGCTCCCGCTTCGAAGACGAGAACCGCCGCGTCGTGTCCGAGGGCAAGTCCCCGGCCTCGGGTCGTCCGGAACTCATGGGTATCACCAAGGCGTCCCTGGCAACCGAGTCGTGGCTGTCGGCCGCTTCCTTCCAGGAGACCACCCGCGTCCTGACGCAGGCGGCCATGGAAGGCAAGAGCGATCCTCTGCTCGGCCTCAAGGAGAACGTCATCATCGGTAAGCTCATCCCGGCCGGAACGGGCCTGCCCCGTTACACGGAGGTCACGGTTGAGCCGACCGAGGAAGCAAAGGCAAGCCTGTTCACGGGCCCCAGCGCTTTCACCGATTTCTCCTATGACGCCCTCGGCGGCGACGGTGCTCCCGAGTTCCACGCCATCCCGCTGGATGACTACGATCTCGGCAACGACTTCCGCTGAAACCAGCAGTAGTTAATGGCTGAAGGACGGGCTCCGCACTCTTGAGTGCGGAGCCCGTCCCGTTAATGGAACGCCATACACCCGATTAAGGCCTCAGATCAAGCCGTGCTAGAATTTTGGTAATTGTTCTGTGTGGCAGTGGATGAAGGCCGCCGCAGCATCATTTTGGTTTTGTTCTCATGGTGCTGGGTGGAGCCTGTTTCCGGGTTGCGGGCAACATGCGCAACGAATGCCGCACTTTTGCACGCCTACCGGATGTTTCGGCCGGCCGCATGAGCAACGCCAAAGTTCCCACGTTTACACTGGCTGGCGCCTGTGTGTGGGGGCAGAGATCAAACAACGGAGAACACGAAAGTGCCTACGATTAACCAGCTGGTCCGCAAGGGCCGCACGCCTAAGGTCTCCAAGACCAAGGCTCCCGCGCTGAAGGGCAGCCCGATGCGCCGCGGTGTTTGCACCCGCGTTTACACCACCACCCCCAAGAAGCCGAACTCGGCTCTTCGTAAGGTGGCACGTGTGCGCCTCAACGGTGGCGTTGAAGTTACCGCTTACATCCCCGGCGTTGGCCACAACCTCCAGGAGCACTCCATCGTGCTCGTCCGTGGTGGTCGTGTGAAGGACCTTCCGGGTGTCCGCTACAAGATCGTCCGCGGCGCACTCGACACCCAGGGTGTCAAGAACCGCAAGCAGGCCCGCAGCCGTTACGGCGCAAAGATGGAGAAGAAGTAATATGCCTCGCAAGGGTCCGGCCCCGAAGCGGCCGCTAGTTTCCGATCCCGTTTACGGCTCCCCGTTGGTCACTCAGCTGATCAACAAGGTTCTGGTTGACGGCAAGAAGTCCACCGCAGAGCGCATCGTTTACGGTGCCCTCGAAGGTGCACGTGCCAAGTCCGGCGGCGACCCCGTTGCTGCCCTCAAGAAGGCCATGGACAACGTCAAGCCTTCCCTCGAGGTGCGTTCACGCCGTGTTGGTGGCGCCACCTACCAGGTTCCGGTTGAGGTCAAGCCGGGTCGCTCCACCGCCCTCGCCCTGCGTTGGCTCGTGGGCTACTCCAAGGCCCGCCGCGAGAAGACCATGACCGAGCGTCTCCAGAACGAAATCCTGGATGCCTCGAACGGTCTCGGTGCCGCTGTCAAGCGTCGCGAAGACACCCACAAGATGGCCGAGTCCAACAAGGCCTTCGCACACTACCGCTGGTAAATCCTCCCGGGCGCCGTCGGCTCAACCGAGCCGGCGGCGAACGTGTAGTCCATCCGAAAGGGAGACCCCGTGGCACAGGACGTGCTTACCGACCTTAACAAGGTCCGCAATATCGGCATCATGGCCCACATCGATGCCGGCAAGACCACCACTACCGAGCGCATCCTGTTCTACACGGGTGTGAACCACAAGATCGGCGAGACGCACGACGGCGCCTCGACGACCGACTGGATGGAACAGGAAAAGGAACGCGGCATCACCATCACGTCTGCCGCCGTGACTTGCTTCTGGGACAAGAACCAGATCAACATCATCGACACCCCGGGCCACGTTGACTTCACGGTTGAGGTTGAGCGCTCCCTGCGCGTCCTCGACGGTGCAGTTGCAGTGTTCGACGGCAAGGAAGGCGTGGAGCCGCAGTCCGAGACTGTTTGGCGCCAGGCTGACAAGTACAACGTTCCGCGTATCTGCTTCGTCAACAAGATGGACAAGCTGGGCGCTGACTTCTACTTCACCGTAGACACCATCATTTCCCGCCTCGGTGCCAAGCCGCTGGTCATGCAGCTGCCCATCGGCGCTGAGAACGACTTCATCGGTGTTGTTGACCTCCTCGAAATGCGTGCCCTGGTTTGGCCTGGCGACGCAAAGGGTGACGTCACCATGGGCGCTTCCTACGAAGTGCAGGCAATTCCGGCGGACCTCCAGGCCAAGGCTGAAGAGTACCGTGCACAGCTCGTAGAGACTGTGGCCGAGGCTTCCGAAGAGCTCATGGAGAAGTACCTCGAAGGTGAAGAACTCACCCTTGAGGAACTGAAGGCCGGCATCCGCAAGATGACCATCAACTCCGAGCTCTACCCGGTGTTCTGTGGCTCTGCCTTCAAGAACCGCGGCGTACAGCCCATGCTTGACGCTGTTGTCGACTTCCTGCCGAACCCGCTCGACGTCCCGCCGATGATCGGTCACGATCCCCGCGACGAAGAGAAGGAACTCACCCGCAAGCCCTCTGCTGACGAGCCGTTCTCGGCCCTCGCCTTCAAGATTGCTGCGCACCCGTTCTTCGGTCAGCTGACCTTCGTCCGCGTGTACTCCGGTCACGTTGAGGCCGGCGCCCAGGTGGTTAACTCCACCAAGGGCAAGAAGGAACGTATCGGCAAGCTGTTCCAGATGCACGCCAACAAGGAAATGCCCGTTGAGGGCGCTACTGCCGGCCACATCTACGCAGCCATCGGTCTGAAGGACACCACCACGGGTGACACCCTGTGTGACGCCAACAACCAGATCGTCCTCGAGTCCATGAGCTTCCCGGAGCCCGTGATCTCGGTTGCCATCGAGCCGAACACCAAGGGTGACCAGGAGAAGCTCTCCACGGCCATCCAGAAGCTCTCCGCTGAGGACCCGACCTTCCAGGTCTCCCTCAACGAAGACACTGGCCAGACCATCATCGCCGGCATGGGCGAGCTCCACCTGGACATCCTGGTGGACCGCATGCGCCGCGAATTCAAGGTTGAGGCAAACGTTGGCAAGCCGCAGGTTGCTTACCGCGAAACCATCAAGCGCGCTGTAGAGCGTCACGACTACACGCACAAGAAGCAGACCGGTGGTTCGGGTCAGTTCGCAAAGATCCAGATCGCGATCGAGCCGATGGACACCTCTTCCGGCGAGCTGTACGAGTTCGAGAACAAGGTCACCGGTGGCCGCGTTCCGCGCGAATACATCCCGTCTGTTGACGCTGGTATCCAGGATGCACTGAACGACGGCGTCCTGGCCGGCTACCCGGTTGTTGGCATCAAGGCCACGCTGATCGACGGCGCGTCCCACGATGTTGACTCCTCGGAAATGGCGTTCAAGATCGCCGGCCGTATGGCTTTCAAGGAAGCTGCACGCAAGGCGAACCCTGTTCTGCTCGAACCGCTGATGGATGTTGAGGTCCGCACACCTGAGGAATACATGGGTGATGTTATTGGTGACCTGAACGCCCGCCGTGGCCAGATGCAGTCCATGGAGGACGCAGCAGGTGTGAAGGTTATCCGTGCACACGTTCCGCTGTCCGGCATGTTCGGTTACATTGGCGACCTCCGTTCCAAGACGCAGGGTCGTGCCGTGTACTCCATGACGTTCAACAGCTACGCGGAGGTCCCGAAGGCTGTAGCCGACGAGATCATCCAGAAAACCCGCGGCGAGTAATCTCCCGGTAACGGATGCAATTCCGGTTCCGGGAAGGCATCTCAGCGTGAGTGGCGGGGCTGCGGCGAAAGTCGCGGCCCGGCCCCCTGCGCGAACAGGCTCTAGGAACTAGTATTGGTTCCTGAATCTGCAATTTCACCAAAACCAAGCCCCCAAGTAGACTTGCTAAAGTTTCTGCCGCGAAAAGCGCGGCCGAGGAGCACTTCACTTGAAATCGTTCTAGGAGGAACCTGTGGCAAAGGCAAAGTTCGAGCGGACTAAGCCGCACGTCAACATCGGCACCATTGGTCACGTTGACCACGGTAAGACGACGCTGACTGCCGCCATTTCCAAGGTGCTGTACGACCAGTACCCGGACATCAACGAGCAGCGCGACTTCGCGTCCATCGACTCTGCTCCGGAAGAGCGCCAGCGCGGTATTACCATCAACATCTCCCACGTGGAGTACCAGACCGAGAAGCGTCACTACGCACACGTTGACGCCCCCGGTCACGCTGACTACATCAAGAACATGATCACCGGTGCTGCCCAGATGGACGGCGCAATCCTCGTGGTTGCCGCAACCGATGGTCCGATGGCCCAGACCCGTGAGCACGTTCTGCTCGCCCGTCAGGTTGGTGTTCCCTACCTGCTGGTCGCACTGAACAAGTCGGACATGGTTGATGACGAAGAACTCCTCGACCTCGTCGAAATGGAAGTTCGTGAGCTCCTGAGCTCGCAGGGCTTCGATGGCGATGAAGCTCCGGTTGTTCGCGTTTCCGGTCTGAAGGCTCTGGAAGGCGACCCGGTTTGGGTCAAGTCCGTCCAGGACCTGATGGCAGCTGTCGACGAGTCCGTTCCGGACCCCGTACGTGACCGCGACAAGCCGTTCCTGATGCCGATCGAAGACGTCTTCACCATCACCGGTCGTGGCACCGTTGTTACGGGCCGCGCCGAGCGTGGAACCCTCGCCATCAACTCCGAGGTCGAGATCGTTGGCATCCGCCCGATCCAGAAGACCACGGTTACCGGTATCGAGATGTTCCACAAGCAGCTCGACGAAGCATGGGCCGGCGAGAACTGTGGCCTCCTGCTCCGCGGTCTCAAGCGCGACGACGTCGAGCGTGGCCAGGTTGTCGTCAAGCCGGGTTCCATCACCCCGCACACCGACTTCGAGGCCAACGTCTACATCCTTTCCAAGGACGAAGGCGGACGTCACAACCCGTTCTACTCGAACTACCGCCCGCAGTTCTACTTCCGTACCACGGACGTAACCGGCGTTATCACCCTGCCGGAAGGCACGGAAATGGTTATGCCTGGCGACAACACTGAGATGACCGTTGAGCTCATCCAGCCGATCGCTATGGAAGAGGGCCTCGGCTTCGCTATCCGCGAAGGCGGCCGCACCGTTGGTTCGGGACGTGTTACCAAGATCATCAAGTAGTTTCTACTTGTAGATCCGCAAAGTTCCGACATCGTCGGTAGCGAGCTAAAGAAGAACCCCATCGCTTATGTGGTGGGGTTCTTCTTTGCTATCATTAATCTATCGATTGGATTAATGCCGTGCAGGCCTTGCGCCCGGCTTCACCGTAGGAGCTTCCATGCTGGGATTCTTGACAACAGGCCTTGTGCTGATGCTTTTGGCCGTTATTGGTGTCATTGGTTACGCACTGGGCTTGGTGCGGGGCCGGCGGGAAGGAACTCGTTCGACGCCGGCTGTCAGGATCGACGACGCCGCCACTTACCGTGCGGGGTACCTCGCCGGCCATTTGGCAGGTTGGGAGGATGCGCGAGGGCAAAGCCAGGGGCCCACAGTGCGGCAGCAGCAACCCCCGACAGTACAGCAACTGCCGGCTGCACGGCAGCCGGCGGCAATACAGCAACCGGCGACTGTACAGCAACCGCCCGCAGTACGGCAGCCAATGCCGTTCCAGCCCGCGATCATGCCTCCTGCGTTTCAGCAGACCGCGAGGATCGTGGCGCCAGCGGGTGTGCCGCCGTCGTACAGCCGCGCGCCTGTTCCTCAGCGAAATGTGGCTCCTTCGCCACAACAGCGGCAATTCCAGCCGATGCTTCCCCCGCGTGAGAGCCCGGAAGCTGTCGCGGCGAGGAAGGAGAAGCGCGACCGCCAAAACATCAACATCACCCTGTACGTCGCGAGTCTGTTGCTTGTTGCCGCAGGTGCCCTGTTTGTTGGAACCAGCCTTCCTGGGGTTCTTCGTTTTGTGGCTATTTGGGCCATCACCATCTTGTTCTATGCTTCAGGACTCATCATCGAGCGAAGGGTGCCACGGCTTCGCCCTGCAGCCATAGCTTTTACAGGAACAGGGCTGGCCCTCGTCCCGGTTACAGGCTTGGCCATGTACAACTTTGCCCTTCATCACGGCCCCATGGCTTGGCTGGTCACTTCATTGCTGGGAACAGCTGCTTACGTTTACGCTGCGCTGCGCCTCGATAACAAGGTGCTGGCGTTGCTCTCGCTCACCTTCGTGGTTTCCACGGCGTGGTCCGGAGTATCAGTGCTTGGCGGGGCCTTGGTCTGGTACTTTACGGCGCTGATTGGCGTTGCCATTCTCTTCACACTGGGTGCACTGGTTCGCCCCCGTTGGCTCCCTCCGCTCTTTATCCGTCCTCTGGCGGTGCTGCATCCGTTTGTCGTGCCGTTCGTGGGTCTCGCGGTAAGCATGACGCCCAACTTCCTGGCCAAGGGGGAGTACCCCATGGTCATGATGATGTGCGGGCTCTACTTTGCCGTGATGGCGCTTGTGCAGTCAGGCCAGCACCGATTGCTCAATTTCCATGGCGCCCGCGTCGCCTTCACCTTGGCAGTGTTGGGTCTTGTGTGGGATGTCTCCGCGGATTCAAGCCACGTGGTGCTGGCTGGAATCATCTGCCTGGGGGTCCAATCGGTTGGAGTCGCGTTCGGCGGAAAACGCCTGGTTCCACGAACGTGGTGGTACGACGCCCTCTCGTGCCTCGCGCTGCAAATTGTTGCTGCGGTTGTGCTCACGGTCATGCTTGGCGTGGGAAGTTTCCAGCTGCCAGAGTTTGTGCCGCTGTTCATCGCGATGCCGACCGCCATGGTGCTGGGCTGGAAGCTGGGCCAGGGGGCAGAGTTCGCACCCGCGGCCGTACTTGTTGTGGCAGCACCGTTCGTTGGGTTGCTGGGTGCGTGGCCCGTGACCGGGCTGCTCGCTGTCGCGGCCCTCTATTGGTTCCTTCTGGGAGGAATCAATCCGGGGCCACTTCGACATGTCTACGTCCTGGCTGGGCGGGTCGCCATTACGCTAGCGGTAACGGCGTTGGCTGCAGGCCTCTTCACGGATCATGCGGACAGGTCTTCCTGCACATTGTTCGCTTTCGTGGCGGCATGTGCAGTGCAGCAATTGGTGAGTGCCTTGCTTGAGGGCAACGGTGTACGCACCGTGGGAGGACACGCGTCCACAGCGGGGTTCGGTGGGGCGGCGACGGCAGGACTCCTTGCTTTGCCTATTTTCGATGCTGCATCCGGGCGGCCCACTGTGGCAGTTGCTGTGGGGGTGGTGGTTGCCGCAGGTTTGGTCTCCGGCTGGTTGGCGTTCCCGCAGGGTAAGGACAGCAGTAGTTCCGGCTGGCGTCCCACAACAGGGGAGTTCCTGGCTCCTGCCGCCGCTACGGTGGCAGGCATCGTGGCCGGGGTTGCTGTGTCGCGGACACTATCCAACGTGGTTCTGTTGGCCGCTGTCACGTACTTCTGTGCCACAGCCCTCCGGTTGCGTGCTTCCCTGCATAGGCAAAGCTACTGGTGGTTGGCGCGCGCCGCGGGAACCGTGTTGGCTGCCTCGGCCTACTACGACGCAACGAAGGACGCCGGCCTCCAGATTGCCGGTGAAGAGGTTGCCGTCGGCCTGATTGTCATCGTCATTCTTGCCCTGCAGCTGATCCTGCCGCTGCGTGCGGGTTATGGTGCGAAGTCCCTGCGGCCTGCCATTATCGACGCCGGAGTGGTGCTGGCCGGGATGGTCCTGTGCAGTATGTTCCTCACCGTGGACGGGGCGCCCGGGGTACGGGAGGGCTGGCAGCCAGGTGCGGGTGCCACCATTACGGCTCTGGCGGCCGTGGCCATCAGTTCGATGCTTCGAGCCCACAAACTGGTATGGTTGTTCGCTCCTGCGGCAATGGTTCTGCTTTTCGCCCTCCGGCTTGGAAATGTCAGGGATCTGGAACTTCTGCTGGGCATCTTTACGGCATACAGCGGCTTCATGGTTGCTGTGACCGGCCAGCGCCTGGCCCGCGGTGGATACCTGTTGGCTGTGCGCATTCTCTCCGGGGCCTTGGTCACGCTGGTGGTGGCCGACTTCACGGAGTCGGCTGCGGCTACATCTGTCGCTGTCGCGCTGATCCTCGTCCTGCAGTTGCCAGTGCAGTTCTTTGTGCAATCCTTCCTCCAGGGGCGACACAGCGACGACCCCTTCCAAAAGGCAATGGTTTGGGCAATTCCAGGCGCACAGCTTCTTCTCCCACTGGCTTATTTGCTCGCAGCAGATTACGACGGCGGTGGCCGTTGGGTGCTCCTCGCCGAGTTGGCATTCGTGCCGGTAACGGCCGCGATCGCGTGGGGCACCTTTGGTGCCCGGGGAGCGCAGTACTTCGGGATCGCTGGACTCACGGCAGGAGTGATCGCGGCTGGACCGTCCTTGGGCTTCCCATCAGATACCTGGCTGTATCAGCCGTTGCTGGACAAGTATCAAGTGCCCTGGGTGCTGTTGGCGCTGGCAGTGGCTGCCGTCGTTGCAAGGGCAGTTTTCGCGCCCGTGAACGCGGGACCGGTCATGACTGGCGAGGGTTCAGCCGCAGATATGGCCGAACGGTGGCTGTGGTTGATTTCGGCACTCACGTTCACCACTACCGGCGGCTTGTTGGCTGTGACGACGTCACTGTCGCTCAGCGGTTTTGCCGTCCTGGTTCTGGCGTCGGTGCTGTTCGCCGCCTCGCACTTTGAGGGGATGCCGTCCCTCTATGCCGCTGCGGCGCCCGCCGCGCTGGTTGGTGCCGTGACCGCCGTCGACGGTTTGCTTGATGGTCGGGAGCTGACTGCCTGGGATTCCTTCCTGCCATGGTTGATAGGCGCAGTGGGAACCGGGGCAGCCATGTATGTGGTCCGCAGGCTGAGCGGCCCCTTCATTGCCTCACAACCCTGGCGGCGCAACGCCCTGGTGATAACTTCGATCACGGGGCTTGTCATAGCTGCGGCCGCCGGCCTGGCACGGGACCAGACCTCGCTGGTGGGTGCGGCACTGATCCTGGTTTCCGGAGTGTTGGTGGTTATCGAGGTCACGAACGGCAAGTGGCTGGCCGGAGAAATCGCTGCCCTGGCAACCCTCGCGGGGTTCCAGCGGGCGCTGCTGTTTGTGGATGGCGGCTCGCCTGAATGGTTCTGGGCGGCACAATGGTACGTTGTTGCCGGCGCGGTTATGGCAGGGGTGCGCTACATGGGCCGGCAACGTTCCGAGGGACAATTGCGGCTTGCCCTCACAGCAGGGCTGCTGTCCTTGACAGCAGTGGGGACAAGTTTCGTGGGAACATCGTCCCAGCAGATATACGTCCTCGTGGCTCATGTGGTGCTCCTGGTGGCCGGACTCCTCCTGGCTGAGCGAATGTTTGTGTGGTGGGGCGCTGCGGGCGTGGCAGCCAGCATCATGTGGGCGCTGCGCAGTTACGCATTCGCGATGCTGGCACTCGTCGCCTTGGCCCTGATCGTGTTGGCAGTATGGCGGCTGAACCGAAAACCGCCGGCAGCCGAGGGCAACAATCCAACACCAGAACCCTCAGCGGCATCCAGCCGGGATGGAATCCGCTAACGTTGAACCCAATGAGAGGAGCACCATGGAATTCCTGATTTTCCTTGCCATCATCGCGGTGATCGGCGGCGGAGTGCTGTGGGGTCGCAAGTACTTCCGCAATGAAATTGAGCGCGCCAAGCGCATCAACCGCGCCAACAAAAACAAGTAGCCCGATCGGAGTTAACCCACGTGGGCTAGGGTTCCCGGTGGCGTGCACGCCCCAGTGCCCGATACCAGTAAAACGAGTCTTTGGGTGTGCGCTCCAAGGTGTCGAAGTCCACATGCACCAAGCCAAAGCGTTGCGAGTACCCTGCCGCCCATTCGAAATTGTCCAGCAGCGTCCACACGTAGTAACCGCGGAGTTCGACGTCCTCGGCGATGCCGCCGGGTCCTGTAGCAGTCAGCGCGTGGCCAAGATGCTCCGCCAGGTAGCTGATCCGGTTATGGTCCTGTATAGGCCCATCCACGTGCGAAGGCTCGGGGAAACTGGCCCCTCCTTCGGTGATATAGACCGGTGGAAGGGCGTCGCCGTAGCGGTCCTTCATCTCGCGGAGCAGCACTGCCAAATGCTCCGGCGCCACCGGCCAGCCGAATCCAGTGGTTTCGTACTCCTGGTAGGCGGCCAGGTGAAATGGCACTTTCGTCATTTCGACGGCAGTGCCTGTGGGGATCTCCGCCGGTCCGCGCCCCGCAGCAACCTTGACCGGGTAGTAGTAGTTGAGCCCATAGAAGTCCAGTGGCTGGCTGATCAACTCAAGGTCACCATCCCTGATGGTTCCCAATGACCGGAACCAGGGTTTCATGGGCAAAGGTGGCCTGGGGTACTGACCCAGCAGGACGGCGTCAGCATATATGCGGTTGAGGAGCAGATCGAAGGACTGGGCCATCAAACGGTCCGAGAGGCTGTTGCTCGCGGGGCGGACGGGGGAGTGCATGTTGGAGATGCCGATCTGCCCCTTCACCCCGGCTTCACGCAGGGCGCGCACTGCCAACCCATGACCCAGCAGTTGGTGATGGGCGGCCGGCAAGGCATCGAACAACAACTGGCGCCCGGGCGCGTGGACGCCCAAGGCATAGCCTTGGAGCGTGACGGAAACTGGTTCGTTCATGGTGACCCAGTGCTCCACGCGGTCCCCAAAGCGCTCCGCTGCAGCGCTGCAATAGACGGCAAAGCGTTCCGCTGTATCCCGATTCATCCAGCCGCCAGCGTGTTCAAGTTCCAGAGGAGTATCCCAATGGAACAGGGTTGCCATGGGCGAGATACCAGCAGCAAGGAGTTTGTCGATCAGGCGATCGTAAAAGTCCAGCCCACGCTGGTTGATTCCGCCCTTGCCGCCGGGCTGGATCCTGGGCCAGGAAAGGGAGAAACGGTACGAATCGATGCCGAGTTCCTGCATCAGGGTGACATCTTCGTCGGCGCGGTTGTAGTGGTCGCAGGCTATGGTGGGGGAGTCGGCGTCGACGATTGCTCCCGGCTTCTGTGCGAACGCATCCCAGCCCGAAGGTCCCCGCCCATCAGCGGTTACAGACCCTTCAATCTGGAAGGCGGCGGCCGCGACTCCCAGCGTGAACCCTGGACGTAGGCGCGCGGCCAGATCTTCCACGGAACCCGTATCCTGGGCGGTCATTCCACTATCATCCATAGCGGGTGGCGGCTGTGGCAATGCCCGTTCGGGCCCCGATTGGCCTTTGGCCTTTATTTCCGCCATACTGGATGAGTTGTTCAAGCGCTTCTTCGTGTCCCGATCCGGATAATGCCGGGTGTCAGGGTCCAGGCTGAAGCCCAAACATAACCCTGAACCCCATGGAATGCGGTCGAGTTTGCGTGAAAATCGCGACACGCCCGACCGCGGGGGTCGGTGCGCCGGCAGGTTGAGGAACCCGGAATGATCCGGATTCAGCTTGTGCGGCGTGTGGTGGTAAAACCTCAAACGCTTCGGCGGCCACGCCAACAGGTAAGTAAACAGAGCAGCCCTAACTAGAGCAGCACTAGCTGAAAGAGAGTCAGGCGACATGGCGGGACAAAAAATCCGCATCCGGCTGAAGTCATATGACCACGAGGTCATTGATGTTTCAGCGCGGAAGATCGTTGAGACGGTCACGCGCGCAGGCGCAACGGTAGTCGGCCCGGTGCCGCTTCCGACGGAGAAGAACGTGTACTGCGTTATCCGCTCTCCGCACAAGTACAAGGACAGCCGTGAGCACTTCGAAATGCGTACTCACAAGCGTCTGATCGACATCATCGACCCCACGCCGAAGGCTGTTGACTCGCTTATGCGTCTCGACCTGCCTGCAGACGTGAACATCGAAATCAAGCTCTAGGGAGGTGCTGAGAGACTATGACCGCAACCCGTAACGTAAAGGGCCTGCTGGGCACGAAGCTCGGCATGACCCAGGTCTGGGACGAGAACAACAAGCTCATCCCGGTAACTGTCGTCCAGGCTGACTCCAACGTCATCACCCAGCTGCGCAACGCAGAGGTAGATGGCTACGTCGCCGTCCAGATCGGCTACGGCCAGATCGACCCCCGCAAGGTCACCAAGCCGCTGGCTGGTCACTTTGAAAAGGCAGGCGTAACTCCTCGCCGCCACGTTGTCGAACTGCGTACCGCAGACGCCGCATCCTACGAGCTGGGCCAGGAGCTCTCTGTCGAGATCTTCGAAGCCGGCCAGAAGATCGACGTCGTCGGCACCTCCAAGGGTAAGGGCTTTGCCGGTGTTATGAAGCGTCACGGCTTCCACGGCGTTGGCGCTTCCCACGGTGCCCACAAGAACCACCGTAAGCCTGGCTCCATCGGTGGCGCATCCACCCCGAGCCGCGTCTTCAAGGGCCTGAAAATGGCCGGCCGCATGGGCGCCGAGCGTCACACGACGCTGAACCTCACGGTTCACGCTGTTGACGTTGAGAAGTCGCTGCTCCTTATCAAGGGTGCCGTCCCCGGTGCCCGCGGCCAGGTCGTACTCGTACGCACCGCCGTGAAGGGAGCCTAGTTAGATGACTAGCACTGTCAAGGTAGACCTGCCTGCAGAGATCTTCGACGTCCAGACCAACGTGCCGCTGCTGCACCAGGTCGTCGTCGCACAGCTCGCTGCTGCCCGTCAGGGTACCCACAAGACGAAGACCCGCGCCGAGGTTTCAGGTGCAGGTCGCAAGCCGTTCAAGCAGAAGGGCACCGGCCGCGCCCGTCAGGGTTCCATCCGTGCTCCTCACATGACCGGCGGTGGCGTTGTCCACGGTCCGACCCCTCGTGACTACAGCCAGCGCACCCCCAAGAAGATGAAGGCTGCTGCTCTCCGCGGCGCCCTGTCGGACCGCGCCCGCAACGGTCGCATCCACGTCATCGCTGAACTGGTAGCCGGCACCAAGCCGTCCGCCAAGGAAGCACTGGCTTCGCTGCGTGCAGTCTCCGAGCGCAAGAACCTGCTCGTTGTTATCGAGCGCGCCAACGACGTCGCTGCACTCTCCGTGCGCAACCTCGCAGATGTTCACGTTCTGTACGCAGACCAGCTGAACACCTACGACGTTCTCGTTTCCGACGACGTGGTCTTCACCAAGGCTGCTTTCGAGGCGTTCGTCGCTGACAAGGCTAAGAACGAGGAGGCCTCCAAGTGAGCGTAACCACCATCAAGGACCCGCGCGACGTCGTGCTTGCACCCGTCGTATCGGAAAAGAGCTACGGTCTGATCGACGAAGGCAAGTACACCTTCCTGGTGGACCCTCGCTCGAACAAGACCGAGATCAAATTGGCCGTAGAGAAGATCTTCTCGGTCAAAGTTGACTCGATCAACACCATCAACCGTGCCGGTAAGCGCAAGCGCACCAAATTCGGCTGGGGACAGCGCAAGAGCACCAAGCGTGCAATTGTCACCCTCAAAGAAGGCACAATCGACATCTTCGGCGGTCCGCTCGCGTAGCGGAGACCACTTTAACGAGGAAATAAATTATGGGAATCCGTAAATACAAGCCGACTACCCCGGGCCGTCGTGGCTCGAGCGTAGCCGACTTTGCTGAAATCACGCGATCGACTCCGGAAAAGTCGTTGCTGCGTCCGCTGCACAAGACTGGCGGCCGTAACAACTCCGGTAAGATCACCACCCGTCACAAGGGTGGTGGGCACAAGCGCCAGTACCGTCTGATCGACTTCCGTCGTCACGACAAGGACGGCATCAACGCCCGCGTTGCCGAAATCGAGTACGACCCGAACCGCACGGCTCGCATCGCACTCCTGCACTACGTTGATGGCACCAAGCGTTACATCATCGCTCCTAACAAGCTGTCCCAGGGTGACTTCGTCGAGGCTGGTCCTGACGCTGACATCAAGCCGGGCAACAACCTGCCGCTGCGCAACATCCCGGTTGGTACCGTTATCCACGCAGTTGAACTGCGTCCGGGTGGCGGCGCCAAGATGGCTCGTTCCGCTGGTGCTTCGGTACAGCTCGTTGCCAAGGAAGGCCGCTTCGCCCAGCTGCGTCTGCCCTCCGGCGAAATCCGCAACGTTGACGTGCGCTGCCGCGCAACCGTCGGCGAGGTCGGCAACGCCGAGCAGTCGAACATCAACTGGGGCAAGGCCGGCCGTATGCGCTGGAAGGGCGTTCGCCCGACCGTCCGTGGTGTAGCCATGAACCCGGTTGACCACCCGCACGGTGGTGGTGAAGGTAAGACTTCCGGTGGACGTCACCCGGTTAACCCGAACGGCAAGCCCGAGGGCCGTACCCGCCGTCCGAACAAAGAGAGCGACAAGCTTATTGTTCGTCGCCGCCGTACTGGCAAGAACAAGCGATAGGAGCCTGGACACATGCCACGCAGCCTGAAAAAAGGTCCTTTCGTTGACCAGCACCTCTTTGTGAAGGTCGCACGGGAAAACGATAAGGGCACCAAGAACGTCATCAAGACCTGGTCCCGCCGTTCGATGATCATCCCCGACATGCTCGGGCACACGATCGCCGTACACGACGGACGCAAGCACATTCCGGTGTTTGTCACTGAGTCGATGGTCGGGCACAAGCTCGGCGAATTCGCTCCCACGCGGACATTCCGCGGCCATGTTAAGGACGACCGTAAGGGCAAGCGCCGCTAGGCGCCTGACTTTACGTCTTAGACGAGAGAAGGAAAGCAATGGAAGCCAAGGCTATTGCGCGTCACATCCGCGTAACGCCTATGAAGGCCCGGCGCGTCGTCAACCTTGTTCGTGGTAAGCAAGCGAATGAGGCTCTGGCAATTCTGAAGTTTGCCCCCCAGGCAGCTTCGGAGCCGGTATTCAAGGTACTTCAGTCGGCAATGGCCAACGCACGTGTCCTCGCGGACCGTGACGGCGTTGCATTCGACGACAGCGACCTGTTCATCAGCGAAGCATTCGTTGATGAAGGCCCGACCATGAAGCGGTTCCAGCCGCGTGCCCAAGGCCGCGCCTACCGCATTAGGAAGCGGACCAGCCACATCACCGTGGTCGTCGCAACCCCGGAGAAAGAGGAGGCTCGCTAAGTGGGACAGAAAGTAAACCCGCACGGGTTCCGACTCGGCATCACCACCGACCACGTTTCGCACTGGTTTGCTGACAGCAACAAGGCCGGACAGCGCTACAAGGACTTCGTCCGCGAGGACATCAAGATCCGTCAGCTCATGTCCACTGGCATGGAGCGCGCCGGCATCGCCAAGGTTGAGATCGAGCGCACCCGTGACCGTGTCCGCGTGGATATCCACACGGCACGCCCGGGTATCGTCATCGGTCGCCGTGGCGCCGAGGCAGACCGCATCCGCGGCGAGCTCGAAAAGCTCACTGGCAAGCAGGTTCAGCTGAACATCCTCGAGGTCAAGAACCCCGAGATGGAAGCACAGCTTGTTGCCCAGGGCATCGCTGAGCAGCTGACTTCCCGCGTGGCTTTCCGCCGTGCGATGAAGAAGGCCATGCAGTCCGCACAGCGTGCGGGTGCCAAGGGTATCCGTGTTGCTTGCTCGGGTCGTCTGGGTGGCGCAGAAATGTCCCGCTCGGAGTTCTACCGCGAAGGCCGTGTGCCCCTGCACACCCTCCGCGCGAACATCGACTACGGCTTCTACGAAGCCAAGACCACCTTCGGCCGCATCGGTGTGAAGGTTTGGATCTACAAGGGTGACGTAACCGCCAAGGAACTGGCTCAGCAGGCAGCTGCTGCTCCGTCCCGTGGCCGCGCAGGAGACCGTCCGGGCCGCCCGGGTGGCGACCGCCGTCGTCGTAACGACCGCCCGGCCGCTGACGCAGCACCGGTTGCTGCAGAGGCTCCGGCCGCTGAAGCTGCTGCTCCGGCAGCAGAAGGAGGAGAGGCTTAAATGCTTATCCCACGTCGAGTCAAGCACCGTAAGCAGCACCACCCGGGTCGTTCCGGCGCTGCAACGGGTGGCACCAAGGTCAGCTTCGGTGAGTACGGTATCCAGGCCCTGAGCCCGGCATACGTGACGAACCGTCAGATCGAGTCCGCCCGTATCGCGATGACCCGCCACATCAAGCGTGGCGGTAAGGTCTGGATCAACATCTACCCGGACCGTCCGCTGACGAAGAAGCCTGCTGAAACCCGTATGGGTTCCGGTAAGGGTTCTCCGGAATGGTGGGTCGCAAACGTCAAGCCGGGCCGGGTTCTCTTCGAACTCTCCGGTGTCAATGAAGAGGTAGCTCGCGAGGCCCTGCGCCTGGCAATCCACAAGCTCCCGTTGAAGGCACGCATTGTGCGTCGCGAAGGTGGTGAATAGAAATGGCAGTAGGGTCGAAGGATCTCGCACCCGCACAGCTGGACGGTTTCGACAACGAGCGTCTCGTTGAAGAACTCCGCAAGTCCAAGGAAGAGCTGTTCAACCTGCGTTTCCAGTCCGCCACCGGTCAGCTGGAAAACCACGGTCGCCTGCGTGCGGTAAAGAAGGACATTGCACGCATCTACACCGTTCTGCGTGAGCGCGAGCTGGGCATTCGTGCCGAGGTTGCCGCACCGGTTGTGGAAGCCAAGGAAGAAAAGAAGTCCAAGAAGGCTGCCAAGGCTGAAACTGCCGAAGCTGAAGCTGGAGAGGACGCCAAGTGAGCGAGAAGGAAACTGTGACGGAAGCAGCAGCCAGCGCTGAACAGCGCGGTTACCGTAAGACGCGTCGCGGCTACGTTGTCTCTGACAAGATGGAAAAGACCATCGTTGTTCAGGTTGAAGACCGCGTGAAGCACGCTCTGTACGGCAAGGTTATTCGCCGCACTTCGAAGGTCAAGGCTCACGACGAAGAGAACACCGCCGGCATCGGCGACCTCGTTCTCATCTCTGAGACCCGCCCGCTGTCCGCTACCAAGCGGTGGCGCCTGGTGGAGATCCTCGAAAAGGCCAAGTAAATCCGACGCCGGGCTTGCCCGGTTGGGATTCACTGGAAGGGTCCGCGTTCTGCAAGGAACGCGGGCCCTTCCGCGTTCCCAGCACGTTTCGGAAAGACCAGCGAAACATGCTAGGATATTGAGTTTGTATGGCGCCATTTGTGCGTCATCGACTACCTCGTAAACAATCGTGCCGCTGCATACTGCCCCGCGCAGAGTTTTCTGCAAGGGAAGCTGATGCTCGTGGCACGGGCGTTTAGGCCTGTTCTGGCAAAATCCAGGCAGGTCAAGAGACACCCCGATCAACCGTTCCGCAAGGCTCATTCCGTATGCATGATTTCGGTCTGAGAACCGGCGCGACGCAAGGAGTAAAAATTGATTCAGCAGGAGTCGCGACTCAAGGTCGCCGACAACACGGGTGCTAAGGAAATCCTTACCATTCGCGTTCTCGGTGGATCCGGTCGTCGCTACGCAGGCATTGGCGACGTCATCGTCGCTACCGTCAAGGACGCTATCCCTGGCGGCAACGTAAAGAAGGGTGACGTCGTCAAGGCTGTCATCGTTCGTACCAAGAAGGAACGCCGCCGTGCGGATGGTTCCTACATCAAGTTTGACGAAAACGCAGCTGTGATCCTGAAGAACGACGGTGACCCCCGCGGTACCCGTATCTTCGGCCCGGTTGGTCGTGAACTTCGCGACAAGAAGTTCATGAAGATCGTTTCGCTGGCCCCGGAGGTGCTTTAGTCCATGGCTAAGATCAAAAAGGGTGACCTCGTTCAGGTCATCACCGGCGCCAAGCAGGAACGTGGCGGCGACCGCGGCAAGCAGGGCAAGGTCCTGCGCGTATTCCCGGACACCAACCGCGTGCTGGTAGAGGGAATCAACCGCGTCACCAAGCACACCAAGGTCGGTCAGTCGCAGCGCGGCACCAAGACCGGTGGCATCGAGGTCGTTGAGGCTCCGATCCACGTTTCCAACGTTGCTCTGGTTGACCCGTCGACCAAGAAGCCGACCCGTGTTGGTTTCCGTCTCGACACCGTTGAGAAGGATGGCGCTACCAAGACCGTCCGTATCCGCGTGTCCAAGGCCACCGGGAAGGACATCTAATGACTGAGACTCTCGAGACTCCAGTAAAGATCGTTCCGCGTCTGAAGACGAAGTATGCAGAGACCATCAAGAAGTCCCTGCAGGACGAGTTCAGCTATGCGAACGTGAACCAGGTTCCCCGTCTGGTGAAGGTTGTTGTGAACATGGGTGTTGGAGATGCCGCCAAGGACTCCAAGCTGATCGACGGCGCTGTCCGCGACCTCACCCTGATCACCGGCCAGAAGCCGCAGGTAACCAAGGCCCGCAAGTCGATCGCACAGTTCAAGCTGCGCGAAGGCATGCCGATCGGTGCACACGCAACCCTGCGTGGAGACCGCATGTGGGAATTCGTGGACCGTCTGGTTTCGCTGGCTCTGCCGCGTATCCGTGACTTCCGCGGCCTCAACGGCAAGCAGTTCGATGGCAACGGCAACTACACCTTCGGTCTGACCGAGCAGGTTATGTTCCACGAAATCGACCAGGACTCCATCGACCGCGTTCGCGGTATGGACATCACGGTCGTCACCACCGCCAAGACCGACGACGAAGGCCGCGCGCTGCTCAAGGCGCTTGGTTTCCCGTTCAAGACCGAAAACTAACTACGTAACAGGTCCGGCAGCGCAGGCTCGCAAGAGCAGGCGCAGCGGAAACCGTTATGAGGAAGGGCTATAGCCCAAATGACTATGACAGATCCTGTCGCAGACATGCTCACGCGTCTGCGCAATGCAAACTCGGCATACCACGACACCGTGACCATGCCGTACAGCAAGCTGAAGGCACGCGTTGCTGACATCCTGAAGGCAGAAGGCTACATTGCCGGCTGGAAGGAAGAAGACGCCGAGGTTGGCAAGAAGCTGACCATCGACCTGAAGTTCGGTCCGAACCGCGAGCGTTCCATCGCTGGCGTCCGCCGCATCTCCAAGCCGGGCCTCCGCGTTTACGCGAAGTCCACCAACCTGCCGCACGTGCTGGGTGGCCTGGGTATCGCTATCCTGTCCACCTCTTCCGGCCTCCTGACTGACAAGCAGGCCGGCAAGAAGGGCGTGGGCGGCGAAGTCCTCGCGTACGTCTGGTAACGGGAAAGGAAGAGAATAATGTCACGTATTGGACGTCTCCCCATCACCGTTCCTGCCGGAGTTGAGGTCAAGCTCGATGGCTCCGTCATCAGCGTCAAGGGTTCCAAGGGAGAGCTGAGCCACACTGTAGCCAGCCCGATCGAGGTTTCCCTGGAAGAGAACACTCTCACGGTCACCCGCCCGAACGACGAGCGCAACTCGCGTTCGCTGCACGGCCTGACCCGCACCCTGATCGCCAACATGATCCAGGGCGTTACCGAGGGCTACGAGAAGAAGCTTGAAATCGTTGGTACTGGTTACCGCGTTCAGGCAAAGGGTTCTGACCTGGAGTTCGCTCTTGGCTTCAGCCACCCGGTTAACGTCTCGGCACCCGAAGGCATCACCTTCGTAGTAGAGGGTCCGACCAAGCTCTCTGTTGCGGGTATCAACAAGCAGCAGGTCGGCGAGGTTGCTGCCAACATTCGCAAGCTGCGCAAGCCTGACCCCTACAAGGGCAAGGGTGTCCGTTACGCCGGCGAAGTCATCCGCCGCAAGGTCGGAAAGGCTGGTAAGTAAACCATGGCCATCGCAATTAACAAGAAGCGTACGAACAAGAGCAAGTCTGCTGCACGCAGCCGTCGCCAGCTTCGTATCCGCAAGCGCATCACCGGTACGGCTGTACGTCCTCGTCTGGTCGTCAACCGTTCGGCCCGTCACATCTTCGTCCAGGTTGTCGATGACAGCAAGGGTGTAACCGTGGCTTACGCTTCCACCCTGGAAGCTGACCTTCGCGCACTCGACGGAGACAAGACTGCCAAGGCCAAGCGCGTCGGCGAGCTCGTTGCCGAGCGTGCCAAGGCTGCAGGCGTCGAAGCTGTTGTCTTCGACCGTGGCGGTAACAAGTACCACGGCCGCATCGCCGCCGTCGCTGACGGTGCTCGCGAAGGTGGGCTGGCACTGTGACCGTTGAAAATAACGAAAAGGACATTCAGGTGACTGAAGCTGTAGCTGCTGAAGCAACTGAGACCGCACCCGCTACCGATGACCGCCGCGGCGGACGTCGTGGCGAGCGCGGCGAGCGTGGCCAGGGCCGCGGCGACCGTGGTGGCCGTGGTGGCCGCGACGGCGGTCGCGAAGCCGAGAAGAGCCAGTTCGTAGAGCGCGTTGTAACCATCAACCGCGTTGCCAAGGTCGTCAAGGGTGGTCGTCGCTTCAGCTTCACCGCACTCGTCGTCGTCGGTGACGGCAACGGCATGGTTGGCGTTGGCTACGGCAAGGCCAAGGAAGTTCCCGCTGCTATCGCAAAGGGCGTTGAAGAGGCCAAGAAGTCCTTCTTCCGCGTTCCCCGCGTTGGCAACACCATCCCGCACCGTGTGCAGGGTGAGGCTGCTGCAGGCGTTGTCCTGCTGCGTCCGGCTTCCGCCGGTACCGGTGTTATCGCCGGTGGTCCGGTCCGCGCGGTACTGGAGTGCGTGGGTATCCACGACATCCTCTCCAAGTCGCTCGGTTCCTCCAACGCGATCAACATCGTTCACGCGACCGTTGCCGCTCTGAAGCAGCTCGAAGAGCCCGCTTCCGTGGCTGCCCGCCGTGGCCTGCCGCTGGACGAGGTTGCTCCGGCTGCTCTGGTGCGCGCGCTCCAGAACCAGAAGGCAGGTGTTTAGTCATGGCTAAGAACCTGACTCCCTCCGACGCCAAGTTGGAGATCACCCAGATCAAGGGCGTCATCGGCGCCAAGCAGAACCAGAAGGCTACCCTCCGGTCCCTCGGCCTGAAGCGCATCGGACACACCGTTGTCCGTGACGCCGACGCCGTGACCGTTGGAATGCTCAACACGGTTCCGCACCTCGTGAATGTAGAGGAGGCGAAGTAATGGCCGAGAACAAGACCGCCGCAGAGGCTGCTGAGAAGCAGAACGCTCTGAAGGTCCACCACCTGCGTCCCGCCCCGGGTGCCAAGACCACCAAGACCCGTGTTGGTCGTGGTGAAGGCTCCAAGGGTAAGACCGCTGGTCGCGGTACCAAGGGTACGAAGGCCCGCTACCAGGTAAAGGCTGGCTTTGCCGGCGGCCAGCTGCCGCTGCACATGCGCCTGCCGAAGCTGCGCGGCTTCAAGAACCCGTTCCGGGTTGAGTTCCAGGTTGTGAACCTGGACAAGCTCAACGAGCTGTTCCCGGAAGGTGGCGCTGTCACCGTTGAGTCCCTGGTTGAGAAGGGTGCCGTTCGCAAGAACCAGCCCGTCAAGGTCCTGGGCACTGGCGACATCACCGTCAAGGTTGACGTCACCGCCCACGCTTTCTCTTCCAGCGCTGCTGAAAAGATTGCTGCAGCAGGTGGAAGCACCACTGCTCTCTAAGAGCCAGTGGGGCTGATCCCCGTTGTAAAAAAGATCCCGGTATGCGGGGCTTCGGCCCCGTATACCGGGATTTTTTGCGTGAAAGTGGACTCTCGATTATTACGACGGCGTCACAAGCAGCTAGACTCGGTTGTTGGGTTTCATTGAGCCCATCCACATCCTTGTACTTTCTACTCAGGAGGACGCTTGCTAAGCGCATTCGGCCGGGCGTTTCGGACGCCTGATTTGCGACGCAAGTTGTTGTTCACGCTGGGAATCATCACAATCTTCCGCTTGGGAGCTTTCATCCCCTCGCCTGGTGTGAACTACCAGAATGTCCAGCAATGCTTGAACAACGGTGACACCTCGCAGGGCATTTACCAGCTGGTTAACTTGTTCAGCGGCGGCGCGTTGCTGCAGGTCTCGATCTTTGCACTGGGCATCATGCCCTACATCACGTCGAGCATCATCGTTCAGCTGCTCCGGGTGGTCATTCCCCGGTTCCAGCAGCTCTACGAAGAGGGCTCCTCGGGCCAGTCGAAGTTGACCCAGTACACCCGGTACCTCACCATCGCGCTCGGACTCTTGAACGCCACCACCCTGGTGTCCTTGGCGCGGTCCGGCCAGCTTCTTCCGGGTTGTAACCTCCCGATCATTCCTGATGACAGCATCATTACGACGCTGCTCATCATCATCACGCTGACGGCCGGTACGGGCCTCATCATGTGGATGGGCGAGCTCGTTACGGAGAAGGGTGTGGGCAACGGAATGTCGCTGCTCATCTTCACCTCCATTGCTGCAGGCTTCCCGCGTTCGCTTGGTTCCATTTGGGAGACGAAGGGGCCGGGAACGTTCTTCATCGTCCTGGCAATCGGCTTGCTCACGGTGGCCCTGGTGGTCTTCGTGGAGCAGTCCCAGCGCCGGGTTCCCGTCCAGTACGCCAAGCGCATGATCGGACGCCGCACCGTGGGTGGCACAAGCACCTACATCCCCATCAAGGTGAACATGGCCGGCGTCGTGCCCGTCATCTTCGCTTCCTCCATGCTGTACCTGCCGGGCCTGATTGCGCAGTTCAACCAGCCGAAGGCAGGGGAGCAGCTGGCGCCGTGGGTTGAGTGGATCAACAACAACCTCACCCGTGGCGACCACCCCATCTACATGGCGCTCTACTTCGCCATGATCGTGTTCTTCACCTACTTCTACGTGGCCATCACCTTCAACCCTGAAGAAGTGTCGGACAACATGAAGAAGTACGGCGGGTTCATTCCGGGCATCCGGGCGGGTAAACCGACCGCGGACTACCTGCAGTACGTGCTTTCCAGGATCACCTTGCCTGGAGCCTTCTACCTGGGCTTCGTGGCGTTGATTCCGCTGGTTGCACTCGTCCTGATCAACGCCAACCAGAACTTCCCGTTCGGTGGCACGTCAATCCTGATCATGGTGGGTGTCGGTCTGGAAACCGTCAAGCAGATTGATGCGCAGCTACAACAACGTCACTACGAAGGGCTTTTGCGATGACGAGAATGCTGATCATTGGACCTCCCGGTTCGGGTAAGGGTACGCAGGCTGAGCGGATTTCCGAGCGCCTCGGCGTAGTCGCCATCTCCACCGGCGACATCTTCCGTGCCAACGTAAAGGGCGAAACCCCTTTGGGCATTGAAGCCAAGAAATACATGGACGCAGGGGACTTCGTTCCGGACAGCGTCACGAACAACATGGTTCGCGACCGCCTGAGCCAGAGCGACGTCGAGAATGGCTTCCTTCTGGATGGTTACCCGCGCACCACCGCGCAGGTTGACTACCTCGACCAGATCCTCGCTGAAGGCGAGCAGGAGCTCGACGTCGTGCTCCAGCTGACTGCCGACGACGAAGAACTGGTGTCCCGCCTTCTGGGCCGTGCGAAGGAAACCGGGCGCTCTGACGACAATGAGGCCGTCATCCGTCACCGGCTGGACCTCTACCACGAGCAGACTGAGGCCGTTGTCGCCAAGTATGCCGAGCGCGGAATCCTGACGCAGGTAGATGGAATCGGCGGCATCGATGAAGTCACCGACCGCGTCCTGACCGCCATCGAGTCGGCCAAGGCCGTCTAGCAGGGATTTTCCACATAGCCGGCTTATCGGCGCTGGAGCAAAAGGGTGTGTCCCGTACCATTGGTGCGGGACACACCCTTTTCGTTTCGCGGCAGTTTTTGGGGGAACCGCATGCAAACAGCTCTTTCCGGACACAGCAGGATTGCAGGTTTGGAGGTCTACCTTCCACCTGCGCGCCTGGACACTTCCGCCGTCGAACGCCGTATTGGTGAGTCGAGTCCGGGGTTCCGGGTGCCCAAGGGCTTGATCTCCCGTGTTACCGGCATCCGCTCCCGGAGCGTCATGGCGGACTCCGAGCAAGCATCGGACCTTGCGGCCAATGCAGCGGCAAAGCTCCTTGCTGAATGCGGGCTTCAAGCTCCGGACATAGACCTGCTCATCTTCGCGTCCGCCAGCCAGGACATGGTGGAACCGGCCACGGGCCACATGGCCGCCGCCAAACTCGGACTCGGCTGCCCTGTGATGGACGTGAAGAATGCGTGCAACAGTTTCCTGAACGGCTTGGAGGTGGGCGATGCCCTGATTGCCACGGGCCGGTATGCCAAGGTCCTGGTGGTCACAGGGGAGTCGCCGTCGCGGGCGATCCGTTGGAGGGTTCCGGACTTTGACACTTTCGCGTCAAGCTTTCCCGGGTACACCATGAGCGACGGCGGCGCGGCAGTGTTGCTCGAACCTGCGGATTCAGCGGCACTGGAGACGAACCGACTTGAGGTCGGTCCGGGAGGCATTCTTGGCATGGGCTTCACTGCCCGCAGCAGCCACTGGTCGGTCGGCACCTTGGCTGCAGGTGGATCTGCGTATCCGCGCGATCCGGAAGCGACCTACTTCACCATGGACGGGGAGAAGCTCAAGGACGCGTTTCTGGATCTGGGCTGCGACGTCCTGGACGAAACATTGGATCGTCTGGAACTGCAGTGGACGGACTTCGCCGTGGTTTGTGTGCACCAGGTGAGTGCACCATACCGGGAAATCTTTGCGGAGCGGGCCGGTGTTCCGAGGGAGCTTCTGGTTCCATCGGTAGAGGACTTCGGAAATTTGGCCTCCGTTAGCTTGCCCCTGCAACTGAAACTTGCCGTGGACAGTGGCCGCTGCGGCCCAGGAGATCTCGTGGCCTTGGTGGGACTCGCCGGCGGCGTGAGCCTGGGCATGGCGGTGGTGCGGCTTTGACGCTGGAACGCCATCTGGGAAGCACGGCCCCTACACGGCCGCTGTCCATCGCTGTGCCCATGCTGAACGAAGAGAAGCTGGTCCGTCAGACGCTGGACTCTCTTGCGGCCCAAGAGCATCAGGACTTCACGGTGGTGGTGGTCGACAATGGATCGACGGACGCCAGCTGTTTGATCGTGGCAGAGTTCGCCGCGGCTCATCCCTACATGGATATCAGGCTTGTGCATGAAGCCGGGAAGGGGACAGGCGCGGCCGCAGACACGGGCATGCGCTTCGGTGTGGACCACGGCGCAACGTGGCTCGCCCGGACGGATGCCGATTGCCTCGCTGCGCCGGATTGGACCGCCAAAATTGTTCAGGCGTTCGACGACGGTTTGGAACTCATCGCCGGCCAGCTTGTGCCCCGCGCGGACGAAGGGATCAGTACCGGGGAGCGGAGGATGATGCTGCTCGCAGTCGAGATCGCATCCTTCTTCGGCCGGATCCGCCCCGGCAATAAGGGTGACGGGTACCTGGGACCTTATCAGATGCTTCCAGGGTGCAATATGGCGATCACGGCAGACATGTATCACCGTTCCGGTGGATTCCCGCGGACCAGCATAGAAGACCTCCATGAGGATCGCGCACTGTCCAACCGCGTGCGAAAGCTGACCCGCAATTACGCGTTGCGCCGGGATGTTGTGGTGTACGGCTCCTCACGGCGGGTCAAAGCCTGGGGCTTGAAGAACACCCTGGCTTGGTATGCGGACCACCGGTACCGCCCAGAGCACGTGGACATCCGGTGACGCCGTGATATCCAACGGCAGGATGTCCAGTGGCGTCATCAGCAAGGCCGAACGCTGGGAACAGCGTGTTCAGCTGGGGGCGCATCCTTTGCTGTACCCGGCGATCCGGGGGCTGGGCAGCATGCGGCCGGTGATGCGTTTGCCCGGCCTGGGGATCCTCGTCAGCGAAGCCGCCTTGGTGCGTGACGTCCTCATGGATAGCCAGCGTTTCATCAAGAACGGACCGTCGGGTTCGGGTGCGCTCTGGACTCCCGTAGTGGGGCCAAAGGCGCTGGTGAACATGGACGGCACCGAGCACAGGGAGCTGCGGCGCAAACTCGCCGACCTCTTCACTCCAGGCTCGGTGGCGGCGATTGTCGAGCCGGCTGCTGCTTCGCTTCATGATCGCTTACACCACGGATTGGACGCAGGTGGCCACGTGGATCTGGTGGACTGCGTCAAGGAGCTTGCCGGGGGAGTCATCTCCAGGCTGCTGGGCGTGCCGGATGATGCACCTGGCCGGCTGCCCGACACGGAACTCTTCAATTTAGGGTCTTCCATCTCTTCACTCGTCCGTCTGGGGCGCCCCACGCTGACGGTGAAGCAGATCGCGAAGGGAAGATCCGCCGTCGGGGTTTTGGCAGGACCGGCGACGGAAGCGTACCGGAAGAGCGACCCCCAAACGTTTCCCGGTCGGCTGCGGGCACTTGGCATGACCGAGGAGGAAGCCATGGGCATCATCAGCGCGTTCGTGATGGTGGGAACAGAGACGTTGGTGTCCTTTGTTCCGCGGCTGACTGCCCTGCTCGCTGACAGCGGACGCATTGCGGGCCTCGTTGAGGATCGGTCCGGTGTTGCCTTGGCCGTGAACGAGGCACTCCGGTTCACCGTGCCGTCCCCCATGATGCTGAGGGATGCTGTTTCTCCTTGCACCCTTGGCGGAGTCGCTATCCGGGCCGGAGACCGTCTTTTGCTATCGACTGTTCACGCCTCCAAGAGCCTGGGCGGATTCGAGCCTGGGATTCCCACCCCGCCGCACGCGCGTCAGCTTTGGTTCGGTGCGGGGCCGCACTTTTGCATCGGCATGCCGTTGGCCATGGCCGAGATCAATGCGACGCTGTCTTTGCTCCTGGACAGGTATGCCCGACATCCGTGGGTCGTCTCGTCCCGGCAAGTGAGCAAGCGTGTGCTCATTCCCGGATACAGGAAGCTGGAGCTGGTCAATGCCTGATGACGCATTGTTGGAAGATACCGTGTCCGGCACCGATCTCATCGAGGCCGTCCATGCCGCAGCTGGGCGCGTGCCAGATAGCCCGGCGATCACGGCGCCCGGCAGATTTTCCCCTTGGAACCATGCTCCAGGGCGACTACGGCGCCCAGGCCGGTTGCGACCAGGACGGACCATCACATACCGGGAACTGGTCAAAGGTATAGATGCTACTGCCCGGCATCTCCATGAAGATGGCTTCGGTGCCGGTGAACGGATGCTGTTCTCGGTCCGCCCCAGCCCAGCGGCGTTCATCCTGGCCCTGGGGGCCGTCCGCGCCGGTGGTTCTGTGGTGTTCATCGATCCAGGAATCGGACCATCGCTTTTCCATGATCGGGCCAGGCTGGCTGCCCCGCGTTGGGCTGCCGCTGAGTCCCTTCTGTACGCGCTGAGTACCAGGGGCCCATTGCGGCCGCTGGCCCGGCGGAGGGGATTGCTGCTGCCGGATTACGGAGCCATGGACGTCCGGCACTACTATTCCGGCCCCTGGCTCCCTGGCGTTCCCCGAGGCGCGACGCCGGTGAAGCGACTAGCCAGTGCGGCGCTTCTTAGGGATAAGGTTCCGCCTTCCACATCGGCTTCCTCCGCGCAGGAAGCCGTGATCATTTTTACGTCAGGGACCACCGGTGCGCCCAAAGGCGTAGTACATACACGGGGTTCGCTTGGGGCAGGATTCGAGCAGCTCAACCAGCGCTGTACCTTTGGCGAGGGGGATCGCATCCACTCCGAGCAGCTGATGATGGGCTTGCCGGCACTCATCGCCGGCGCGCACTGGACCATGCCCGGCTATGGCTTCTCCGCGCACATTGATCCTCTTCGCTTGGCACGCGAGCTTGGGCCGGTGGCTGGCAAAGAGGACTCGTACGACGGCGCGACGCACCTTTTCCTTGTGCCCTCCCAGTTGGCGCCCATTCTGGATGCGGTCGAGGACGGCAGCGTAAGGCTCCCAGGAACACTGCGGACAGTAATGCTTGGAGCCGCGCCGGTGCTGGCTCCGTTCCTGAAACGGGCAACGGCGCTGCTTCCCGGCGTCGAGTTCAAACTCATCTACGGCATGACGGAGTTGCTGCCAATCGCCGTCGCTGATGGTAGGGAGAAGCTGGCCTTCGCGTCTGGCGCTGAAGCCGAATTCACGTCGCCGGACGGCAGCGGCGAAGGTGATTTCCTCGGAGAGCCACTGCCCGCCGTCGGCATACGGGTGGGGGAAGACCACGAACTGTACGCCCGGGGACCGAACATGTGTCACGGATATCTGGGCGAGGAAGCCATGATTGAGCACGCCACCGGAGACCTGGTGCGGCTGGACCACGGTGCGGGAGGCCCCGGAACGGGTCCCGCGCGCTTGGTGATGATCGGGCGCAAGAAGGACATGATCATCCGGGGCAAGACCAACATCTACCCTGCACTGTATGAACCGCTGATCCATTCCGTGTCCGGAGTTCAGCAGGCCGTCATGGTGGGGGTTCCGGACGGGATCGGTGATGAAGCTGTGTGGCTGGCGGTCGTGCCTGCACAGGGGAAATCAGAGGCGCAGGGAGACCCAAGGGCAAAGGGGCAATCAGTGGGGCAGCTGAAAGCAAAGCTAACCAAGGTCCTCCCGGAGATGATTGACGAATCCGCTCTCCCCGATCACATCGAAATCCTTGATGCCATCCCTCATAGCGGGCGCCACAAAAAGCCGGACCGGGAAGCACTTCGACGCGACTTTGCCCGCAAGTCCGCTGACAAATCCGGGGCGCAGTGAAAATCGCGGTTACCGGGGCCACCGGTTTCATTGGGGGAGCAGTCGCTGCTGCCGCCGAGGCCCAAGGCTGGGAAGTTGTTCGTTTCGCACGGCGCCAAGGCCCTGCCCTGACGTATTGGGACCTAAATGGTGTGCCGCCTGGCCGATTGCCGGCCGTGGACGCTGTGATCCACGCCGCCGCGCACGTGGCGGACTGGGGCCCCGCCCGCACGTTCTACCGCACCAATGTGATGGGTACCCGTGCCGTGGCTGAGGCCTACCCAACAACACGACTGGTTCACATTTCCAGTTCAAGCGTCTACCCGTGGTGGGAGGCCTGCACCAACCGCGGCGAAGAAGACGTGGCTGTGCGCCACCTCAACGCCTACGCAAGGAGCAAGGCGCTCGCCGACGTGGAGGCCCGACGGCATCGCAATGCCGTGGTTCTTCGGCCCCACGGAGTTTACGGACCGGGGGACCGGACGCTGCTGCCGCGCCTGGTCAGCAATGTACGCCACGGACGGCTTCTCACCGTTGGCCATGCCGGTATTCGTCATCAACTCACGCACGTGGACAACCTGACAAGGGCAGCGCTGGCAGCTTGCCATTCCGATGCCCGCGGGGCTATCAACGTGGCCGACGCGAAGCCTGTGGAGCTCGGCACCGTGCTCAGGCAGGTGCTTGCTGTCACTGGCCATGCCGGGGTGGGCATCAGGTACGTCCCCGAGCCCGCTGCCATGGTTCTTGCCGGTATTTCCGAGGCCGCTGCCCTCGTTTCCGGACGGGCACCACGCCTCACGCGCTATGCCGTCAGCCAGCTCGGATGGGACAGAACCTACCGTTTGGACCGCCTCCGCGAAGAGCTGGGAATCGAACCAATTTCGACCATGCTCTCCGATGCGGGAAAATGGTTGGAGCACGGGGCCTGATCGGCTCCTACAGCAAACCATCCAGAGGAGAACATGGCGTTCGGTCAGCCCCGCATCGAATACAAAACCAACGAGCAAATGCGCAAGATGCACGAGGCAGGTTTGGTCCTCAGCCGTGCCCTTGACGCTGCCGTTGCGGCGGCCAAGGCAGGCGTCACCACCAAGGACCTCGACGACGTCTTCGCGGCAGTCCTGAATGACGCGGGGGCCAAGTCCAACTTCCTTGGCTACCACGGCTTTCCCGCCACCATCTGCACGTCAGTCAACGAGGAAGTCGTCCACGGCATCCCCGGGAACCGTGTCCTCAACGATGGCGACATTATTTCCATCGACGGCGGCTGCATCGTTGACGGATGGCACTCGGACTCCGCCCGCACCGTCATCGTTGGCACGGCAGATCCTGAGGACCAGCGACTCTCTGATGTCACCGAGGCCGCCATGTGGCGAGGAATCGCTGCCCTGGCCAAGGGCAAGTTCGTGGGCGATATTGGTAATGCCATTGATGACTACGTTTCTTCCGTCACCGGTAAGCCGCTGGGCATCCTGGAGGATTACGTGGGCCACGGGATCGGTTCGGAAATGCACATGGCCCCGGACGTCCTGAATTACCGCACCAATCACCGCGGCCCGAAGATCCGCCCGGGGCTGTGCCTCGCGATCGAACCCATGCTGGTCCGCGGTGGCATCGAGACTGCCACCTTGGACGATGACTGGACCGTTGTCACCACCGACGGCAAGCGGTCCTGCCAGTGGGAACACTCGGTGGCCGTGCACGAAAAGGGCATCTGGGTCCTGTCCGCCCCAGGCGGAGGCGCCGAGCAGTTGGCGCCGCTCGGCGTCGTGCCCGTCCCGATCCCGTAACCGCGCGAGGCCGGCTCCTGGCCCAGGCGTGCTGCGCCGACTCAGCGCAGTGGGAAACTGGGCGGGAGCAGTTGCTGCGTTGGCCGCTTGGCATGGTCCGAGAGGCTCAGTGAAGCGATGTAGTGGTCCAGGAATTCCTGTGCGCGCGCCCGGTAACCGGTGGTGTCAATGGTGACTACTTCACCGTTCTCCACGATGGTGCGGCCAGCCACCACAACACGCGAGATGTCACGGCCGTCGGCGTTCATCACCATGGTGCGGATGGGGTCGCCATACGGTCCAATGTGCTGGCCAGCCAGATCCAGAACAAAGTAGTCTGCCTGGGCTCCGGCCGCCAGGCGGCCGAGATCCGTGCGGTCCAGGGCTTCTGCCGGGTCCAGGGTGGCTGATCGGAAGAGATCCGCAGCCTGGGCGCTCGTGCGGTCGCCCGTGATCGACTTGGTCATACCCATGGCCAGATCCATGGCGCGGATCATGTTCGGCGGGGCGGAGTCCGTCCCCAGCACCACCCGGATGCCCCTTTCGCGGTAAGAGTCGTAGTTGTCCAACATGCCGCCATAGTGGGCCATCGGGATGGGGCAGAGCAGGACACTCGCGCCGGATTCCGCGAGCAGTTGGAGGTCATCCCCGGCGCCGAAGGCCTTGGGCATGAGCGGATGCCCCGGAACCGTCCATGCATGCGGAATGAAGGTCTTCCCGGTGAGGAAGCCCAGATCCGCGAGGTAGGGCATGGAACGCATTCCGGTGCGGGCGATCATGACTTCTATTTCGAAGAGTCCCTGTGCGGCATGCAGACGGACGGGAATGCCCAGCTCATCCGCGGCCTTGCGGGTCAGACGCAGTGTCTGTTCGGTCTGGGTCTCTATCCGCGACGGAAGCAAAGCCGTGCGGATCAGCCCGCTGGCACGTCCTTCGAAATCCTGGGCGAAGCGGATGGCGTCCTCAAGTCCGTCCAGGCCCCGCCGTTCGTCCTCGTGGAGCAGCACATTGCTGCCGTCCGTGTAGGGCACGGCTGTGCGATAGCTGGGGCCCAAGTAGGCGCGGAGGCCAATTGCCTCCACAGCCTCGGCTGTATCGGCCATGTCCTGATAGTCCTCGCACCACTCGTGATAGCTCTCCGAGGCGATGGGCATGAGGGTGGTGATGCCGTTGCGGACCAGTTGGGATAATGCGAATTCGCGTCGGAAGCGGGCTTGCTCACGGGTAAAGACGGCTCCGTGGTCCTTGAGGTATTCCTCAGACCACACCATGCCCAGGCGGCGGGAGGCATCCGGCCAGGAATCGAAGATTGCGTGGTCGATGTCCGCCAGCGCGTTGAGGTCGATGAAACCAGGGGACACAATGGCTTGCCCGGCGTTGATCTCAACGTCCACACGCCCGGCGTAGTCCCGGCCCACGAACAGGACGGTTCCGTCGTCGTGGACAAGTTCGGCATCAGGCATGATGCAGTGGTCGCCGTCCGCGTAGCCGATCACGAACGCCGCCTTGACGCGTGTGATCACTTGTTCTCCAGGTCGGACGCCTGGTTGTCCAGGATGGTTCCGGCCACCAGCATCGCGTCTTGCACTGATCCATCGCGGATGGCTTCGAAGAGGTCGTCGTGATGGTCATGTCCTGTGCTTGCGGCACGGTCCAAGCCGGCGGGGGAGGTCCAGGAACCGTCAATGCTGGCGGCCAGGGAACCGTAGATGCCAGCCAGAAGTTGGTTGTGTGCGGCGTCAACCACAGCGCGGTGGAAGTCGATGTCGGCTTCCCGGAAGCCGTCATCGTCCCGTGATTCCGCGGCAGCGCGACGGCGGTCAAGGGCGTCCTGGAGCTTGTCCAGGTCTGTCTGGTCCCGGCGTTGAGCGGCCAAAGCTGCTGCCGGTACGTCGAGGCTTCGCCTGACCTCGACCGCCTCGAAAGGGTCCGCGTCCTGGAAGCCTTTTCGAAGGGCGATCTCCTGCTCATCGACTGCTGCGACGAATGTCCCGTCGCCTTGCCGGGTCACGAGGAGTCCCGCGTGCACCAGCGCACGGAGAGCCTCGCGCAAAGGAGCGCGGCTCAGTCCCAAGGCCCTACCGAGTTCCGGTTCGGGCGGAATCCGGTCGCCCAGACCCCATTCGCCTTGGCGAATCCGATGACGGATGTCATCAATCGCCTCGTCGACCACACTGCGTTTGCCGTTCACCGCCATGGTGCCCCCTCAGTTTTCCTGCGTCCACGAAGCGTCTCACATCAAAGTTCTAAAATCCACCCTTTCGTAAGACGTCTTACGAGTGTACCTTGTTGAGCATGACCCAGATCACACAACAAACCCACGGCTTGAGGTCTTCACAAGACGGCGATTTCCGCGGCGTCCGCCTCGGAGTCCAGTTCACCCGCTACCCGGGGATGGAGGAGCTCCCGCTGCTTGCTTCCCTTCGGCAGGCGATTGAGGACGGCTTCACACTCGTCGTGCTCAACAACATCACTGCGGAACTCTCGGGCGAGATGCCGGACTGCTTGGACGAGGTAGCAGCGGAAGCCGGGCGTGCCGGCGTCGAACTCCAACTGGGACTCGGCTGTGCCGGTCCCGTGGGCGAACCTGCAGCGGTCCGACGCGAACTGAGCAAGTCCTTGGCACGTGGTCTGGATCTCGGCATCAAGGAGTTCTTCGTGTACACGCGGTCGGTGCGGGAAGGCGTTGCGGAGCAGGGCCGCTTTCTTGACCACCCTGCACAGCTCCGGATTATCCGGGCGAACCTCCAGTCCCTGGCAGAACAGGCCCGGGACAACAACGTGCGGATCAACGTGAAGACCCATGAGGACCTCGCCTCAACGGAGGTCCTGTCCTTGGTGGAGACCTTGGATCCGGCCGTCTTCAGCATCGGACTTGATGTGGCGAACCTCGTGGTGCGTGCGGAAGACCCGCACGAAGTCGCCAGAGCCCTGGGACCCTCCATCCGGATGACCCATCTGGAGGATGTTGTCCTTTTTCAGGTCCCGCACGGGTACCGCCGCCGGCTGCGCCCCGTGGGCGAAGGCGTCCTGGACTGGAAGGCGCTGCTGGGAAGCCTGCTGGCCGCCGGAGTGCGCGATTTCACCGTAGAACAGCATCGCGGAAAGTTCGACACACCCATTTTCGACCGTTCATGGTTCCGCCATGAGCCCCACCTTGACGCCGAAGGAGTCGCACAGTTGGCCCGGCTCGGCATGCTAACGCTCGACCGTGTGGCACGGGGGGACATTCCAGCGCTTGCCGATTGGGACGAGGACCCCACGCCCGCCGAGCGCCGCCAGCAATTGCTCATCAGCGCCGCAACTTTGCGGCAAATCCTCACATCGATCGGCGCCGGCATTGCGTCTCCGGCCACGATCCTTTCCGGAGAGGAAGGACTCTCATGACAGCTATAGTCGCCCCGCAGGTTCTTGCAGCGCCAAGGCGCCGGCCTTTCAGAAGTTTCCTCAAGCGCGATCGGAAGCTCACCCTCACCCTGTCCCTCTTGGCCGCCCTTGTTGTGGTGACGCTGCTTGGCCCGCTGCTTTGGCGGCTCCAGGCTGACGCGATCAACCTCGGTGCGGTCCTCCAAGCTCCAAGTTTCGCCCACCCCATGGGGACCGATGACACGGGCCGTGACGTGCTGGCCCGTTTCCTGGCCGGTGGTCAGACCTCGATCCTCGCCGGACTTGCAATTGCCGTGATCGGTGCAATCGTGGGTTGCGTGACCGCGCTTCTGGCCGGTTCAATGCGCGGCTGGGTGGACACGGTCTTCACCTGGCTCACCAATTCCATCCTCTGCTTCCCGGCGCTCCTGCTGGCCATGGCCATTGCAATGGCCCTCAAACCCGGTGTCACTGCGGCGGTCATTGGGCTCTCGCTGCACTCCTTCCCGTGGTACATGCGAACCCTCCGGGGCGAAGTGATGCGCCTCTATGGGCAAGACTTCATTCGCTCCACAATGGCGATCGGCGCCCACCCGGCCAGGGTGTTGTTCCGGCATGTTCTGCCCCACCTGATACCCATCATGATCCTGCAAATGGCTGCCGTGTTCGGAGCGGCCGTGCTGTCCCTGGCAGCTCTCGGGTACCTCGGGCTGGGGGCCCAGCCGCCCACCGCAGAATGGGGCGAAATGATCACCGAAGGCCAGCAGTTCTTCCTGACCGGGCAGTGGTGGATCGCCGGATTCCCGGGCCTGGGGCTGCTGATAGCAGTCACCCTCACCACAGTTATCGCGGACAGGGCCCGTGAAGTCCTGGATCCCCGAGGCGAATTCATCCAGGCGAAGTGAGGATCCAATGACCAGCGCACTCCTCAAACGCCTGGGCGTGGCACTCGCCACCGTCTTCGGCGCTTCGATCTTCACGTTCATACTGCTCCGCAAAGTTCCGGGCGACCCCGCACGTGCCATTGCCGGTGACACCGCAACCGAGGAAACCATTGCAGCCTTGCGCAAGTCCATGGGCCTGGATGAGAACCTGGTGGTCCAATACGGAAACTACATGGGCTCCCTGCTCCGCGGCGACTTCGGCTTCTCATACAGCACCGGCAACAGCGTGGGCACACTCCTGGGCCAGCGGCTCCCCGCAACACTGGAACTTGGTCTGTTGTCAGTCATTATTGCGATCGTCGCCGCGGTGCTCGCGGCAAGCTTCGCGGTGTACTCAAGGCGCCGGTGGCCGGACCAGCTCGTCCGCTTCGCGTCCTCCCTGGCCATGGGTTCGCCGCCTTTCTGGATTGCGCTGCTGGCACTGATGATTTTCTCGATCCAGCTGGGCATCTTCCCCGGACCTGAAGGACGGCTATCACCAGGAATGCTCAAACCTCCGAACGTTACTGGAATGTTCACCGTCGATGCCCTGCTGGCCGGACAATGGGGAACCTTCGCCAACGCAGCCTGGCACCTGATCCTGCCTGCAACGATCGTGGCACTCGGTCCCTTCGCCTTCCTCAGCAGGCTCTACCGTAACCAGTTGCGGGGCACCCTGCGGGAAACCTTCGTGGCCGTTTCCCAGAGCCACGGTCTCCGCCGGTTCCCGGTGTACAACCGGCACGTGGCACCCCACGGCCTCCTGTCCCTGCTGCCCGCGGCGTCGCTCCTCTTCGCAGACCTCCTCGCAGGAAGCCTGCTGGTGGAGAAAGTGTTCGGCTGGCCCGGCATCGGGTCCATGACCGCGGACGCCATCATCCAAAAAGACTTCGGAGTGGTCCAAGCCGTACTACTGATGGCAGCAGTCCTCTACGTAGTTGTGAGCCTGCTGGCAGACGTTCTGATGACCGCAGCCGATCCCCGCACACGAGTAGGAGCACGCTGATGCAAAGTAATGCACTGTCCCTTCCCGCACCTCAAGTGTCGTCCAACGGCGGCCCGGACCCTGTGCTCAGCGTCCAAGGATTGCGCACGGATTTCGTGACGGCTTTGGGGACCGTCCACGCGGTCCGTGACGTTTCCTTCGACCTGCACAAAGGCCAACGACTTGCGATCGTGGGTGAATCGGGGTCCGGAAAATCCGCCATGGCCATGTCACTCATGGGGCTTGTGCCCCCACCCGGCCGGGTTGTCGGCGGCAGCGTAAAGCTCAACGGCAAGGAAATTGTGGGCCTCGATGACGCCGCAATCTCCAAGGTCCGTGGCCAGGACATCAGCTTGGTGTTCCAGGACCCCATGGCGGCGCTGGATCCGCTGAAGACCATCGGAAGCCAATTCGTGGAGACCATCCGAGTTCATCAGGATGTCTCAGCCAAGGCAGCCCGGAAGTTGGCCTGTGAGCTTCTGGGCGAAGTGGGCGTCAACGATCCCGCCCGCCGGATCTCCGACTATCCGCACCAATATTCAGGGGGCATGCGGCAACGCGTCCTGATTGCCATGGCCATCGCCAATGACCCCTCGGTGGTGGTCGCAGACGAACCCACCACCGCCCTGGACGTAACAACCCAGGCGCAGGTGCTGGATCTGTTGGCCAAGATCTGCGACGAGCGCGGAAATGCCTTGGTGATGATCACCCACAATCTGGGAATCGTTGAGGAACTCTGCGACAGCGTCAACGTCATGTACGCCGGACGATTCGTCGAATCCACCACTACCGAAGCGTTGTTCGCCGCCCCCGGCCACCCATACTCCAAAGCCCTCCTGGACTGCGTCATCGATCCCGCCACCGCGCGGCGCGGCGCCTTGCCTGCCATCCCAGGGTCTCCGCCGGACCTCTCGGTGGACGAACCCGGCTGCCCCTTCGCACCCCGGTGCCCGATCGGCCGGGACCAAAAGCGCTGCGCCATCGAAAGGCCGGAGCCCCGCACCTTGTCCAACGGCGCAGTTGTCCGCTGCCACTTCGCCAACGATCCTGAAGGAGTCCCAGCATGAGCATCGCCAACGCCACCCCGCTGCTTCGGGTGGAGAAGCTCAACAAGTCCTACGCCAAAGGAATTGGGAAGCGGCACAAGACACAAATCCTGCACGATGTCTCCTTCGAGCTGCTCCGCGGCCAGACGCTCGGGCTCGTGGGGGAGTCGGGCAGCGGCAAATCGACGACGGCGGCCTGCGTCATGGGCCTCACCGACGCCGACAGCGGCCTGATCGAATTCGACGGCGTAGATCTCACCACCCTCTCCAAACCCGGGATGCGCAAGATGCGGCGCAGGATCCAGATGGTCTTCCAAGACCCCAACGGATCCCTTGACCCGCGATTCACGGTGGGGGACCTGGTGGAAGAGCCACTCATTGTGCACGGCGTCTCCGATTCAGCGGAACGTTCGCGCAGGGTGGCCAAAGTCCTGGATCTTGTGGGAATCAGCGTCAAGCAGACGCAGCGTTTTCCCTTCGCGTTCTCCGGCGGCCAACGCCAGCGCATCGCGATCGCCCGTGCCCTTGTCCTCAACCCGGACCTTGTGGTGTTGGACGAGCCCGTGAGTGCCTTGGATGTCTCCATTCAAGCCCAGGTCCTGAACCTCCTTAGCGACCTGCAGGACGAACTCGGACTTACCTACCTCTTCATCGTCCACGATCTGGCGGTTGCCCGGCTCATGAGCCACAACATCGCCGTCATGAATGCCGGGGAGATCGTGGAAGCCGGTACCGCCGCAGAGGTCTTTGACAACACCACCCATCCCTACACCCGTGCACTGCTGGATGCCGTGCCGGGTGCCCGCCGACGGGCGAAGGCGCTCGCAGCGGCGGGATCGGGCAACGCCATGGAAGGAAGCTGACATGAAAACATTCCCGAAATGGACGACGGCCATAAGGCGAACGACGGCGGCACTCGCCACCGTGGGCCTGCTAGCACTCGCCGGCTGTGCGCAGCCCGGCGTGCCTTCTGATGCGGCCGACAGGCCATTCACTGTGAACTGGGCCGCGTCCTTGACCAACATCGACCCTGCGTTTGTATGTGCGGGTAATGAGAACAGTTTTGCAACCAACTTCTATGCGCGACTGGTCAGGCTGGATCAGGAGGCCCAGGCCGACGGAACCCGGGTGGCCATTAACGATCCCGAGCGGGTCAGCGGCGACCTCGCGACGTCGTGGACGGTCTCACCGGATGGGAAGTCGTATACCTTCTCCCTGCACCCTGGAGCGAAGTTCGCCAACGGCAACCCGCTGGACGCCGAAGCCGTGCGGTACTCGATCATGCGTAACCTCACCATCGGCGGCTGCGGTGCCTTGGGGTTGCAGATCGGCCTGACGGACCCACCGCTGATCAGCGACGTCGTAGTGATGGATCCCCAGACCGTACGACTGGAATTGTCGCGACCGTATCCGGCAATCCTGGTGACACTGGCACAGAGCCGCGGTTCGATCTATGACCCGAAAGTCATCAAGGAGCACGGGGAGGACAAGAAGGGCGTCCCGAACCAATGGTTGGCCTCGCACACAGCCAGCAGCAGCGGGCCCTACGTACTGGACGAATATGTGGCCAACAACTACGCCGTCCTTACCCGGAACCCGAACTACTACGGCGAACCGGCCAAGGAAGCTGAAGTCCGGGTAAATTTCATCACGTCAATCCCCACCCTCATGCTGCAGGCCCGCCGTGGTGAGGCCGACGTGACGCTCGGCCTGCCGCCTTACGTGGTGCACCAGCTGAGTCAGGAGGATTGCTGCCGTGTCACCACAGCTCCTGCTTTCGCTCCGGTGACCGTCTCCCTGGACAACTCCTCGGGCACAACTGCCAATCCGAAACTGCGTGAGGCACTCACCTATGCGGTGCCGTATGAGCAGATCAAAGCCAGCGTGGCCTACGGCTATGCAGACAGCTTCTACGGCCCCTTCGTTCCCGGTATTCCGGGTTTCGACGCTGCACGCTCGGCTCCGCGGCCCTTGGACAAAGAAAAGGCCAAGGCGTTGGTCGCTGAATCCGGGCTCAAGGATCCGCAGATAGACCTCATGATCAATCCCTCGTCGCCCGGAGTGTCCACGCTCGCGACGATCCTCAAGTCGTCGTGGGAGGAAATCGGGGTGCAGGTGAACATTGACTCGCAGACACCCACGGCTTTCGCCACCAAGTTCAACACCGGCAAATACCAGTCGGCGCTCTTGTTCGAAACCGGAGGAGCCGTTGCAGCCTACGAACTGCGCAAGAAGATGACCTGCGGAAGCTCCTTCAACAACCAGCACATCTGCATTGCCGGAACCCCTGAACTCATGGACAAACTCAACGGGGCACCGGACCTCGAATCGCAGTTGCCCTATATCAATGCGCTCGTGGATTCCTGGCGGGCCCATTCTCCCACCATCATCCTCTACCGGGCGCAGTTCACGGCGGTGCTCTCGGATTCGGTCAAGCACTTCGACTACTCGCCGACTTTCTCTTTCTACAACTGGGGACGTTAGCGGCGCCCCGCCTCAGGTAGCCGTGCCGGTACGCGGACAAAGAGAAGACATCCAGAACTTATTAAGGACAAAAAATGCGAATTGGTGTTGATGGAAGCAAGATTCCCCACGAGGCCGATGAATCTGCGGTCAGTATCCTCCAACGTGCCCACGCGATGGGCATGGAAGGTGTGTATTTCCGTACTGTGATGGACGTTTCACCCACACTGGACCGTGGGGTGCTCAGGGAGGTGCGGGCCTGCGCCGACGAATTGGGCCTTTACCTGCAGATGGGTTTGGCCAAGGTCAATCCTTACGCCTCCGCCGAGGCACCGCAGGTGCGCAGGCTCGGCGACGGTGACTACACACGCGGTATGGTCCGGATGATCGAGGCTGCACACGAAGCCGCCGGGGTTACCGAGCTCTGGGTGGCGTGCGCCAACTACCAGCGCGGCATGCCTGGCTACTACGTGTTCGATCGTTTCCGTACGGATGCCCCCTGGCCGGACCAGCTCGTTGCGATCGAGAAATTCCTTCGCTTGCTTGCACCCGTGGCCAGGGACCATGGGGTTCATCTGAACATTGAAACCCATGAAGAGATCACCAGCTACGAGGTGGTTCGCCTGGTGGAATCCGTAGGTCCGGACGTCCTGGGCGTCACCTTCGACACCGCCAACGTAGTGGTCCGCGGCGAGGATCCCGTGGCCGCGGCCCGGCGCGTGGCGCCCTATACAAGGGCGACCCACCTCAGGGACTTCGTTCTCGGGGACCAGGACGGGGTATTCGGGCGCGTGTTTGCCCCGATCGGACAGGGCAGCATCGATTGGGATGCCATTCTGGGCATTCTGCACGAGGCGAATCCGGGCCTTCCGCTGTCTATCGAAAACGCCGGCCCGGCCCTGCACCTGCCAATTGGCTTGGAGGATCCCGAATGGCTGGCCGTGCATCCGGATCTGGACCAGCGGGAGGTTGCCCGGATCCGTGAAATGGCCGCCGAATACCAGGCGCGGGTGGAGGATGGCGGGGCACTTCCGCTGAGCGAGCTACGTGCCATCCCGTATGACGGTGAACGATTCATCCACGATTCGGCCCAATCCCTGCGCGCCACTCTTGGTCGTCTCGGCATTGCGGAGGGTGCCATCGCGCGCTGACGTGACCGCCCGGAAGCCAATGAAGTACGTAGGCTTCCGGGCTCACGTGGAGCAGAATGGCCTCATGGCGTCCCAAATCACCGATGTACCGGGCATTCGTATTGGTCACGTTCAGAAGAACGACGGCCGGTGGCTCAGTGGCGTGACAGTCGTCCTTCCGCCTGTGGGAACCGTGGGGTCGGTGGACGTACGCGGGGGAGGCCCCGGTACGCACGAAACTGACGCTCTTGATCCGACGACGTTGGTATCCACGGTCGACGCCATCGTGCTGACGGGTGGCAGTGCTTTTGGGCTGGCCTCCGCTACTGGTGCCCAACTCTGGTGTGAGGAGCAGGGCCGGGGCTTTGCGGTTCCCGGGACCGTGGTGCCGATCGTTCCGGCCGCGGCTATCTTCGACCTCGGACGCGGTGGTGACGTGAAAGCGCGGCCCGACGCCGACATGGGTTACCAGGCAGCCGCCGCAGCGTTCGACTCAGGTGACCATGCCGCCGTCGAACGCGGAAACGTCGGTGCCGGCACGGGCGCTGTGATTGCGCGCGGGCAATACAAAGGTGGGGTCGGAACATCTTCGATCACGCTCGACGGTGGGGTGATCGTTGGAGCCCTTGCCGTCGTGAACGCACTCGGGACGCCACTGTTCCGTGCGGAGGGGCAGCAACCCTCTGCGCGCTCGGTCGTTCCTCCCCAACAGGTCCCCAACCTCGCAAGCTCGGCCGGGGACCCCGGCCGTCGTGGCCCCACCTTAGACGCGCGCGGCCGGGTTCCGGCCCCTCCGCAAGGACTCAATACCACGCTCGTCGTGATCGCTACGAATGCTGTGCTTGATGTTGCCGAGTGCAAGCGGACCGCCAGCTCCGGGCATGCCGGTCTGGCGCGGGCCTTGGATCCGTCCCATACTTTGGCGGACGGTGACACCGTTTTCGCCCTGGCGACGGGCGCCGTCGGGCTTGATCGCAGTACCGAGCAGGCGCGGCAGGTATCGCTCATAACGCTCCAAAGTGCCGCAGCCGAAGCCGTGCGTTTGGCGATCCTGGACGGTGTTGAAGCAGCCGAAAGTGTCACGACGGCGGCAGGAGACTTCCCTGCTTACCGAACCGTAGGGGAGTGACGGGCGGCGGTACGTGCGCTACCATGGACGGATTTAACTTTCCGGCCCCATTGGCGTAGAGTTATTTGTTGGTTGTCTGTGCAGCCACGCCCTTTTTAGTGTCGTGGTTCCAAGAGGGCCAAGCAAACAAAAAACGTCCGTTGGATTTTCGGTGCCTAACCGGAGGACAGCGGCAAACAACAGTTAGCGGAGGATATGGCCAAGAAGGACGGGGTCATTGAGATCGAGGGCGTTGTGACTGAGGCGCTGCCCAATGCGATGTTTCGTGTTGAGCTCACCAACAAGCACGTCGTTCTCGCACACATCTCTGGGAAGATGCGTCAGCACTACATTCGAATCCTCCCCGAGGACCGGGTAGTGGTGGAGCTGAGCCCATACGACCTCACACGTGGTCGTATCGTCTACCGCTACAAGTAAATTGCTGGGCGGCCCAGGCAATAGTGCCAAGCCGCTCCAGCAGATCAACTGCAAAACACGCAAAGGAACGCCATGAAGGTCAAGCCGAGCGTCAAGCAGATCTGCGACAAGTGCAAAGTGATCCGCCGTAACGGCCGGGTCATGGTGATCTGCGAGAACCCGCGCCACAAGCAGCGCCAGGGCTAATTCCCCTTCAGGGAATCAGCGCCCGCAAGGGCAAACCTGGGTTGCTAGCCCACGCAAGTAAATAAAGGCAGCACAAGTTGTGCCAGGACTGCATTACAGAGCCTGGTCAACGTACCCCCGGTCGGAGGCTGGGGCCACACGGATCGTGTGGGTGTACTGCCTACGACCTCCGGTTTATTCAAGGAGTACCGCCACTATGGCTCGTCTCGCTGGCGTAGACATTCCCCGCGAAAAGCGGTTGGAAATTGCGCTTACTTACATCTACGGCGTGGGCAAGACCCGTGCACACGAAACCCTGGCTGCCACCGGCATCAGCGCTGACGTTCGCGTCAAGGACCTGACTGACGCCGAGCTGGTCCAGCTGCGTGACTACATTGAAGGCAACTACAAGGTTGAGGGTGACCTTCGCCGCGAGGTAGCCGCTGACATCCGCCGCAAGGTTGAGATCGGCAGCTACGAAGGCCTGCGCCACCGCAAGGGCCTGCCCGTACGCGGTCAGCGTACGAAGACCAACGCTCGTACCCGTAAGGGCCCGAAGCGCACCGTCGCCGGCAAGAAGAAGGCCGGACGTTAATCCCTCGGGATTGACCTGGTTTTCCCCCGATAACTTTCTGTAGGAGAAACAATGCCCCCGAAGACTCGTGGAGCGGTTCGTAAGCCGCGTCGCAAGGATAAGAAGAATATTGCGCTTGGCCAGGCGCACATCAAGAGCACCTTTAACAACACCATCGTGTCCATCACGGACCCGAACGGTGCTGTAATCTCCTGGGCTTCCGCCGGTGAGGTTGGCTTCAAGGGCTCCCGTAAGTCCACCCCGTTCGCTGCCCAGATGGCTGCTGAAGCTGCTGCAAAGCGCGCTCAGGAGCACGGTCTGCGCAAGGTTGACGTATTCGTCAAGGGTCCGGGATCCGGACGCGAAACCGCAATCCGTTCGCTTCAGGCTGCTGGCCTTGAGGTTGGCTCCATCCAGGACGTCACCCCCAGCGCCCACAACGGTTGCCGCCCGCCGAAGCGCCGCCGCGTCTAATTAGGTATTCCCTGTCTGACCGGCCGGGCCTGCTGTACATGGTTTAGACCATCTACAAGCATGGCCCGGCTGGTCAGGCTGGAAACCGAAGCCGATTTCCACCACCTGTGTTGCGTCATATAGCGGATGCTCGCCGAAAGGAAACCTAAGTGCTCATTGCACAGCGCCCCACCCTGTCTGAAGAAGTTGTATCCGAGAACCGCTCCCGTTTCATCATTGAACCCCTGGAGCCGGGCTTCGGCTACACCCTCGGAAACTCCCTCCGCCGTACCCTGCTCTCCTCCATCCCCGGTGCCGCTGTAACCAGCATCCGGATCGATGGCGTGCTGCACGAGTTCACCACGGTTCCGGGTGTCAAGGAAGATGTCACCGAGATCATCCTGAACATCAAGAACCTTTCGGTTTCCTCCGAGCACGACGAGCCGGTTGTTGCTTACCTGCGCAAGCAGGGCCCCGGAGTCGTCACCGCCGCGGACATTGCTCCGCCGGCCGGCGTCGAATTCCACAACCCGGATCTGCACATTGCCACTCTGAACTCGAAGGGCAAGTTCGAACTCGAACTGACCATCGAGCGCGGCCGTGGCTACGTTTCGGCAGCTCAGAACAAGTCCGGCGACTCCGAGATCGGCCGTATTCCGGTTGACTCGATCTACTCGCCGGTCATGAAGGTAACCTTCCGCGTGGAAGCTACCCGTGTTGAGCAGCGCACCGACTTCGACAAGCTCATTGTCGACGTCGAGACCAAGCAGGCAATCGCTCCGCGCGACGCCGTTGCTTCTGCAGGCACCACCCTGGTGGAACTGTTCGGTCTGGCTCGTGAGCTGAACACCGCAGCTGAAGGTATCGAGATTGGCCCGTCGCCGACGGACGCTGCCCTGGCAGCGGACATGGCTCTGCCGATCGAGGATCTGGACCTTACCGTCCGTTCCTACAACTGCCTCAAGCGTGAGGGCATCCACACCGTGGGTGAACTCGTTGCCCGCTCCGAGGCTGACCTGATGGACATCCGTAACTTCGGTGCGAAGTCCATTGACGAGGTCAAGGCAAAGCTCGTCGAACTGGGTCTGTCCCTCAAGGACTCCCCTCCCGGTTTCGATCTCGCAGCCCGCGCCGCAGCCATCGAAGAGGACGACGCCGCGTTCAGCGACGACGAGCTCTAAAAAGCAGATCTTGGCCGTCAGGTCCAGCAATGGATCTGACCGGCTTACACAACAGGAGAAATTATTATGCCTACCCCCACTAAGGGTCCGCGCCTCGGAGGCGGCCCGGCTCACGAGCGCCTGATGCTCGCGAACCTGGCAGCTGCTCTGTTTGAGCACAAGCGCATCACCACCACGGTCACCAAGGCCAAGCGCCTGAAGCCGTACGCAGAGCGTTTGGTCACCTTCGCCAAGCGTGGCGACCTCTCTTCCCGCCGCCGCGTTCTCGGCCTGATCAGCGACAAGGGCATCGTCCACGAGCTGTTCACCGACATCGCCGGCGCTGTCGCCAACCGCGATGGTGGCTACACCCGTATCACCAAGATCGGCAACCGTAAGGGCGACAACGCTCCCATGGCTGTCATCGAGCTCGTCCTCGAGCCGGTTTCCCCGAAGCAGGCCGTAGTTGCTGAAGCAACCGCTGCTGCTGCCAAGGCTGCCCCGGCTGCTGAGGAAGAGGTTGTTGAGACCGAGGCTGTAGAGACCGAAGCTGCTGAAACCGAAGAGGCTCCGGCCGCTGAGGCCGAGGCTGCTGACGCTGAAGTTGCTGAGACCGAAGAGGCTCCGGCCGCTGAGGACAAGAAGTAATTCACTGAATTCTTCACAGTAGACTTAAGTCTATGAACGAACGAAAACCCGCTGCCCCCGCTTTGGGGGGCGGCGGGTTTTTGCGTGTCCGCATGGATCTTTCGTATGACGGAGGCCCCTTCAACGGCTGGGCACTCCAGCCCGGTCTGCTCACCGTGCAGGGAGCACTTGAGGAGGCATTGGCCCTCCTCGTGCGGCGTCCGGTCCGGGTCACGGTTGCTGGTCGCACCGACGCCGGTGTCCACGCCCGCGGCCAGGTGGTCCATCTGGATCTGACGGAAGCGGAGTGGCTTGGACTTCCGCGTGGGCACGAACTCGACCCCGCCGTCGCGCTTTTACGTCGCCTTCGCGGTGCCCTTAGCCGTATTCTCGGCGATCTTACCGGTGCCATAGAAGTGCACGACGCCGGTCTGGCGCCGGAAGGTTTCGACGCCCGCTTTTCCGCCTTGTGGCGTCGTTACAGTTACCGCATTGCCGATGGCACGGAACGTTGGGATCCGGTGCTGCGCGGCATCACGCTGTGGCATAAGGCGCCGTTGAATGTCGCGCTGTTGAATGAGGGCGCCGCCCAGTTGCTGGGGCTCCAGGATTTCCGTTCCTACTGCAAGCCCCGGGAAGGTGCCACGACCATCCGTGAACTGCAGAAGTTTGAGTTCGAACGGGGGAGCGACGGGGTCATTGTCGCTACTGTTCAGGCCGACGCGTTCTGCCATAACATGGTCCGGTCCCTGGTGGGCTCGGCCCTGCGTGTGGGCGAAGGCCTGGAGCAACCGGGCTGGCTGCATGAACGTCTTCTGGAACGTAAACGTGATGCGAAGTCCGTTTTGGCCGCACCGCACCCGTTGGTGTTGGAGGAAGTAGCGTACCCGTCGGACAGCGAGCTGCTGGCACGGGCTGAGCTGACGAGGGCACGGCGCGAGTAAGTCCGGACATTGGAGGACCCCCTCCCGGCTCTGGGTACCGGAAGGGGGCCGTTGTGGCCGTCCGCGGTCTGGGATCCGTGAACGGCCGGTCTATTTCCCGCGCTACGGATCAGCTGAACGCTTGAAAGGTTCTGATCGCGGCGGGACCCAGAAGGATTATGAACAACACTGGAAAGATGCAGAAAATCAAGGGAAAGAGCACCTTTACCGGCAGTTTCATCGCCTTTTCCTCAGCGCTCTGGCGCCGCTTGACGCGGGCCTGCTTGGCTTGAGCACGAAGCACGTTGGCGATGCCGATGCCGTACTTATCGGCCTGGATCACTGCCAAGACGAAGCTACGAACGTCCGGCACGCTGCACCGTTCTGCCAAAGCCTCGTAGGCCTGCTGTCGAGGACGACCGACTTGGATGTCCTGGAGGGTCCGCATTAGTTCGTGGGCAAGTGGTCCCGCCCCATTAAGCGAGGCCCTTTCCATCGCCGACTCAAACCCAAGACCTGCCTCGACAGAGATGAGCATTTGGTCCAACGTGTTTGGAAATTCGAGCTTGATGGCCTCCTGGCGCTTTGTCCCCGTGTTGTAAACCAGCAGATCCGGGATGAAGTACAAGAAGACTGTCAGAAACAAGCCCAGGCCAATGCTTACCGGGCTAGGGCCGCCGGCGACGAGCAAAACTCCAAAGACCGCCCCCGACACTCCCAGGATGGGCTTGATCGCAATGAGTTTGGTCAGTGGCATCGATTTTGGACGGCCGGCTAGGGCCAACCATCGGTCTAGCTTGGCTTCGTAGCTGCCCGGCATTAGCTTTCTCGCAACTCCAAGGAGCAGCGGAGGACGCCGAACAATGACACCGGCTCCCTGCGCGAAACCAGAACCCAAATTGGACTGGATTGCAACTATTCCCTTTCGGTCTATGGTTGCCAAGGACCACGCAAAGTAGGCGAGGGGAAGAACAATGATGGCGACTATTAGCCATGCAAGAAGTGTCATTAGTCTTCCTCCTAGAACTTGATCTTCACGGTGCGGCTCATCCAGAACCCGCCAGTGACAATGAGGACAAGGCTCAAGATTGTTAGTCCAATGCCTACGGGATGTTCGACGAATAGCCGGAGGTATCGGGGATTGATCACCGCAAGAACCAATCCCACCCCGATCGGCAAAGCGATGAGGACGACGGCAGACATACGCCCTTCGGCGCTAAGGGAGCGTACATGCCCCTTTATTTCACTGCGCTCCCGAATAGTACCGGCCACCTGCTCCAGGACCTCGGCCAAGTCGCCGCCGACCTCCCGGTTTATCTGAATAGCCTGGCCAATCCAACGAAAATCCTCGCTGTCCATGCGTTCCGAGCAGTCCTCGATAGCCTGCCGAGCGTCTTTGCCGATTCTTACCTCGTTGACAATCCGGGCTAGTTCCTCGGAGGCGGGGGCTTGGGATTCTTGGGCAGCGGCTTCAAAGGAGCGCATGATGCTGTGCCCGACCCGAAGGCCCCCGATCAGCATTTGAATGGTGTCCGTTAACTGCGCTTCGAATTTTGCCCGGCGCTTCTCAGTCTTGATGACGAGTAATAGCTTGGCACCGAACGGGAAAGCAAGACCAAATAAAATGCCGATGAAAGGGTGGATCAACAATGCTGCCAGCACGCCGACGACGATTGCTCCAATGGTCACGATGACGGTGAAATCGGCGGGGGCCTGTTTCACGCCGGCCCTGTACAGCACCTCCCGGTTGAAGGGTCCGCCTGACTGACCAATGGCCGAACCAACCACCTGGACCGCCGATTGAGACACACGGCCCAAGGCTGAGTCGTCCGGCGTCGTGCCCAGGCGCCGCCGTTCAAAAGGAATGCTTCCGTTACGTGGTTTCAGGACCACCACGATGACGATCAGGAGAGCGGCGATACATAGGCCAGTGGCAACAATGAACAAAGATGGATTCTCCACGGTCACCGCCTCCCTGTCGGAACCGGAGCAACTCCAAAGACTGCTGGTGACACCGCGATGCCCAGCTCCGCAAATCGATCAATAAAGCGTGGCCGGATCCCAGTGGGTAGCGCCTTGCCCAAGAACCGGCCCTGGGCATCGAGTCCGGCGGAGTAATCGAAGAGGAAGATATCTTGCAGAGTCACTACGTCGCCCTCCATTCCTTGGACTTCAGTCACATGGGTCACTCTGCGACTTCCATCGCGCAGACGCGTCACTTGGACGATGACATCCACGGCCGAGGAAACTTGCTCCCGGATTGCCCGGAGTGGCAAGTCCATCCCCGCCATCAGTACGAGCGTCTCCAAACGTGCGATCGCATCACGAGGCGAGTTTGCGTGCACGGTCGATAGTGAACCATCGTGGCCTGTGTTCATGGCCTGAAGCATGTCCAACGACTCTCCGCCGCGAACCTCGCCCACGATTATTCGGTCGGGCCGCATACGGAGGGAGTTGCGCACCAAATCTCGAATGCTGATGGCGCCCTTACCCTCGATGTTGGGTGGGCGGCTCTCCAACCTGACCACATGGCGCTGCTGTAGCTGGAGCTCCACGGCGTCCTCGATAGTGACAATGCGATCGGACTCTGGAATGAATGACGACAACACATTCAGGAGGGTCGTCTTGCCGGTGCCCGTGCCACCGGAAACGATGACATTGAGTCGAGCCAGTACGCAAGCACTCAGCAATTCGGCCATCTCATGGCTCAAGGAGCCCCACTCGATAAGGTTGCGAACCGTAAGTGGGACGTGGCTGAACTTTCTAATGGTCAGCGAAGGTCCGTTCACGGCCAGGGGCGGAATAATCGCGTTGACGCGGGAGCCATCTTCGAGACGGGCGTCGACGAGCGGCGACGTCTCATCGATTCGCCGCCCCACTTTGGAAACGATGCGCTCAATGACCTTCCTGAGGTGAGCATCGGAGCTGAACTGGAGGTCTGTTAGCGCGAGGTGCCCATGCCGTTCAACATAGATTTGATCGAAGCGGTTCACCATGACTTCCGTCACGGAGGGATCCTCCAGCAGGCGCTGTAGGGGACCAAAGCCCATCACTTCGTCTGCAATCTCGCGTATTAGGCGTCGCCGTTCCTCAGGGGTGAGGGGAACTTGCTCGTCGTCGATGACGGCGGAGAGTTCTTCAACGGCGAAAGAACGAAGATCTTCTTCAGATGACGATGTATCCCCCATCCTGCTCCCCATGCGTTCGAACAACGCGGAAGCAGCCCGCTGCTTTAGGCCGGCAAGAGCGTCAACGGCAGGGGTAGACGGGGCCCCGCCCAAGATTGGACCAGCCATTGGCGCTAAGGTCTGAGCGGATGCAGTCCCGCTGGCTATGTTCTGCCCCCCGCTTTCACCAGCCGCCACGGCTATGACGGCTTGCGGGTCATTTTTCGAGAGCCGTTCGGACAGTTTCATGACACGACCACCCTTCGATGAAGCTTGTTCTGAGGCACCGTTTCAAGCCGAGGATCGAAACGCTCAACAAGCTTCTTTAGACCCTTGGTCGCCGAGTCCCGGGTGGTTCCTTGGAGGACGGGAACGCCACGGTTCGTAGAAAACGGAAGATTCCGCGACCGCGGTATGACGGTGTCAACGGGCACACCGATGGTGGACTCAACGTCCTGCACTGAGATACCACTCTTCCTGTCCGCGAAGTTGAGCACCGTGTGCCTTCCTTGCGGCAGGAGCTGTAGCTCCCTCAGCACGCTGAAGCACTTTCGGAGCCCACGAATACTGGGGACATCCATTCCGCAGACCCAGACGCCATCAGTGGCTAGCTCCAGGGTGGCGAGGCAGTGTTCCCCGAGGCCAGGAGCCGTATCCACCACCACATATTTGAACTCAGTGGCCAGCTGGTTGAGCAACCTCGTGACGTGATCAGCTGTGATGTAGTCCGACTCCGAGGGTTTTTTAGGGGCACAAAGAGCGTAGATACCCGACGGGTGGACGGTCAGGAACGCTTTCAGGACCATAGAATCCTGAGCAGCTGCGCCATGCACCGCTTCTGTGATCGAATGTTCAGGCTCCAGCAACAGGCCCGATGCGACATCTCCAAATTGGAGGTCCAGGTCAACAATGACGACGCTCATCGGTGCCATGGCCCCGAGGCCCACGGCAAGGTTAGTGGCTACGGTCGTTTTGCCTACCCCACCCTTTGGGGACATGACCGCGATGACCCTGCCCCTTTCCTGTCCAGATTCCGCGGCTGGCTGCATTCCGCGCCGGCGGCTTGCAGAAGCCAGGCAGGCCCGCTCGAGAAGAATTCGTAAGTCGTTGATTTCGATTTCGGGGGTGACCACATCCCGCACGCCCGAATGCATTGCCCGGAGAACGATGTCCGGGCTGGGCTCAGCAACAAGTAAGAGGCTGATTTCGGGGAATTGCAGATCGAAAACAGTCGCCAACTTCAAGGCGTCATCAGGGTTGACGCCGGGTCCCAGAATCATGACTTCCGGTGGCGCCCCGATGAGTTGTTTGAAGACGTCGTCCGTTCCGCCCTTCAGCACTTCGGGGGAGAGCGTTTGCAAATCGCCGTGCAGAGCGCCGGTGATGGCCTGGCGCACACGGGCTTCAAAATCCCGAACTGCGGTGATGGCTACAAAGCGGCTCATTGGACCAGCCCTCCGAAGGTTGTTGTTGGCGGATCGCTCTTCACGGTCTTGTCGGTCTGCTTGGACAGCCATAGTGTTCCGAATTCGGCGCCGAAGACCATTTTGGCCGCATTAGCATCGCTCAAAGCCACGGTCACGTAGGCGGATCCGTTCGGGAGGGCTACTCCCTTGTCTGCTCCGGCGGATTTTTCCGCGTCAGGTGCGGCCTGTTGGACTGCAGTGACCAAGACATCGTGATAAAGGAGCTCCGTGAAGTCCTTCCAACCCGTCATGTTGGCCGGGAGGTTGGCTCCTGCGGGGACTGCGTCGTCCAACTTGAATGAGGCAAAGACCGTGACTGTATCGCCGGCCTCGATCCGACCGCCCAGAATGCGTTCAGGTGCCAGAACAAAGGTTGATTCCTGCAAACCTTCCGGTACAGGCACCGTTCCAGGAGCCAGATCCTTGGGGTTTACCAGCTTGACTCCCAATAGTTGTTCGCCGGGCTGCAGGTCCGCTGAGGTGACTTTGCCTTTTTGGTCGGTGAGGGCGTTGATAGTGCCCGGTGCAACCGCGGATTGCGGTAGCGTCTCCGACTTGACCTTCGATTGAATTTCTTCGACTTTGGTGCCGGCCGGAATACGTTCCTTCACCACAAGTACGCTGACGGGATCAAGCCCTTGCTGCGCCCGTTTGTCGGCCCCCTGAACGTAGGTGACCAGCAAGACGGTGCCGATGACTGCTAGTAGCAGTGCTGCAATGCCTCCCAGTAGGCGTGTTTTCACTTTGTAACTCCCTTCGAGTTTTCGTGAGGTTGATAGGGGACGCCCAACGGGCGTCTATTCGGTGAGCGTTACTACGGACGCTCCATAGTTGGGAATGCCACCCGACATTTGAGTACCTTCTTCGAGTGATACGAAGCGGGAGAAGTAGCCCTGGAGAGCTCGGCAATTGCCTGTGCAGCTGGGTGCTGCAGGATCCAGTTGCTGGCCCCCATCGAACTTGTATCCAGTGACCTGGAAGGCTGCAAAACCAACGAGGGTGTATTTTGTCTTGTTGCCGTTCTGCGCTGCTGTTTTGAAGAGCGGTATCAAGGCTGGCTCGTCCATGATGTGGGCAAGCACTGAATCGCAGGTTGCCGCGTTAGGGAAATGGTTACCGGGCTGGCCCTGAACTATCGTGCTAATGCTTATGTCCGTCGAACACCCCGAGGTCGTCTCAAGCCAGCCAAAACCGCCTGGTTGATAGCCATTTTGTGCTACACAGCCACCAACCGCCGGCGCGTTTGTGTCGTAGCGAAGCGTGACGTGGGTGGGAATTGGATCGCCTGTAAACGTGCCAGTCGAATTGAGTGAGGCAAGTTGCGTTGGCGAGAGGTACTTCTTGAAGACGCACTCACTGACGGTCCAAGGCAATGTGGTTGCGCTTGACGGGGCGCCCCAGGACGCTTCCGCAGCTGCATCCACGGTGGCAGTCTCGAATCCCATGACCCTGGCGAAGAACAACGAGAAGCTGTTCTGACCCCCCGTATCCCGGGCGTTCGTTACTACGCGCACAGTGGTCGCAGCAGGGAACGTGACGACAGCTCCGCTGGTGTTGTCGTTGGCGTTGCTATTGGCGAACTGGTTTCCCGTCGATGTGGTGTTTCCACAACTACCGCCGGCACAGTCGGTTGCTATCGCCAACGCGGCTGCGTCAGCACCGTTTTGCAACTGCGCCTTTTCCGCGTAGAGGGCACCGACATCCACAGCCAAGGCGGCGAAGCCCAGGAGCACCACCATGAGACCTGCGACCATGATGGTAGCCGCCCCACTTTCATTGGACTCATCCGTACCAGTTGGACGCGTGATGAAACGGGCCCTAGCCTTCGTTAGCCACCGCATCTCATCACCCCAACTCCGGACATGCTGAGCGGAAAAATGCCGGGTTGTCCGAAGAATCCGGCATCAAGGAAGCCTGTCAGCGAGGGCAACGAAACATTGGCCGTCACTTCTACGTTGGATCCAGGGGAGCAACTGGAGGCGTTGTCGCTCACTGTGACACCCAATCCGTCGAGCGACGGTGCCGCTGCGAGGGCAGTGCCTTCCACGTCCAGGCCACCATCCTGATAGTGAACCGCTGCGTAGCGGGCACCCTCGCGCGCCGCCTCAGACAGAGACACTTGCACGTTAAGAACACGACCGAACTCAACGATTCCAATCAGGATCAGCAGTAGAAGAGGTAACAAAATCGCCATTTCCACGGCGACGGCCCCGCGTTCTTTCTTTTTCGAATTCAAGGTGTCTCCCTGTCCCAGATGCCGACACAATGCTTTGGTTAAAGAAATGGTTGGCTGCGCCGGCCTGACCAGCCATTGCAGCCAACCATCCTGGTGCTAGGCAGCTGGGAGTGCGTCGGAGACGGACTGGAAAAGAGCCGCGATCTGTGGACCAAGGATGACGACGACGGCCATGACAACCACGGCGATGAACGCGACCATGATGCCGTATTCAACCATCGTCGCGCCCTTCTCCTCGGAGGTGAGGCGGGCCTTGACGCCGGCGATGTACGAAGTGATGGTGAACATAAGTGCAGACATTGGAAAATCCTTCCCAGATGAATTTTGGGTTTGGTAAATAATGGATATAGGTCCAGCAAATTATCGGAATTTGCCTCGATTCCCGAACTACCCCCATGACGCGTTAGCGGTTCGGAATTCGATGAGATAAGAATTCACCCGGGACGTGCCGCTGAACAATGCGTAGTCGTACTCGAATTCCGGCAGCGTGTATCACGTGGTCACCCGTAGAACGGCAGCGGAGTACTTAGTTCAGAGATCAAAAAAGGCGGACGACTACTTGAAATCGACAGTAACCTTATAATTTTGAGCCCAAACAGCGCCCAGGAAATGCCAGGGGGCCCAGCCCTACTGGAGTAGGAGAGTGACGCCCAGCGCTGCAAGCACCATGGCCGGTCCGTGCGCCGTTTCCACTGTCTTTTCCTTGCGATTCAGGCGCAACATCAGCACCGTGAGCACCCCGCCCACCACGAATCCCAGTAGTCCGCCGTAGAGTACTTGCTTCCAACCCAAGTACCCCAAGTACAGTCCGACCGGTGCTGCGAGCTTCACATCGCCCATTCCGAGGCTTCTCGGCGAAATAAGTCCCAGAATCAGGTAGCAAACGAAGAGTATGAGGCCTCCGGCGAGTGCTCGGAGCAGCTCGGGCCAGGCGGGATCCAGTGCCGCGGACGTGGCAAGGAGAACAAAACCGCCCCCTAGCAGGAACAAAACGAGGGGGTTTGGCAGCAAATGGAGAGTGAAATCAATTCTCGAAAGCTGCACCCCAAGAAGTGCCAATAAAAGGAACGCCGGCAATTCCGCCGTAAAACCAAAGCGCCACCCCAGCAGGGCAAAGAGCAGCGCGGTGACTGCCGCCGTCGTGATCCGGACGGTAAGGGAGGGGAGTCCGCCGAGTCGCGGAAGGCGGCGGGCGACCACGAACTCGACGGCCGGGCTCAACAGCAAGCCGGCAACGGCGAGCAGGAGCAGGAAAACGGGACCGTTGGTCATGTACTCTCCCTCAAAGCGCATGCGACCCCGAGGGGCGGATACCCCATTTTGACCCGGACGGCCCGTTGAAGGTATTGTTTATAGTCGTTGTGCGTGTCCTATCTCGATGACACATGCCTTCTCGGGGATCCAGTTGCAGGGTCGCTAACTCGAGGGGCATATCGAGATTCTGGGATGACTGGTCTATAGAGCCCTCACCTCTGCTCCGGTAACGCATACATAGTAGGTACACGCCTCACTGCGTGTCGCCTAAAACATGAACGCCAGAACAAGAACGAGGCAAAACCGTGCGTACGTACACCCCGAAGCCCGGCGATATCAACCGCCAGTGGCACGTCATTGACGCCACCGACGTTGTCCTTGGTCGTCTTGCCAGCCAGACCGCAACACTGCTGCGCGGAAAGCACAAGCCGACCTTTGCGTCCCACATGGACATGGGCGACTTCGTCATCATCATCAACGCTGAAAAGGTTGCCCTCACCGGCGCCAAGCTGGAGCAGAAGCGCGCATACCGCCACTCCGGTTACCCGGGCGGCCTGACCTCCGTCAACTACGCCGAGCTGCTGGAATCCAACCCGGTTCGTGCCGTTGAGAAGGCCATCAAGGGCATGCTCCCCAAGAACTCCCTCGCCGCTCAGCAGCTGGGCAAGCTCAAGGTCTACGCAGGCCCCGAGCACCCGCACGCTGCACAGCAGCCGAAGACTTTCGAAATCACCCAGGTCGCCCAGTAGTCCTGGCCACCAAACAACTTTTTATTACAAGGAGAACCGTGGCTCAGAACGAAGAACTGACCGCCGAAGCCGTCGAGGCTGAGGAAACCCTCACCAGCTACACCTCTGAAAGCACATCTGTTGAAGATGCGCCCAAGAAGGAACGCCCGGCACTGACCGTTGCCGGTGCAGCTGTTGGCCGCCGCAAGGAAGCCGTTGCACGCGTTCGCGTCATCCCGGGTTCCGGCAAGTGGATCATCAACGGCCGCACGCTGGAGAACTACTTCCCGAACAAGCTGCACCAGCAGGATGTCAACGAGCCCTTCAAGATCCTTGATCTTGAAGGCGCCTACGACGTCATCGCCCGCATCCACGGCGGTGGCATCTCCGGCCAAGCCGGTGCACTGCGCCTCGGTGTTGCCCGCTCGCTGAACGAGATCGACGTCGACAACAACCGCGCCACCCTCAAGAAGGCCGGTTACCTCCGCCGTGACGCCCGCGTCATCGAGCGTAAGAAGGCTGGTCTCAAGAAGGCACGTAAGGCTCAGCAGTACTCCAAGCGTTAATCTGCGCTTGCTCGAAAGCCCGTTCCGCCGTTTCGGCGGGGCGGGCTTTCGCCGTTTAAGAAGTTTCGCTTTACCCAGTTCGAAGAGGCGTGGTGTGGGCCGGATTTGACCTGCGCACATGACGTTCCGACACGCTGCTGGACGGGTGGTGTCCCGTCGTCGTCTAAACTTGAGCCGATGTCTAGATTATTTGGAACAGATGGCGTGCGCGGTCTCGCGAACGGATTGCTCACCGCCGAGCTGGCTATGCAGCTGGCCCAGGCCGCCGCCGTCGTACTCGGCCATGACCGCACAACCGATGGCAAGCGGCCTCGCGCCGTAGTCGCCCGGGACCCCAGAGCGAGTGGCGAGTTCCTTGCCGCCGCCGTCGAAGCGGGGCTTTCCAGCTCCGGCATCGATGTCTATGACGCCGGGGTGCTGCCCACCCCGGCTGCGGCTTACCTGGTGGCAGACCTCGACGCCGATTTCGGCGTTATGCTCTCGGCCTCCCACAACCCGGCCCCTGACAATGGGATCAAGTTCTTCGCACGCGGCGGCCAGAAGCTGCCGGACGACGTCGAGGACGCCATCGAAGCGCAGTTGGGCAAAGAGCCTCAGCGCCCCGTGGGCGGCGACGTCGGACGCATCCAGCGCTTCTCCGACGCTGAGGACCGCTACATTGTCCACCTGCTCGGAACCCTCCCCAAGCGCCTCGAGGGCCTGAAGGTTGTCCTGGACTGCGCTCACGGCGCTGCTAGTGGTTGTTCGCCGCAGGTGTTCAAGGACGCCGGCGCAGACGTAGTCGTCATTGGCGCCGAGCCGGACGGCCTGAACATCAACGACGGCGTGGGCTCCACCCATCTGGGTCCGTTGAAGGAAGCCGTGGTCAAGCATGGCGCGAACCTCGGAATTGCCCACGATGGCGACGCCGACCGCTGCCTTGCTGTAGACCATGAAGGCAACGAGGTAGATGGCGACCAGATCATGGCGATCCTGGCGCTGGCACTGAATGAAGCGGGCAAGCTCAAGGACAGCATCCTGGTTGCAACGGTCATGAGCAACCTCGGACTCAAGATTGCCCTCCGCAACGCCGGCATCACCATCCGCGAAACCGCTGTTGGCGACCGTTACGTGTTGGAGGAAATGCGCGACGGCGGCTACAACCTGGGTGGCGAACAGTCCGGCCACGTGATCTTCTCCGACTACGCAACCACTGGCGATGGAGTGCTCACCGGCCTGCAGCTTGCTGCACAGGTGGCCCTGACTGGCCGTAGCTTGAAGGAACTCGCTACTGCGATGACCAAGCTCCCGCAGCTCATGATCAACGTCAAGGGCGTGGACAAGGCCCGTGCGGGCACCGACGAAGGCGTGGCCGCTGCGGTAGCCGCTGCTGAACTGGAACTGGGCGAAACCGGCCGTGTGCTGCTGCGCCCGTCCGGAACCGAGGCCCTGGTCCGCGTCATGGTGGAAGCTGCGGATATGGAGACGGCCGAGCGAATTTGCAGCAGCCTGGCTGCCGTAGTCAAGGAACGCCTGAGCGCTCCCAGCGAGCTGGCTGTATAAGTACCCAAGCAATTTCGGCCCGCTTTCCTGATGACCGGTTTACTGGTTTCCAGGAGAGCGGGCCGAGTTGGTTTAAAAGGACCGGCGTTTAATAGAACCGGCGCTACGGGTAGTCCGGGGCTGCTTCCAACCCGAAGTACTCCTCAAGCGTTGCGATGCCACGCGTGTTCATCTCTGTCGCTGCTTCGACGCCGATATAGCGCAGGTGCCAGGACTCGTAGAAGTATCCGGTGGTTTCGTGGAACATCCATGGATAGCGGACGATGAAACCGAATTTGTGCGCGTTGGCTTTGGCCCAAATAGCCGCGGGCTGGTCGGCGAAGCAGGGCTGGAAACTGCAGGCACCCCCGCCGTCGGCTATGTCAAAGGACCAGCCTGTTTGGTGTTCGGAATGACCGGGGCGTGCAGAGGCCCGGTCGGCTGCAACCTGGCCGCTGCTCGCGACGTAGCCGTTGTACGTGACCACCTGGGTGGAATAGGAACGGTACCCGGATGCCAATGCCATGTTGACGCCTTCGGCCGCCGCTGCGGCGAACATCTTTTCTGCGGCAGCCGCCGTCGTGCTGTTCATCAGTGTTGCTTCGCCGGTGACGGCGAGCCGGATGTTTGGCTGAACCAAATCCGCCGGGACATAGTTTTGCGGATTCAACGGCCGATGTTTGTTGACCACCACCCATGGGCTGGCTGGATCGGTCAGCGAGAACTGCTTGGCTGCGGCTTGTGAGGGCGCAGCGCTTGGCGGAGCGCTGGAAGGCTCGGTAGCCGCAGCCGGCGCAACGGCAGTGACTTGAGTTGGCGTGGCGCCCGAGGCAGCGGCGGACGGTGTCGCCGAAGCCCCGGCAGGTGAGGTCCCGGCAGGGGAGACGGCGGGGTCATCCGGAGTGCAGGCAGTCAGAGCAGCCAAGCCTGCGCCAGCTGTGAGGAAACCCGCGAATGCCCTGCGGCTGGGCATCAGCTGAGGTTGGGTGTCCACGCTAGACCTTCCGCAAAAGCATGCGACGGATGGAGTGGTCTGCGTCCTTGGTGAGTACCAGCTGGGCGCGGCCACGGGTGGGGAGCACGTTCTCTTCGAGGTTCGGCTCGTTGATGCGCTTCCAGATGCCGCGGGCTGTTGACTCCGCATCTTCGTCGGACAGCGTGGCGTACCGGTGGAAATAGGACTCTGGCTGCGCGAAGGCTGTGGTGCGGAGCTTTCGGAACCGGTCCACGTACCACTCCTCGATGTAGGAGGTCTTGGCGTCAACGTAGATGGAGAAGTCAAAGAAATCGCTCAGCGCGAGGCCCTGCTTGCCATCCATGCGGGGCCTGGCAGGGGCCAGAACGTTGAGGCCTTCCACGATCAGTACGTCAGGGCGGCGCACTACTACTTCCTTGCCCGGGACGATGTCGTAGGTGACGTGGGAGTACCACGGTGCCCGGACTTCCTCGGCTCCGCCTTTGATTTCCGACACAAAACGCAACAGCGCCCGGCGGTCATAGGACTCCGGGAAACCCTTGCGTTCCAGCAAGTGCCGGCGCTTCAGCTCCGCCAACGGGTAGAGGAAGCCGTCTGTGGTGATGAGTTCTACGTTGGGTGTTCCCGGCCAGCGCCGCAGCATTTCACGGAGTACGCGGGCGATGGTGGACTTTCCAACAGCAACGGAACCAGCCACACCAATGACAAACGGCGTGCGCTGTGTTTGCTCACCCAAGAATGTGGTTGTTGCCGCGTGAAGTTGATGTGAAGCCTCGACGTAGAGGTGCAGAAGCCGCGAAAGGGGGAGGTATACCTCCCGCACTTCCTTCATATCCAGGGGATCGCCCAAGCCTCGCAGACGGAAAATGTCCTCTTCGTTGAGGGGCTGCTCCATCTGTGCTGCAAGCCGGGACCACGTTTGGCGGTCCAGCTCAACAAAGGGGGAAGCGCCGTCGCCGTTTGCTTCGGTGCGTTGCAAAGTCACGTTCTGATTCTGCCCTTAGCCCGGCGGATCAGGAAATGCGGGGCGACGTGAAGGTGAATTGTGGGTGATGAACGCGTCAGAAACAAGAGTAGGAGGGGGGACGTCCCACATCAGTTGTTTGACCTAGCCGTTAGGCTTATACCCATGTGTGGAATCGTAGGCTATGTTGGCAATTCGTCTCGTAAGGCAGCTGGTCACAGCGCCCTCGACGTCGTCGTGGAGGGGCTGCGTCGTCTTGAGTACCGCGGCTATGACTCCGCTGGCGTCGCAGTGGTGGCTGATGGGACCATCTCGTCCCGTAAAAAGTCCGGCAAGTTGAGCAACCTGATCAGTGAACTGGAAGCAAACCCGGTCCCTGAATCCCTGACCGGCATTGGCCACACCCGTTGGGCCACGCATGGTGGGCCCACCGACCGTAACGCACACCCCCACCTTTCCGACGGCGGGCGCCTTGCGTTGATTCACAACGGCATCATCGAAAACTTCGCCGAGCTCAAGCAGGAGCTGCTGGCTAAGGGCGTCACGTTCGAGTCGGAAACGGACACCGAAGTTGCTGCCGCGCTGGTTGGCAACATCTTCCGCAACGATCTCAATGGCAACGGCGGCGACCTCACCAAGGCGATGCGCCTGGCCTGCCAGCGTCTCGAAGGTGCCTTCACCCTCCTCGCCGTCCACGCGGACCAGCCTGACGTTGTCGTGGCAGCCCGCCGCAACTCCCCGCTCGTGGTTGGCCTTGGCGACGGCGAAAACTTCCTCGGCTCGGACGTCTCCGGCTTCATCGACTACACGCGTCGCGCCGTGGAACTCGGCCAGGACCAGATCGTCACCATCACCGCGGACTCCGTGGAGATCACCGACTTCTTCGGCGCTCCCGCTGAAGGCAAGGAATACCACGTTGACTGGGACCCGGCTTCTGCCGAAAAGGGTGGCTTCAGCTCCTTCATGGAGAAGGAAATCCACGACCAGCCCGACGCCGTCGCCCAGACTCTCCTGGGGCGTTCGGATCTCAACGGCAAGCTGACGCTGGACGAAGTCCGCATCGATCCGGAGCTCCTCAAGCAGGTGGACAAGATCATCGTTCTCGCTTGCGGTACGGCAGCCTACGCCGGCCTGGTTGCCAAGTACGCCATCGAAAACTGGTGCCGTATCCCCACGGAAGTAGAGCTCGCACACGAGTTCCGTTACCGCGATCCGATCGTCGACGCCAACACACTGGTGGTTTCCATCAGCCAGTCCGGTGAGACCATGGATACGCTCATGGCAGTCCGCTACGCCCGCGAACAAGGCGCCAAGACGATCTCCATCTGCAACACCAACGGTTCCACCATCCCGCGTGAATCCGATGCCGTGCTCTACACCCACGCTGGTCCGGAGATCGCTGTTGCGTCCACCAAGGCGTTCCTCGCCCAGATCACTGCCGCTTACCTGCTTGGCCTTTACCTGGCCCAGCTGCGTGGCAACATCTTCTCCGGCCAGATCAAGGACGTCCTCGCGGACCTGAACAAGATCCCGGCCAAGATTCAGAAGATCCTGGACAACGCAGGTCCCTTGCGCGAACTCGCCCGCAGCATGAAGGACGAAAAGTCCGTCCTGTTCCTGGGCCGCCATGTTGGCTACCCGGTGGCGCTGGAAGGCGCCTTGAAACTCAAGGAAATTGCCTACATCCACGCTGAGGGCTTCGCCGCCGGTGAACTCAAGCACGGACCGATCGCCCTGATCGACGACGGCCAGCCGGTTTTCGTGGTTGTCCCGTCCCCGCGAGGCCGCGACTCCCTGCATTCCAAGGTTGTCAGCAACATCCAGGAAGTCCGCGCACGTGGTGCACGCACTCTGGTCATTGCCGAGGAAGGCGACGAGTCGGTCAAGGATTACGCAGAGTACGTGTTCTACGTCCCGGAGACTCCCACGTTGCTCATGCCGCTGCTCACCACCGTGCCACTGCAGATCTTTGCTGCCGAACTGGCCGGGGCGAAGGGTTACGACGTCGATCAGCCGCGTAACCTCGCCAAGAGCGTGACCGTAGAATAACCGCATGATTGTTGGCATTGGCGTAGACGTCGTAGACATCGAGCGGTTCGCCCGGCAGCTTGAGCGGACCCCCGGGCTGCGGGACAGGCTGTTTGTTCCCGCAGAGCGGGAACTCAACACCAGATCACTCGCTGCCCGCTTCGCTGCCAAGGAAGCGGTGGCCAAGGTTCTGGGTGCTCCTGCCGGTATGAACTGGCAGGACTGCTGGATCGGTCTTGACCAGAATGGTCCTACCGTCCAGGTCAAAGGAACGGTCTTGGCCGTGTCTGATGCCAAGGGCGTTAAGCGCTGGCACCTGTCCATGAGCCACGATGGCGGCATCGCTACGGCGTATGTCCTCGCCGAGGGCTAAACGGACCTTTACATAACGATGATCAGCGCCTTCACCGGACAACAGATCAGGGATGCGGAACAACCGCTCCTGGACTCCGGTGAGGGCGCTGTTCTCATGCAACGGGCCGCTTACGGTCTGGCACAGGAAGTGGTTCGCTTGGTCAAGGCCAAGCGCAAGCTGGGCGGAGCGAGCGTCACAGTCCTGGCAGGAAAAGGCAATAACGGCGGTGACGGACTCTTCGCGGCTTCCATGCTTGCCCGCCGTGGCATGCGGACGACGGCGGTACTCGCCTCTGCGGAAGTCCATACCGAGGCTCTGGCGGCTTTCCTGGCGGCAGGCGGCCGTGTGCTGCGACTGGATCCCGGCAACGCCGAGGAGCTTGCCGTCCTGTGCGCTGGTGACGATGTCATTATCGATGCCCTCCTGGGCACCGGCGCCCGTGGCGGATTGCGTGATGCTTCTGCGGAGTTGGTTGCTTCACTTCAGGAGCTGAAGCCCAATTGTGTTGTGGCGTGCGATCTCCCCAGCGGACTGGATGCCACCACGGGGGAAGTCCACTGGCCGGTGCTCGATGCCAACGTCACCGTGACTTTCGGTGGCGTCAAGGCTGGATTGATGACAGACCCCGGCCAGGGCTGTGCCGGGCGTGTGGTTCTTGTGCAGATTGGGATCGAAGACTCCTTGGATTCCCCTGAGTTGCGCCGGCTTACTGCCACGGACCTGCAGTCCTTGCTCCCCAAGCCCGGCCGCCGCGCCCATAAATACTCCCGGGGCGTGCTGGGCGTCGTTGCGGGCTCGGTTCGTTTTACAGGGGCAGCGGTGCTGAGCGTCCATGCGGCAGCAGTGGCCGGTGCAGGCATGGTCCGCTACGTGGGACCGGAATCTGCGGCGCGCCAAGTTCTAACCCGGACGCCGGAGGCCCTGTGGGAGACGGACGAGCCTGGGCGCGTTCAAGCGTGGTTGCTTGGTCCTGGCGTGGACGGGGAGGATCAACTGGGACGTGCCAGGGACGCCGCTGAGTCAGCGCTTGCCGCTGAGCTGCCAGTCGTCGTCGACGCCGGAGCCCTGAGCATCCTGCCGGAGCGTTGTCCCGCGAATTGGATCCTCACTCCCCACGCCGGGGAACTTGCGACGCTGCTGGCATCCCTTCCGTCCACTGGCGAGGTCGCCGTGACCCGCGAGGATGTCGAGTCCCGGCCGCTGCACTTCGTACGGCAAGCAGCGGAACAAACCGGCGCCACCGTCCTACTGAAGGGTGCCACCACACTGGTGGCCTCGCCGTCGGGCGTTGTTTTCAGCCAGTCCGAGGGCACTGCCTGGATGGCGACTGCAGGCAGCGGCGACGTCCTGGCCGGCATCTTGGGCGCATTGCTGGCGCAATCTGCTGACTCGATCAGGGACGACGACGGCGCGTACGCAGCCCTGGGTTTGAAACTGGACGACCGCTGGGCTGCTCTGGCCGCGGTTGCGGCGAGCGTTCATGGCCGCGCCGGCTCGATCACGTCGAAGGATTTTGATGGTGGCCCCCTTACAGCCTCAGCGATCGTGGCAGCGGTACCGCGCGTCATAGGTTCGCTGACTGCGGAATACGACCCTACAAGACCGTAAGGTTACTGTCCGTGTCAGGGGTCATGAGTAGGCTTGCAGCAAGTTATCCGCATCACCAGAGGAGAACGCATGGAAGTCTGGCCTGGATCGGCCTATCCGCTTGGGGCCACCTTTGACGGGACCGGCACCAACTTCGCGCTGTTTAGCGAGAAGGCCGAGAAAGTGGAACTGTGCCTCTTCGACGACGACGGCGGGGAAGTCCGCGTAGATGTCACCGAAGTGGACGGCTATGTGTGGCACTGCTACCTGCCGCAAGTCCAACCGGGACAGAAATATGGCTATCGGGTGCACGGACCTTACAACCCCGATGCCGGCCAACGGTTCAACCCCAACAAGCTGTTGCTGGACCCATATGCCAAGGCCATTCACCGGCAGATCGACTGGGACCCGGCACTGTTCTCCTACAACATGGGGGACCCCGATTCCCGGAATGACGCCGACTCCGCACCGCACATGATGCTGGGCGTCGTCATTAACCCGTTCTTCGACTGGGACGGCGACAAACTACTGAAGATCCCGTACCACAAGTCGGTTATCTACGAGGCCCACGTCAAGGGACTTACCCAGCTGCATCCAGAGGTTCCCGAGGAACAGCGCGGAACGTACGCCGGTGTCGCCCACCCCGCAGTCATCTCCCACCTCCAAAAGTTGGGTATTACTGCGATCGAGCTCATGCCGGTGCACCAGTTCGTCAACGACGGCATCCTGCAGGATAAAGGCCTGAACAACTACTGGGGCTACAACACCATCGGCTTCTTCGCCCCGCACAACAGCTACAGCTCCAAGGGTGATACCGGCCAGCAGGTCCAGGACTTCAAGGCCATGGTGCGATCCCTGCACAACGCCGGGATCGAGGTCATCCTGGACGTCGTTTACAACCACACGGCTGAGGGCAACCATCTGGGGCCCACGTTGTCCTTCAAGGGCATCGACAATTCCGCGTACTACCGCCTGGTGGAGAACGACCAAAAGTACTACATGGATTACACCGGCACCGGGAACTCCTTGAATGTCCGGAGTCCACATTCACTCCAGTTGCTGATGGACTCGCTCCGCTACTGGGTGACGGAGATGCACGTGGACGGGTTCCGTTTCGACCTCGCGTCCACCTTGGCCCGAGAATTCTACGACGTGGACAAGCTGTCAACCTTCTTCGAACTCATCCAGCAGGACCCCGTTGTGTCCCAGGTGAAGCTGATTGCCGAACCGTGGGATGTGGGTCCGGGTGGATATCAGGTGGGCAACTTCCCGCCGCAATGGACAGAATGGAACGGCCAGTACCGGGACACTGTCCGCGACTTCTGGCGCGGAGAGCCCTCCACTCTGGGTGAATTCGCCTCGCGCTTGACCGGCTCAGCCGACCTCTACGAACACTCGGGGCGCCGGCCCGTGGCATCCATCAACTTCGTTACTGCCCACGACGGCTTCACGCTGGCCGATCTCGTGTCGTACAACGAGAAACACAACGAGGCCAACGGTGAGGGCAACAACGACGGCGAATCGCACAACCGCTCATGGAACTGTGGCGTTGAAGGCCCCACGGACGACCCCAAGGTTCTAGGCCTGAGGGCCCGCCAGCAGCGGAACTTCATCGCCTCGCTCTTCCTGTCGCAGGGCGTTCCCATGCTCCTGCACGGCGATGAACTTGGAAGGACGCAGCACGGTAACAACAACGGTTACTGTCAGGACTCGGAGCTGACCTGGATCAATTGGGAGAGCGTTGACCAGCCCTTGGTGGAGTTTACGGCTGCCGTGAGCGCCCTGCGGGCCAAACACCCGAGCCTGCGCCGAAGCCGATTCTTCGATGGCCGGCCCGTGCTGCGAGGCGAGGGTGAGCGGCTTCCGGACATCGTATGGCTGGATGCCGACGCCAGCACCATGACGCCCTCGGATTGGGACACCGCGCTGGGCCGTTCTGTTGGTGTGTTCTTGAACGGTGACGGCATCCACGGACGGGACACACAGGGCCGCCGGATCACCGACGTCAATTTCCTGCTGTACTTCAACGCGGACGCGGACGAGGTTGGGTTCCGGGTGCCGTCAGACGAATATGCCCCTGCGTGGGACGTCATGATCGACACCGGTGGTGAAGGGGCTGATTCAGACGTCGTGAAGGCGGATCAGATCCTGATGATCGCGGCGAAGTCACTCGTGGTGCTTAGGGCCCACAGCACCCCCGAGACTGAGCCGGACCACTCTGTGGCCGCCTCCCTTGCTGCCCTGAGCCAGACCAGCACCCCCGAAACGGCCTCGCTGACGGCACCTGCGGTGAATTCACTGGCTACTGGTTCAGCGCCGAACGCTCGGTCTGTGGATGCTTCAGAGGCGGGCAGAGCTTCCGAAGGGGGAGATCCGCCAGCTGGGGTAACAAAGCCCGCCCGAAAGCGCCGTACTGCGAAGAAGGCGGACTCATGAGGACGCCAGTTTCGACGTACAGGCTGCAAATCCGCCAAGGCTTCACCCTTCAGGATGCGGCCGAACTCACCGGGTACCTGCACAACCTTGGGGTCGATTGGATCTACGTATCGCCGATACTTACAGCGGAGGAAGGCTCGGACCACGGTTACGACGTCACGGATCCTTCGTCCGTGGATCCGGCCAGGGGCGGAGCTGAGGGCCTCGCTGCGTTGTCGAAGGCCGCCCGCTCGAAGGGACTTGGCATCCTGGCGGACATCGTTCCCAACCACATGGGTGTCGCCTCGCCAGGACAGAATGCCTGGTGGTGGCAGCTCCTGAAGGAGGGACGCTCGTCCAAGTACGCGGAAGCGTTCGACGTCGACTGGGACTTTGGCGGCGGAAAGATCCGTATCCCGGTGCTCGGCAGCGATGACGACCTTGAGCAGCTCACTGTGGTGGACGGTGAACTGCACTACTACGATCACCGTTTCCCGTTGGCCGAGGGCAGCTTCTCTGACGGAGACAGCCCCCAGAACATTCATGCGCGGCAGCACTATGAACTGGTGGGCTGGCGCCGCGCGGACGCTGAACTGAACTACCGCCGCTTCTTCGCGGTGAACACACTGGCAGGCGTCCGTGTCGAGGTTCCGTGGGTCTTCGATGAGGCGCATGAGGAAATCGTGCGATGGTTCCGCGAAGAGCTGGTGGACGGTCTCAGGATCGATCACCCCGATGGGTTGGCGGATCCTGAAGGGTACCTGGCAAGGCTTCGCAAGGAGACGGGCGGGGCGTACCTTCTGGTGGAGAAGATCCTTGAACCAGGAGAGAAACTGCCGGAAACCTTTGATTGCGAAGGCACCACAGGGTATGACGCGCTGGCGGACGTAGACCGCCTGTTCGTGGACCCAGCAGCCGAGGAATACCTGGACTCCCTCGATGCCCGGCTGCGGGATGCGGCTGAACCGGCTGACTATGAGGACATGATTCACGGCACCAAACGGCGCATCGCTGACGGCATCCTGAGGTCTGAAATCCTGAGGTTGTCCCGGCTTGTTCCCGAGTCACCGGCATTGCCGCGCGCCGACGTAGCCGACGCCTTGGCCGAGATCATTTGCTGGTTCCCCGTCTACAGGACCTACCTTCCGCACGGCCAGGAGATCCTGGAGGAAGCCATAGAGTGCGCAGGGCAGCACCGGCCCGAGCTCCGAGCTGTGCTGAACGGGTTGCGCCCGCTCCTGATTGATACCACCGGGGAACTCGCCCGCCGTTTCCAGCAGACCTCCGGCATGGTTATGGCCAAGGGCGTGGAGGACACCGCATTCTTCCGCTACACACGGTTGGGGACGCTCACCGAAGTGGGAGCTGATCCCACTGAATTTGCGCTTTCCCCTGACGGGTTCCATGAGCGCTTGGCACGTCGTCAGGCAGAGATCCCGCTCTCCATGACCACGCTGAGCACCCATGACACCAAGCGCAGCGAGGACGCCCGGGCCAGGATTTCGGTCATTTCCGAATCTGTCCCCGAATGGGAACTCTTCCTTGGCACTGTCCAGGAGCTGGCGCCCATCCCGGACGGTCCGCTGGCCGCCCTTGTTTGGCAGTCCATTGCAGGCGCTTGGCCCGCCGATCGTGGGCGCCTCCAATCGTATGCGCTCAAGGCCGCCCGCGAAGCCGGAAATTCGACCAACTGGACTGACCCCAACCTGGACTTCGAGCGTCACTTGGCTGCCGCCGTCGACGCCGTTTTTGATGTACCCGAGGTTGCTGCCGCCTTGGAGAATTTCGTCGAGGAACTGGAACCTTATGGAACCTCGAACTCACTCTCAGCCAAGCTCATTCAACTAACCATGCCCGGCGTTCCGGATGTCTATCAGGGCACAGAGTTCCGGGACGGTTCACTGACTGACCCGGACAATCGGCGGCCAGTGGACTTTCAAGCCCGGATCGCGGCGCTCGCGGAACTCGACACTGGTGCGCGGCCTGCCTTCACAGAGGACGCTGCAAAACTGCTGGTGGTATCCAGGGCGCTGAGGTTGCGTCGGGACCGGCCGGAACTGTTTGGTGGTTACCAGCCTGTGCACGCGAGCGGCGCCGCCGCTGATCACATAGTTGCGTTCAGCCGTGGAGCGGACGCACCCGGCGTGGTCACCGTTGGCACGCGGTTGCCCAAGCGCCTCGCCCGCGAAGGCGGCTGGCGGGATACGGCCGTCGACTTGCCGGTGAACTGCTATGACGAACTGACCGGGACCACGTATGACGCCGGTTCAGTCGCAGTCGCCACGCTGCTGGAGCACTATCCGGTGGCCCTGCTGGTGCCCGCTGACTGATCCACTGAAAACACGAACACCCACCAACACCGCCACTGCAACGCAAGCTGACAACAAGCACAGGGGACACGATGCTGGAGCACGCTGCTGGAAAAAACCGCTACGACGTCTGGGCGCCCAACGCCGGATCCGTGAGGCTGCTCGCTGGAGGTAGCGAGCACCCGATGGACCAAATCCACGACGGCGGCGCTACGGGTTGGTGGCGCGCGCCCGCCGACGTCACGGCACAGGAAGGCGACGCCGTCGCGTACGGCTACATCGTGGACGGGGAGGGGCCTTTTCCTGATCCGCGCTCAAGGCGGCAGCCGGACGGCGTGCATGGATTGTCCGCCACCTTCGATCCTGGTGCCTACCAGTGGCGGGATGGTGAGTGGAAGGGGCGCAGCCTCAAGGGATCCGTTATTTATGAACTCCATCTGGGCACGTTCACTCCCGAAGGCACACTGGACGCGGCCGCCCGGAAACTGGACTACTTAGTTGACTTGGGCGTCGACTTTATCGAACTGCTTCCGGTCAATGCATTCAATGGGGTTCACAACTGGGGTTACGACGGCGTCCTTTGGTACGCCATCCACGAGCCCTACGGTGGCCCGGAGGCCTACCAGCGATTCGTCGATGCAGCCCACGCCGCAGGCCTGGGCGTTATCCAGGACGTGGTCTATAACCATCTTGGACCGAGCGGCAATTACCTTCCCAAATTTGGCCCCTACCTGAAATCGGGGGAGGGGAACACGTGGGGCGATTCGGTAAACCTCGATGGTCCGGGCTCGGACGAGGTGCGCCGTTACATTCTGGAGAATGCGGCGATGTGGCTCCGCGACTATCACGTAGACGGGCTCAGGCTCGACGCCGTGCACGCCCTGAGGGATGAACGTGCCGTGCACATCCTGGAAGACTTTGGCGCGCTGGGAGACCAGGTCGAAGCCGAGACTGGGGTTACCAAAACCCTGATCGCCGAATCGGACTTGAACAATCCGCGGCTTATCTACCCGCGTAAGGACAACGGTTATGGCTTGGAAGGCCAATGGAGCGACGACTTCCACCATGCCCTGCACGTGAACCTTAGCGGTGAAACCACCGGGTATTACGGGGACTTCGATTCGCTCGCTGTCCTCGCCAAGGTCCTTGAGCACGGCTTCCTCCACGATGGCAGCTACTCAAGTTTCCGGGGACGTCACCACGGCCGGCCCATCAGGCACGACCTCGCGCATCCTTCCGCCTTGGTAGTTTGCCTGCAAAACCACGATCAAATCGGCAACCGTGCCACCGGTGACCGGCTAACTGCGTCACTGTCATTTGGTCGGTTGGCGATCGGCGCAGTGCTGACCATGACATCCCCCTTCACGCCCATGCTTTTCATGGGCGAGGAATTTGGGGCTTCCACGCCGTGGCAGTTCTTCACCTCCCACCCCGAACCGGAATTGGGGGAGGCCACAGCGAAGGGTCGGATCAAGGAATTTGAACGGATGGGCTGGGACCCTGCTGTTGTGCCCGACCCCCAGGACCCCGAGACTTTCAAGCGCTCAAAGCTGGACTGGAGCGAGCCCAACGCCGGGGACCACGCCCGCCTGCTGCAGCTGTACCGGGATTTAGCACAGCTGCGCCGGAATACGCCGGAGCTGGTGGACGGCGGTTTTGGCGAGACCACGGTGGAATTCGACGACGACGAGCACTGGTTGGAGCTGACCCGTGGCGCCATCCGCGTGGTGTGCAACTTTGGGGATGAGCCGCTGGATTCGCCCATGATCGGGTCCCTGCTGCTGGCAACCGACACCGAAGCATTCCTCGATGACGGTTCGCTGACCCTGCCCGGTGGGAGCGCCGCCGTCGTGCGTGCCCAGCAAGGCGAGCAGTGACGAGGGTGACGGCGCCCACATTGCGGACAGCCCGAACACGGTGATCTGTGCAGTGGCAGGATGGTACGTATGACTTATTCGGCTGCGGAAAACCGCTACGAAACCATGCCCTACCGCCGCGTCGGACGCAGTGGTCTCAAGCTCCCCGCTATCTCGTTGGGCCTCTGGCACAACTTCGGCGACGACAAGCGGTTCGACGAACAGCGCGCCATCCTGCGCCGTGCATTCGATCTGGGTGTCAACCACTTCGACCTCGCCAACAACTATGGCCCGCCGGATGGATCGGCAGAAACGAACTTCGGGCGCCACCTGAAGGAAGACTTCAAGCCGTACCGTGACGAGCTCGTCATCTCCACGAAGGCCGGCTACTACATGTGGCCGGGCCCCTATGGTGAATGGGGATCCCGCAAGTACCTGATCTCCAGCCTTGACCAGTCCCTGCAGCGTATGGGCCTGGATTATGTGGATATCTTCTACAGCCACCGTCCGGACCCCGAGACGCCGTTGGAGGAAACCATGGGGGCGCTGGACTACGCGGTCCGCTCCGGCAAAGCCTTGTACGCAGGCATATCTTCCTACACCCCCGAGCAGACGCTCGAGGCAGCCCGGATCCTGAAGGAACGCGGCACGCCGCTGCTGATCCACCAGCCCAGCTACTCCATGCTGAACCGATGGACCGAGAACGGTTCGCCGAACCTCTACGAGGCACTGGACCAGGTGGGCGCCGGCTCCATCGCCTTCTCGCCTCTTGCCCAGGGCATGCTGACCAACCGCTACCTCAACGGTGTACCGGCTGACTCGCGGGCCGCCAAGGAACGGTTCCTCTCCGAATCCGCATTGACGGAGGACAAGTTGGACCGCGTTCGGGGGCTGAACGCCATAGCCGAACGCCGTGGACAGACCCTCGCTCAGATGGCCATCGCATGGATTCTCCGTGACCAGCCGAAGGGCTCTCCCGTAACATCAGCACTCGTCGGGGCCTCCAGCGTTTCGCAGCTTGAAGACACGCTGAGTGCCATCAACAACCTGAAGTTCACCACTGATGAGCTGACGGCGATCGACGAGTTCGCGGTCGAATCAGACATCAATCTGTGGGCGCAGGACTAGCCTTTCGGGAAAGACATAAAACAGGAGGGGCCAGCGGGAACAAAGCTGGCCCCTTCTGTGTTGGCTACAATGCAAGTGTGCGCCAACTGGCGCCGTGCCAATCAGTCGTGCTCTGAGCTCAGTCAGAGTTTGCGCCTGGCACCTGAGGTTTAGTTCTCAAAAGGAGTTCCGTGTCTTCACATCCGATTCGTGTTGCCATTGTCGGCGTAGGAAACTGCGCCGCATCGCTGGTCCAAGGTGTTCAGTACTATCGCGACGCTGACCCCAAGGCCACGATTCCGGGTCTGATGCACGTCGAGTTCGGCCAGTACCACGTCAACGATGTTCAGTTCGTTGCCGCTTTCGATGTCGATAGCAAGAAGGTTGGACTGGACCTGGCCGACGCCATCGGCGCCAGCGAAAACAACACCATCAAGATCGCCGACGTCCCTGCTACCGGGGTGACCGTTCAGCGTGGACATACCCTTGACGGCTTGGGCAAGTACTACCGCGAGACCATCGTCGAAGCTCCCGAGGAGGACGTCGACATCGTTGCTGCCCTCCGCGAAGCGAAGGTAGACGTCATGGTTTGCTACCTGCCCGTTGGTTCGGAGCAGGCTGCCAAGTTCTATGCCCAGTGCGCCATCGACGCCGGCGTGGCCTTCGTCAACGCTCTCCCCGTCTTCATTGCCGGAACCAAAGAGTGGGCTGACAAGTTCACTGCAGCCGGTGTTCCGATCGTGGGCGACGACATCAAGAGCCAGATCGGCGCCACCATCACCCACCGCGTGATGGCCAAGCTGTTCGAAGACCGCGGTGTCACCTTGGACCGCACATACCAGCTGAACGTTGGCGGCAACATGGACTTCAAGAACATGCTTGAGCGCGATCGCCTCGAGTCCAAGAAGATCTCCAAGACGCAGGCCGTCACCTCCAATGTTGAAGCTGAGCTTCACGCTGATGACGTCCACATCGGGCCGTCCGATTACGTTGCCTGGCTTGACGACCGCAAGTGGGCCTTCGTCCGCCTCGAGGGCCGCAACTTCGGTGATGCTCCCGTTTCCCTCGAATACAAGCTCGAAGTATGGGATTCCCCGAACTCCGCTGGTGTGATCATCGACGCCATCCGCGCCGCCAAGATTGGCCTGGACCGCGGTATCGGTGGCCCGCTGCTCTCCGCGTCCAGCTACTTCATGAAGTCCCCGCCGGAGCAGTTCAACGACGACATCGCCCGCGACAAGGTGGAAGCCTTCATCCGCGGCGACATCGAGCGCTAACCCTTGCGTTAAAGCCCGACGGCTAAAGCCCGAGCGCTGACAAAAGACGCCCTCCCACTCCTGTGGGAAGGCGTCTTTTGTGCTTCCGATGCTCTCTCACATCCTGACGCTTTTCGGCGGTCCTTCTCTCACTTACAGCCGGTTTTGGGCGGTCCTTCTCTCACATCCTGTCACCCCTTTTGGGATCCGGTGGAGGTTCGAGAGCATCGGTGGGAATGCCGGTGGAGGTGATAGAGCATCGGAGGAAAGTGGCCTGGAGGTGATAGAGCATCGGTGGAAAGCGGCCCGGATGTGAGAGAAGGTCAGAAGAGGCCCGTGGGGTTGCCGTCGGGACCGACGTCCATGCGCATGGCGGCCGGTTCTTTGGGCAGACCGGGCATGGTCATGACGGCACCGGTCAGGGCGACAATGAACCCCGCGCCCGTTTTTGGAATGAGTTCGCGCACGTGTACCCGGAATCCCTTTGGCGCCCCGAGCTTGGACGCATCGTCGGTGAACGAGTACTGCGTCTTGGCCATGCAGACGGGGAGCCCGCCCCACCCATTCTTTTGGATGTCCACAAGCCGCTTCTGTGCCGGGACGGAAAATTCCACGCCGTCGGCGCCGTAGATCTCCTGCACAATGGTCCGGATCTTGTCCTCCACAGAAAGTTCAAGTGGGTACAAGTGGTGGAAATTTGACGGCCCTTGCACTGCCGCTGCCACCTTGGACGCGAGCTCGTCCCCACCGTCGCCTCCGCCACCACGGCCCCAGACATCGGCGACGGCGGCTTCCACGCCTTCCGCTGCGCACCACTTCAGCAGCCACTGAAGTTCTTCGTCGGTGTCGGTGGCGAATTTGTTGATGGCGACGACCGGCGAAATGCCGAACTTGGCAATATTTCCAACATGGCGTTTGAGGTTTTCCACCCCAGCGGCCACGGCGTCCACGTTGGGCTCGCTGAGGTTCTCCTTTGGAACTCCGCCTTGCATCTTGAGCGCACGGATCGTTGCCACAACAACGACGGCGGACGGCGCCACGTCAGCGACGCGCGACTTGATGTCCATGTACTTTTCGGCACCCAGGTCCGCGCCGAAGCCGGCCTCGGTGACCACGATGTCGGCAAGTTGCTGGGCAGTCCGCGTTGCGATGAGCGAGTTACACCCGTGGGCAATGTTGGCGAAGGGGCCACCGTGGACCAGCGCCGGCGTCCCGGCGATGGTCTGGACAAGGTTTGGTTTGATGGCGTCCTTCAAGAGCAATGTCAGGACACCTTCCACGCCAAGGTCCGCAACGGTTACCGGTTGGCGGTCGAAGGTGTAGCCGAAGGTGATCCGGCCCAAGCGCGTCCGGAGATCGTCCAAGTCCGCAGCGAGGCAGAATACGGCCATGATTTCGGAGGCCACTGTGATATCAAAGCCATCTTGCCGGGGTACGCCTTGGGCGGGACCGCCGAGCCCGATAATGATTTCCCGTAGGGAGCGGTCGTTCATGTCGATGACCCGCTTGAACGTCATGCGGCGGGGGTCGATTCCGAGGTGGTTGCCTTGGAAGATGTGGTTGTCCACGAGTGCCATGAGGGCGTTGTTGGCCGAGGTGACGGCGTGGAAGTCGCCAGTGAAGTGGAGGTTGATATCGTCCATGGGCAGCACCTGGGAGTAGCCGCCTCCGGTTGCTCCTCCCTTCATGCCAAGGATCGGCCCAAGTGACGGTTCGCGCAGTGCGATCATCACTTTGTGGCCGGCGCGTGCGAGGGAATCGGCAAGGCCTACAGTGGTTGTCGATTTGCCTTCGCCCGCAGGGGTGGGGGACATGGCTGAAACGAGGACCACTTTGCCGGGCGCCTTGCCCTCAGGGAGCACAAGCTTGGCCGGATTGATCTTGGCTTTGTAAGGCCCATACAGTTCCAGTGCGTCCACGTTGATGCCCGCCCGTCGCGCAATCTCTTCGATGGGCAGGATGGTGGCGTTATGGGCTATCTCAAGATCGCTCAGGCCCTTGTTTTCAGACATCATTGTCCTTCGGCTTAGTGCTTACGCTGTGTGGGCTGACGCTCTGCGCCCTGCCTACGCTGTGCGCGACAATCTATCAGCCGCCAGCGGATAACTGCGTGAGGTTCACCGCCGGGGGACCAGCAGGCCGCCAACAGACTCGCGATAGCTTTCCAAGGTGATCGCAGCAGTGCGCTGCCAGCCAAAGGATTCGGCATGGGTCGCGGCTAAACGGCCCATGTCCTCGCGTGTCTGAACGTCGTCGTACAAATCCTCGAGGGCATCAGCCCAGTCGGAAGGATCGTGACCATCCACGAGGATGCCTGTCCGGCCATCGGAAATGGCGCGTGAGAGCCCACCCACGTTGGTGGCCACCACGGGGGTGCCGCACGCTTGTGCTTCCAAGGCCACAAGGCCGAAGGATTCGCTGAATGAGGGCATCACCACGACGTCGGCGGAGCGGAACCAGCTGGCGAGCTCGGGCGCTACAACCGGCGGGCGATGGGTGACGACGTCGGCCAGCCCGGCCTCCTCGATGATGTGCTGCAGGTTGAAGTCCTTGGCGCCGCTGAGCGAACCCAGAATGGTCATTTCCAGATCGATGTCCGGCCTGCGCTTCCGCAGGAGACCAGCTGCTTTGACGAAGACCTGGGGACCCTTAAGCCGTTGGATCCGGCCTGCGAACAGAATGTGGAAGCTGTCCGGCCTGACGTCCCGCTCGGCGCGCGACTTGCGACGGAAGGATGGTGTGAAGACCTTGAGATCCACGCCGGGAGGTGCGACGTCGATCTTGTCGATATCGGCTCCGTAGTGGGAGACGAGCTCTTCTGCCTCGGCTGGAGTATTGGCGATGAGGCGGGTAGCCCCATCAACAATCCGCTGCTCGCCGTCCTCCCGACGCCGCGGTTCGGGGCGCTCGCCGGATTCGAGAACAAGATTCTTGACCTTGGCCATGGTGTGCATGGTGTGGACCAACGGAACACCCCAGAGCTCAGACAATTCCAGTCCCGCAATCCCGGAAACCCAGTAATGCGAATGGATGGCGTCGTAACGGCCGTGGGGTTGCTGCTGCCGGATCCGATCGATCTCCTCCACCATCTGGTGGAGCAGGGCAGGCAACTCTTCCTTGGGGACTTTCCGCCGGGGTCCGGCCATCACGTTGTGGACGCACACGCCGGGTCCTGGATGCTCGACGGCGGCCTGGCCGGCTTTGGTGGAACGGGTGAAGATCTCTACCTCCACACCGGACTCGGCCAGCGCCATGGCCAAAGCCCGGACATAGACGTTCATCCCGCCAGCATCGCCGGCCCCTGGCTGCTCCATGGGGGAGGTGTGCAGTGAAAGGAATGCCACGCGGCGGATCAACGGCACACTTTCCTCCTTCGTATGAAACTAACTTGTGAAGCCAAACCACTTTTGCCCTGCAGAAAACACTACTCCTGAAGCCCAGCACCACATGGCGCCGATCCCGGCTATGTGGACAAGGCTGCTAGCCTGTGCGCTGTGAGCCAAGAAACCCTTTTCGACATCCGCCCAGCCACGCCCGAAGATTGGCCCGGCATCTGGTCCCTCATGGAGCCCATCCTCCGCGAGGGGGAGACCTTCACCTGGGACCGTGACACCACTGAAGAAGCTGCCCGTGCCAAGTGGATGAAGGAAGCGCCCGGCCAAACGTTCGTGGCGGTGCGTACTGCGGACGGGCGCCGTCAGGGAGGCGAAATCCTGGGCACTGGGGAGTTCCATGCGAACCAGGCCGGTGGCGGCAGTCATGTGGCGAACGCCGGGTATATGGTGAGCTCCAAACATTCGGGCCAGGGAATTGCACGGGCGCTGTGTGCCTACTCCCTAAAAGAAGCCAAAGCGGCAGGATTCCGCTCCATGCAATTCAATGCTGTGGTGGAGAGCAACGTCCGGGCGGTGTGGTTGTGGCAATCCATGGGTTTCCGCATCCTGGCCACGGTTCCCGAGGCCTTCAACCACCCCGAAATTGGGTACGTTGGCCTGCACGTGATGTACCGGAAGCTCTAGAAATGCTGAGAAGTCACTTCCAGAGTCCGTGGAGTTCCGGGAAGGCTGCCTCGTAGCCGTCAAGGAGTTCTTCGGCCAGAGACGCCGAACCTACCAGCGGGTGGGCGGCAAAGGCTTGCAGTGCAGCATCGCGGTCACGGTCCCGCACTGCCCGGACCGTCAGCCGCTCCACTTCCTTGACGTGTTGCATCAACGTGAGGAACTGGCCTCCGGGCCGTTCCTGCGCAAGCGGCAGGGCGCCGTCGGGTGTTACCTCGCAGGGAACTTCGACGACGGCGTCCCCCGGCAGCCCGGGCACGGCGACTTCCGCCTCACTTGGCACAGAGCCGGCGACGGGTGAATTGGGCACATTGAGGATCAGCTGGGTCGTCCCACCTCCGGATAGAGCCCGCATCACGGACAACGCCACACGCTCGTAGCCACCCCCGGCGAGGTCTTCCTCGTCGCGCTGCTCCCCGTGCGTGCGGGCTTCGGCCAGGTAGCCTTCCTCACGGGAGCGCCGGGCCGCATCCCACATGGCGTAGGCGTCCGAGGATTCCACGAGGGAGGGGTAGAGCGAGCTCTGTTGCTGGTGGATGGACGCCCCGCGAGTTTCGCGTTGCTTCAGGATGGCTCCAGTCGCTTGCTCGGTGGCGTAGTAGTAGTAAAGGTATTCATTGGGCAGGCAACCGAGTTTGTCCAGAGTGTGCTGGCCGAACAAACGCCCTTCTTCGATTGTTTCGAGCGCCCCACGATCCGACAACAGCCCGGGCAGCAGGTCCCGGCCACCGGGCGCCAGCCGGTATAGCCAGCCGAGGTGGTTCAACCCGAAGTAGCCCACGCCGTCGAGCGTTCCTTCTTGGAGCGGTGAACCGGCGGCCCTTGCCGCGCGCTGGACCAAGCCGCCGGCGGAATCGCAGATGCCAATCACCTTTGGTCCCAGCACCGGCACAAGCGCCTCGGTCACCATCCCGGCGGGGTTGGTGAAGTTGATGAGCCACGCATCCGGACAATAGCGCCGCATTCCCTCGGCGAGCTCCAGCATGTGCGGAATGGAGCGGAGGGCGTAGGAGATGCCGCCCGCGCCCGTGGTCTCCTGGCCCAGCAAGCCGAGGTCCAAGGCCACGCGTTCGTCGGCGATCCGTCCAGCCGTCCCGCCCGGGCGGATCGCCGCAAAGACCATATCGGTGCCGGTGAGTGCCTGCTTCAGGTCCGTGGAAACCACGACGGCGGGCCGGGAGCCTTCCGGGGTGGGCATATCCCGGAGGACTGCCTGGATGGCGGCGAGACGTGCGGGATCGACGTCGTAGAGCACCACCTCGTGCACCAGTCCCGCGAACGGACCCGTGCATAAGGCACGGTACACAAGGGGTACCCGGAATCCGCCGCCACCGGCGATCATGAGCCGCATGATCCGAGTCTATGCAGCCCGGAAGGCGCAGCGTAGTGTGCCGTGCATGGACGCAATGCCCCAGCGACGTTTTGATCCCCTTGCCGCCGTGCGCACGGACGGCGACGGCCAATGCGACCTTCTCCTGGCAGGAACGGTCTTCCAGGACATCATTTTCACCGGACTCCCGCACTCTCCCGAACCCGGCACTGAAGTGTGGAGCGAAGGCATGGGCAGCTGCCCGGGCGGGGTTGCCAACCAAGCGATCGCCGCGGCCCGGCTTGGCCTGAGGACCAACCTGGCGGCAGCCTTTGGCGACGACGGTTACGGGGATTACAACTGGCAGATCCTTGAAAGCCAGGAGCATGTGGACTTGTCCCTGTCGCGTCGCGTCCCGGGCTGGCACTCGCCGGTGACGGTGTCCATGTGCGTGAATCAGGATCGATCCATGGTCACCCACGGGCACCCCGCGCCGATCAAGGCCTCGGACCTGATCGGGCAGCCACCCAAGGCGCTCGCCGCCGTCGCGGACCTGGGCGAGGAGTTGGAACCCTGGATGCTGGCGGCGAAGGCCGCGGGAACCAAGCTTTTCGGCGTGGTGGGCTGGGACCCCAGCGGAGAGTGGTCACAGCGCAGGCTGGACCAACTCGAACACTTTTACGCTTTCCTTCCCAATGCGCCGGAGGCCATGGCATTCACGGGCAAGAGCGATCCCTGGGCGGCGCTGTATTCGTTGGCCGATCGAGTTCCGGTAGCTGTGGTGACGCTCGGAGCACAGGGCGCCATGGCCGTGGACTCAGAGACGGGCGAAGAGGAATGGGTGCCGTCGTTACCCGTGAATGCGTACGATCCGACGGGCGCCGGCGATTGTTTCGGGGCGGCCTTCATTGTGGGGTGCCTGGCCGGGTGGAGATTGGGGGACCGCCTGCGGTTCGCGAACCTCTGTGCCTCGCTGGCCGTACAACAAGTGGGCGGGTCCCTGGCTGCGCCCGGCTGGGGCGACATCGCGGACTGGTGGCAGCGTGCCAACGCACGGAAGGAACGCCAGTCGAGCCAGTGGCTGCGGCGTTTCGCCTTCCTTGAACCGATCGTGAAGGACATCCCCGCCGAAGCCCAACGGCGCGCCCGGGCCACGATCGCCCACTTGTCAGATGCCCAGTAGCAGAGCCGGCAGTTAACCCCTCTTCACCCACACCACTAGAATCTCTAGGGTGACTTACGAAGCAGCTGCAGATATCGGGATCGGGTCCAAGACCTCCATAGCAAAGTCAGCGGTGCTTGAGCGTTCCGCCGTGATCGATCTTGAGGCCGTGCGGCACAACGTTCGTCAATTTGTCGCGATCGCCTCCCCGGCCTCGGTCATGGCTGTGGTGAAGGCTGACGCTTATGGCCATGGCGTGGTTCAGGTGGCACGTGCAGCCCTCGACGCCGGAGCGGCCTGGCTCGGCGTCGCCCACATTTCAGAGGCGCTCGCCTTGCGTGCCGCCGGCATTGAGGCACCCATATTGGCCTGGCTGCACACCCGTGAAAGCAACTTCCAAGCCGCAGTTGCCGCCGGCATCGACGTCGGAATTTCCGGCTGGGAGCTCGACGCCGTCGTGGCGGCCGCCCGCGAACAGGAGCGCCCCGCGCGGGTCCATCTGAAGGTGGATACAGGGCTGGGCCGCAATGGCTGCCCCATCGCCGACTGGGACCAGTTGGTGGGCCAGGCCATGGAATACCAGGACGAAGGCCTGCTTCGCGTCGTTGGCATTTTCTCCCACCTTGCCGTCGCCGACGAGCCGCACCGGCCCGAAACGGACCAACAATTGGCGGTTTTCCGTGACGCACTCGCCATCGCTGAGGATGCCGGCGTTGATACCGAGGTCAGGCACATCGCCAACACTCCCGCAGCCCTGTCCCGGCCGGATTCGCACTTCGACCTCATCCGCGTGGGGCTCGGCATCTACGGGTTGTCGCCCTTCGAAGGGGTTACCTCCGCCGAACTTGGCCTGCACGCAGCCATGACCGTCCGCACACTCCTCTCCAACTGCAAAAAGGTTCCGCAGGGGCAAGGCGTTTCCTACGGCCTGAAGTACCACACCAGCCAGGAGAGCACGCTGGGCCTGGTTCCCTTGGGCTATGCCGATGGCGTCCCGCGTATTGCCACGGGCGGTCCAGTTCGCGTCAACGGCGTCACCTACCCTGTGGTGGGCCAGATCGCGATGGACCAGATGGTGATTGATCTTGGACCACTCACCCCTGAAGAAGCTGCCGGACTCAAGGGCAGCGAAGCTGTGATGTTCGGCGACGGCGCCGATGGCGGCCCCACCGCAGATGACTGGGCGGCCGCAGCGGGAACCATCAACTATGAGATCGTCACCCGCATAAGCCCGCGGGTGCCCCGCAGCTACGTCAACGAGGCTTCGGCACAGCCTGAGGCGCAACCGGAGGTACAACGCGGCACCCGGGCAGCATCGGAGTCGGCGACGCTGTGAACGAAACACTGATCGAACCAAGCGAACCGCTGTGGGAACGCCACCTGAAGGTCACGACGGCGGAGCAGACCCACGCGCTTGGCGCAGCACTGGGCGGGGTACTTGAGGCGGGGGACCTCCTTGTCCTGACCGGAGAGTTGGGTGCGGGGAAGACGACCTTCACCCAGGGGCTGGGAGAGGGCTTGGGCGTACGTGCCGGGATCATCTCGCCTACGTTCGTGCTGGTTCGGATCCATCCCAACCTTCCGGACGGCCCGCGCCCCGGTGGCCCGGACCTGGTCCACGTCGACGCCTACAGGCTGGAATCAGCTGCCGAGATCGATGACATTGATCTTGAGAACACCATCGACTCGTCCGTAACCGTGGTGGAGTGGGGGAGGGACCGGGTGGAGCACCTCTCGGACAGCCGACTGGAAGTCGATCTTCACCGGTCTGTGGGTAGCGTAGCCGTGCCGGCCACCAATGTCGCGGACAGCGGCACGGTCCTGGACTTTGATACTGATGACGACGACGAACCCCGCACCATCGTTTTCCGCGGTTTCGGCCCACGCTGGGCCGAGGCACCGAAGGTTCTTGAAACCACGCTCTCCGAAGGAGGCCACTCATGCTGATCCTGGCCATCGACACCTCAGCAGTGGCCAGCGCTGCGCTGATTTCGGACGTTGCCATGGAAGGCGTGCTGGATTCTTTCTCCACTGAGGACACGCGAAGCCATGCCGAAGTCCTTGCCCCCGGCATCGAGAAGCTCCTGGCAGGAGCAGGCGTCACCGGCGGGGACATTGACGTGATCGTCACAGGGGTGGGCCCCGGACCGTTTACCGGGCTGCGCTCGGGTATTGCAACCGCCCGCACCCTGGCTTTCGTCTGGAACAAGCCGCTGTATGGCCTGATGAGCCTTGATGCGATCGCCCTCGAAGTAGCGGAGTCCACTGCCGCTGTTCCTGAATTCCTAGTGGCCACTGACGCCCGGCGGAAAGAGGTCTACTGGGCGCGGTACGCCCTGGAGGAGGGCCAGCTTCCCCAGCTCATCGACGGACCGCATGTGGGTTTCGCATCGGAATTGCCGGACCTGCCCGTGTTCGGTGCGGGCGCTGGCCTGTACGCCGACGTCCTCCGTGCCGACGAAGATTTTGCCGACACCCAACCGGACGCGGCCTCCCTTGGCCAGATCGCGCTGGCCCGGTTATCGGCAGGGCAGGAACTCTTGGATTCCACACCTTTGTACTTGCGCGAATCGGACGCCCAGGTGCCGGGTCCCAGGAAGCGTGCCCTGTGATGAAAGGGAAACGATGAAACTCTCACCCAAACTGGAGCTCGCCGGAGTTTCCCTGCGCGACATGACCGAGGCTGACGTCCCGGCCGTGGAAGCCTTGGAACGGCGGTTGTTCCCCGTGGATGCCTGGCCCCTGCAGATGTTCTTCGACGAGTTATCGCAGCTCGAAACACGCCGCTATGTGGTGGCCGAGGTTGAGGGCCAGATCGTGGCGTACGCCGGCTTGATGTGCATTGAGCCGATTGCGGACGTCCAGACGATCGCCGTCGTTCCTGAATTTGAAGGCAAAGGCATCGGTTCGGCGATCCTGACCGAACTGATTGAAGAGGCCCGGCGGCGTCGCGCGGCGGACGTCCTCCTGGAGGTGCGCGCTGACAACCCCCGTGCACAGCAGTTGTATCTGCGCTTCGGATTCGAACAGATTCATATCCGGCCCCGGTACTACCGGGACGGGACGGACGCGTTGATCATGCGCCTGCCACTGAATAACTCATGCCACTGAATAACTCATGACACTTAACGAGCCACATTCCACAGAAGGAGCCAACGCGTGAGCGGCCCTTATCCAGAACAGCCGAAGCAGCCGTTGGTGCTGGGCATCGAATCGTCCTGCGACGAAACGGGCGTCGGAATCGTGCGCGGTACAACGCTGCTGACCAACACGGTGTCCTCGTCCATGGACGAGCACGTGCGCTTTGGTGGCGTCATCCCGGAGATCGCCTCGCGCGCCCACCTGGATGCCTTTGTCCCCACGCTCCAGGAAGCGCTGCATGAAGCCGGGGTGACCCTGGAGGACATCGATGCCATTGCTGTCACCTCCGGTCCCGGCCTGGCCGGCGCCCTCATGGTGGGTGTCTGCGCCGCGAAGGCCCTGGCCGTCGCCACGGGCAAGCCGCTCTACGCGATCAATCACCTTGTAGCGCACGTTGGCGTGGGGCTGCTGGATTCAAGGCCCGACGCCGGTGCCGGCGCCAGCCTGGGTGCCGGCCAGCTGCCGCAGAACCTCGGTGCACTTTTGGTTTCCGGTGGCCACACGGAGATCCTCCGTATCCGCAGCATCACAGATGACGTGGAACTCCTGGGGTCCACCATCGATGATGCCGCCGGTGAAGCCTACGATAAAGTGGCCCGGATCCTGGGCCTTGGTTACCCCGGTGGTCCAGCCATCGACAAACTCGCACGCCAGGGCAATCCCAAGTCCATCCGCTTTCCGCGCGGCCTCACGCAGCCCAAATACATGGGCACCGCAGAGGAAAAGGGACCGCACCGCTACGACTGGTCCTTCAGCGGCCTGAAAACCGCGGTGGCCAGATGCGTGGAGCAATTCGAAGCCCGCGGTGAGGAAGTACCTGTAGCCGATATCGCAGCGGCATTCCAGGAAGCCGTAGTGGACGTCATCAGTTCCAAGGCAGTCCTGGCCTGCAAGGAGAACGGCATTACTGACGTGCTCCTTGGTGGAGGCGTTGCTGCCAACTCGCGGCTGCGTGAATTGACCGGTCAACGGTGCGTGTCTGCGGGCATCAAGCTGCACGTGCCGCCGCTGGATCTCTGCACGGACAACGGTGCCATGGTGGCAGCCCTTGGTGCCCAACTGATCATGGCCGGAACCGGGCCCAGCGGAATTGCCTTCGCACCGGATTCCTCCATGCCCGTTACTACGGTGTCGGTGGCTGCGTAAGTCCACCCAACTGCGCGTTCCACTAACTATGCGTCGGGGCCTTTACGCATCTGCTGCACGAGGTCCATGACCACTGCCTGCAGGTCCCCGTTGTGTTCGGCGGCCACACGGCGCTGGCGCTGGTAGCTGGCGCCGCGTTCGATGATCTTCATGACGTCGGCCAGTTCTTCCGAGCAGCCGAGCTTGGCTGCCACGGGTTCCAAGCGTGCGACGGTTTCTGCGAGGTGCTCGGTGACCAACTGCTCGTTGCCCTTGGCATCCAGGATGATGATGGCTTCCATGCCATAGCGGGCGGCACGCCACTTGTTCTCCTGGACGTGCCAAGGAGGCATGGTTGGGATGCTGCCGCCGGCGTCGAGGATGGAGGAGAACTCGTCCACGAGACACTGCGTCAGTGCGGCGATCGCGCCCACTTCCTCCAAGGTGGCGAGGCCATCGCAAATGCGCATCTCGATAGTTCCCAGGTTGGAAACAGGCCGGATATCCCAGCGGATTTCAGAGATGGCGTCAATGACACCGGTGGTGAACATGTCCTGGACATAGGACTCGTATGCTTCCCAGGTTTCGAATTGGAACGGCAGGCCAGCGGTGGGGAGTTGCTGGAACATGAGGGCGCGCTGGGATGCGTAGCCGGTTTCTTCGCCGGCCCAGAAGGGGCTGGAGGCGGATAACGCCTGGAAGTGCGGGAAGTAGTTGACCAGGCCATCCAGGATGGGGAGTACTTTGTCCCGGCGATCGATGCCCACGTGGACGTGGACACCGTAGATGACCATTTGGCGTCCCCACCATTGGGTCCGCTCGATCAGCTTGGCGTAGCGCTCCTTGTCGGTGACCGGTTGGAGCAGGGGAGGGCTGAAGGGATGGCTGCCTGCGCAGAACACCTCGACTCCCATGGGGTCGGTGACTTCGCGGACAGCGGCGAGGGAGCGGCTAAGGTCCTCTTTGGCTTCCTTGACCGTTTCGCAGATTCCGGTAACGAGTTCCACCGTGTTCAGGAGCAGTTCGCGCTTGATGTGGGGGTGTTCGTCGTCTTCGTTGAGGTCCGGGTGGTTCGCGGCCACGCCCTTGAGCACATCGTTCGCGACTGAGACCAGTTCCCCGGTGCGTGCATTGACGAGCGCCAACTCCCATTCCACACCCAGTGTCGATTGCCTGGATGGCGCAAACTCAATCTGCACGTAGTCCCCTCGTTGCTTGTTTCTGCTGGACTTTCTGCTGGACGCAACCCGCTGCGGGGCCGTCAGCGGTCGGCTCAAGTCTAGTGCAGGCGGAGCACGCGTGATTGCGGACGGGGTGAAGTTAAGCGCCGTGACACAGCCAGGGCAGATTGCTAATGAGAATGATTTGCAACTATAATCTTTCCATGCACCTCACCGTTGTCAGCTCCCTGGACAGTCAGTGCCGCGAAGCGGCCACCGCCCGGCTTGGTCGAACCCACACGAACTCCGTCGTAGTTCTTCACGACCTCCTGGACGGTTCCTTGGTCATGCGGCGCGTCTACAGGGGAGACCAGTTGTTTGAGCGCGAAACAACCGTTCTGGAACACGGTTGCCTCAGTTGTACGGTCAAGCTGGATGTAGTACCGACGGCGGAACGCCTCGCCGCTTGCGGGTTCGACCATGTGGTCCTGGGCCTACCCCCTGGCGTCGCAGCAGGGATGGCAGTCGCGGAACTCAGGCGCGGCCTCTCCCAACCGGCCGTCATGGACAACGCCATCCTGGCCTTGGCCCCTGTGGATCTTGACGATCACATCTGGGACCGTCACACCCTTTTTGAATCCGGCTTCACATCGATGCCGGAGGATGACCGGACTAGCGGCGAGTTCCTGATCGGCGAGTTCGGGCAGGTGGACACCGTCATGTTGCACCCCGGTTTGGGGGCTGAATGGTCCGGAAATCCCCGCGTGGGATCCAAAGAGTGGGTGACTGGCGTGGAGCTGCTGGGGCAGCTGGCGCCGCACGCTGCAGCAATCAGTGCAGCCGATGACTTCAGATCGGGCTGCTTCGACGACGCCGAGGCGGCCGCACGTACCCGGCCCGGCGTGGTCCGCCTGCCCTTGGACGATTCGCCCGGTTCTTTCCGTACAGTCCTCCACAAGGCCGGGCGGCCGCTGCACCCGGGCCGTTTCCGTGAAGCACTTCCCCGACTCGCGGCTGGAACCCACTGGCTGCGCGGACGTTTGTGGATCGCGTCGGCCGCCACGACGCGGATTGCGGTACAGGGAATTGGTCCCCGCGTGTGGCTTGAGAGCACCGGGACCTGGCTGGCGGACGCACCTGCAGCAGGCCGCAACGCCAAGGTGGGGGCCGACGTCGACGCCGTCCTGGACTGGCACCCGAACTATGGCGACCGCGGAACGGTCCTGGCCATTACCGGACGCTCCGAGGACATCGACCCGCAGGAAATCCGCACCCTCCTGGAGGGCTGCCAATTGACCGAGGCCGAGATGGAACTCGACTTTGGTGTCTGGGAGGACCCCCTGGAACTTAGCGAAGCACTCTAGCCAGCCACCCTAAAAGCCAACCCACCAACAAGAAGGAGAAAAACCATGAAGGTCAGGAACTCACTGCGTGCCCTCAAGAAGATCCCGGGTGCACAAATCGTCCGGCGACGTGGGCGCACGTTCGTCATCAACAAGAACAACCCGCGCATGAAGGCCCGCCAGGGCTAAGAGCACGGCAGTGTAAAAAGGCCGTTGTTTAATGGGTGAATGCCAATCCTGAACAAAGACATGTCCCTGTGCATTTCGCTCGCGGCCCGGCCCAGCAACATCGGGACCCGGTTCCACAATTATTTGTACGATCTGCTCGGACTGAACTTTGTCTACAAGGCATTCGCCCCGGCGGACATCACTCTTGCAGTGGCTGGCATCCGCGGCCTCCCCATCAGGGGAGCCGCGGTGTCCATGCCCTATAAGGAAGCTGTCATCCCGCTTGTGGACGTGATGGATCCGTCGGCAAAGGCCATCGACTCGGTCAACACGATTGTCAACAACGACGGGGTCCTGACCGCGTACAACACCGACTACATCGCCATTGCCCGGCTGCTGAGGGACCACAAAGTACCCAGCAGCCACACCGTGCTGCTGCGTGGAGCCGGAGGAATGGCAAAAGCGGTGGCCGCAGCTCTCCGCGATGCAGGCTTTACGTCCGTGACCATCGTGGCCCGCAACGAAACCACCGGACGTGCGCTCGCGGACCTTTACGGTTTCGGCTGGCAGGATGACGTCAACGGAGCAACGGCGGACCTCATCATCAATGTCACGCCTTTGGGGATGGCCGGCGCGGACGAGACAGCGCAATCCTTTGACGACGCAACCATTGCCGCCGCGAAGGTAGTGTTCGACGTCGTCGCCCTCCCCTCCGAGACACCGCTCATCACAGCTGCCCGTCAAGCAGGCAAGCCGGTGATCACTGGAGCCGAAGTCATCGCCATCCAGGCGGAGGAACAATTCGTCCTGTACACGGGTGTCCGCCCGAGTGCTGACCAGGTCCGCGAAGCCTCGGAGTTCTCCCGCCGCTGACGCGGCCTAGAACGTCACGGGCTCCACCACCACGGCCACTCTTTCCTCGCCAATCCTGGTGAGGACCAGAGTGGCCGTTTTTGCGGGCTTGGTCTCGCGCTTGGATGGAAGCAGTTGTTTCCGCAGTTCTTCGGGAGTAACTGCCGTGCCGCGCTTCTTGATGTCCAGCACCGTGATGCCGTTCGCTTTGACCCAGGCTTTGAGCGCCTTCACGTTGTAAGGCATTACTTCAAGCACCTTGTATGCGCGGGCAAAGGGCGAGTCATGGAGTTCCGGGGCGCAGATGTAGGCAATATGTTCGTCCACCAAGTGCCCGCCAAAACGTTCTGCGACGTCGGCCACCAGGCCTGCGCGGATGACCGCACCGTCCGGTTCGTAGAGGAACCCTTCAACCGGCCCGACGGCGGCTACCGGGCCGCCGTCGAAGTCCTCGCCGCTGGTGAGCTCAGCAGCGCCCTGGGAACCGATGACAAGGGCCGCGCGCCGGACCCCTGGACGGGCCACCGCGTTGAACCACAGGGTGACCTCAGTGACGTCGCCGCCTACGGAGACCCACTGCGCTTCGCAGTTCGCCGGAACAGAGTCGTGGGGCATCCCGGGCCCCATTTTGACTCCCACTGCCCGGCCGGCTGCAGCCAGCCTTTCAACGAACGACAACGGGGGAGAGAACGCTTCCGGATCCCAGATCCTCTTGGTCCCGGACGTCGAGGTTGTGCGTCGTGCGGGATCCAGCCACACGCCGTCGATTCCGTCCAGGTCCACTGAAGTCGCATCGGAATGCACCACTGTGGCGTGCGGGAAGGGCATGAGGTTGATGGTTGCGCAGGCGGCAGTCGTTTCGTCCATTTCCACGGCGGTCACGCCAATGTCCATCGAGGCCAAGGCCATGGAGTCCGCTCCGAGGCCGCAGCCGAGGTCCGCTACGTGGGAAATGCCGGCCTTGGCAAAACGCTCGGCGTGCCGGGCTGCGACGTTGAGGCGGGTTGCCTGCTCGAGTCCGGCCTGGGTGAACAGCATCTGGCGGGCGAACTCGCCGAACTTGGCCTCGGCGCGGGTCCGGAGGCGGGACTGTGTGAGTACGGCGGCCACGAGTTCGGGGGAGTGGCCTGCTTTCCGGAGGTCGGCGTTAACGCTGAACGCTTCGGCTTCTCGGTACGGCCCCAGCGAGGCAAGGAGTTCCCATCCTTCAGTGGTCAGCAAGGGTGCGATCTGTTCCTGCGGTGCGTGAGACATGGGATCAAGCCTAACGGCGCGCGCCTTGACGCCGTGAGTTGGGAATCAGCCCGATAGGGTTGTTTTCATGGAAGACAACGCAGCTCCGCAGCCCTCCGACACGAACAACCCTGGCGGGAACCACTCCGCTGGCCCAGGAGCTTCAGAGCATTCAGCCGGCAGATCCCTCGTCGCTTTTGCCCGCCCTGCCTTGATCGCGGGGGCCGTGATCGCTGTAATCTGCATTGGCCTGCTGATCGTCATCTTCGCGTTGGACTCATTCAATGCAACGGCATACTCCGTGACAGGCAAGAGCGTGAATGACGCTACTGATGAAGCCCGCGATATCCGCGACCTCTACAGCGGGGCCCGCATTGGCGGGATTATCGCGTTGGTGATATCCGGCGTCGTGGCCCTGGCGGCCGCCATCGTGCTGTATTTGAACCGCGGATCCGCGCCCACAGATGAGGACGACGACGGCGAAGACTACGATCTGGATGACCTCACCGGCCGGTAACGGGAGTTCACTCAGGACGAAATTCTGGCACTCACCTTGACCGAGTGCTAACGCTTACATAGAGTCGTGTTAGCACTCTCCCCCGGAGGGTGCTAATCACGCCAGGCGTCCACCGGCACCGCGACGACGGTTGCACGCCACGGCACCCTAGTTCTTAGTCCATGAATCAGCTCATGAAAAGGAGAGTCCGAGTGTCGGTCTCGATTAAGCCTCTTGAGGATCGTATTGTTGTTCGCCCGCTCGAAGCAGAGCAGACCACGGCTTCCGGCCTGGTAATTCCGGACTCCGCACAGGAGAAGCCGCAGGAAGGCGAAGTTGTTGCAATCGGCCCCGGCCGCTTCGATGACAACGGCAACCGCGTGCCGGTTGACGTAGCTGTTGGCGACGTCGTTATCTACTCCAAGTACGGTGGAACCGAAGTCAAGACCGGCGGCAACGAGTACCTCGTTCTGTCCGCCCGCGACGTCCTTGCGATCGTCGTAAAGTAACTTCCTGGAGCCCCGCACCGCAGCCGCGTTGGAATCATTCCGACCTTCTGCGGTGCGGGTTTTCTGTCTTGAAAGGACACAACCATGGCAAAGCAGCTTGCTTTTAACGATGCTGCCCGCCGGTCTCTTGAGGCCGGTATCGACAAGCTCGCCAACACTGTCAAGGTGACGCTTGGCCCGCGCGGCCGCAACGTCGTGCTGGACAAGAAGTGGGGCGCTCCCACGATCACCAACGATGGCGTGACGATCGCCCGCGAAGTTGAGCTTGACGACCCCTACGAGAACCTTGGTGCGCAGCTGGCCAAGGAAGTAGCCACCAAGACCAACGACGTCGCTGGCGACGGCACCACCACCGCCACGGTGCTGGCACAGGCACTGGTCAAGGAAGGCCTGCGCAACGTTGCTGCTGGTGCCGCTCCTGGCGAGATCAAGCGTGGCATCGAGGTTTCCATCGAAGCCATCGCAGCCCGCCTCCTGGAGAACGCAAGCGAAGTGCAGGGCACCCAGGTCGCCAACGTTGCCGCTATTTCCGCACAGAGCGACGAAATTGGTGAACTGCTGGCCGAGGCGTTCGGCAAGGTGGGCAAAGATGGCGTCATCACCATCGAAGAATCCTCCACCACCCAGACCGAACTCGTCCTCACCGAAGGCATGCAGTTCGACAAGGGCTACCTTTCCCCGTACTTCGTCACTGACGCAGAACGCCAGGAAGCTGTCCTCGAAGACGCCTTGATCCTGATCAACCAGGGCAAGATCTCCTCCCTGCAGGAATTCCTGCCGTTGCTGGAGAAGGCGCTGCAGGCCTCCAAGCCGCTGTTCATCATCGCCGAGGACATCGAAGGCGAAGCCCTGTCCACGCTGATCGTCAACCGCATCCGCGGCACGCTGAACGTTGTGGCCGTCAAGGCTCCGGGCTTCGGCGACCGCCGCAAGGCCATGCTGCAGGACATCGCTACGCTCACGGGCGCCCAGGTTGTTTCCCCGGACCTTGGCCTCTCGCTGGACACTGTTGGCCTCGAGGTACTGGGTACGGCACGCCGCATCACGGTCACCAAGGACAACACCACCATCGTTGATGGCGCCGGAACCGAGCAGGACGTTGCCGACCGCGTGGCCCAGCTGCGCGCCGAGCTCACCCGCACGGACTCCGACTGGGACCGCGAGAAGCTGCAGGAGCGCCTTGCCAAGCTGGCAGGCGGCATCGGCGTTATCAAGGTTGGCGCAGCCACCGAGGTTGAACTGAAGGAAAAGAAGCACCGCATCGAGGACGCCGTTTCCTCCACGCGTGCAGCCCTTGAAGAAGGCATCGTTTCCGGTGGTGGTTCCGCCCTCATCCACGCCCTCAAGGCACTGGATGAGTCCCCGGCCGTCAAGGCCCTGGAAGGTGACGCAGCAGCAGCTGTTGGCATCGTCCGCCGTGCCTTGATCCAGCCGCTGCGCTGGATCGCGCAGAACGCTGGCTTCGACGGCTTCGTCGTCGTTTCCAAGGTTTCCGAACTCGAAGCCAACCACGGCTTCAACGCCAAGTCCGGCGAGTACGAGGACCTGATCGCCGCTGGCGTGATCGACCCCGTCAAGGTCACCCGCTCCGCACTCCGCAACGCCGCTTCCATCGCTGCCCTGGTTCTCACCACCGAGACCCTGGTTGCCGAAAAGCCGGCTGAGGAAGAAGACGCACACGCAGGCCACAAGCACTAACAGCCTGTTCAAAAAAGCCCTGGTCACTCGTGGCCAGGGCTTTTTTATGCTCTCTTGCGCTTCCCGGCGTCGGCTTGTGGCGTCCTGACCTTCTTTGAATCCGGAACACGCGCCGCACAACCGAAAAAGGGTGAAAAGAGGGCCTCTGCAAACCAAAGAAGATCAGGAACCCACACGACTCGTCGGGGATGCGTGGAGCTATTGTGGGCTTACGACGGCGGCGGTACCCTGACGCTAATACGGCGGCTTGGGTGCGCCAACCGGGTTGCTCCCGGTCGCAGAATGAGTGTGGACTATGCCGGTCACAGCCTTGGACCTGGGACGCTCGGCGTTCTCCGAGCACCGCTGGAGCGATGCACTGGACTGCCTTGCCCGGGCCGATTCCGAAGGTGGCTTGCCTGCCCGGGACATGGAACTGGTGGCATCCGTGGCAATGCTGCTGGGCCATGACGATGACGGAGTGAAGTACCTGACTCGGGCCCACGAGGAATTCCTGACACTGGGCGACATGGCCGGCGCGGCGCGCTGTGCGGCGTGGCTGGTGCTGTTCCTCATGGACATCGGGGAGCCCGCGCGAAGTTCCGGCTGGATGTCACGCGCCCAGCATTTGATTGCCGAAATGGAAGAGCCCACCGAAGCGGAGGGCTATCTCCTCATCCCATCCGCCCTGGGTTCACTGTACGGAGGAAACCCCGCGGCCAGCCACGAGCTGTTTGGCCGGGCCTTTGAAGTGGGCCAGCGTTTCCACGACAGGGATCTCATGGCGTTGGGCCAGCTGGGCTTGGGCACGGCCAGGATTACTCTCGGCTCCCCGGACGAGGGATTGCAACTCCTCGATGAAGTGATGCTGTCCGTCACCGCCGGCGAGGTCTCGCCCATACCTTCCGGCATCATCTACTGCGCGGTGATTGGAAGCTGCAGGCTGGCCTTGGATGTCCACCGAGCCCAGGAATGGACGGCAGCCTTGGAACGGTGGTGCGGGGACCGGCCGGACATGGTGATGTTCAGTGGGCAATGCCAATCGCACCGCGCAGAGCTGTTCATCCTGCATGGCGCCTGGGACGACGCCTTGGCCGCGGCCCGCATCGCCCAGGACCGTTCGCGTCGGGGCGATCCGGAAGCGGCCTGGGGAGCTTGGTACCAACAGGCTGAAGTCCTCCGCCTAAGGGGCAGGCTAGACGAGGCCGACGCAGCTTACGCCAAGGCAGGGGAGACCGGTTATGAGCCATTGCCCGGCCTTGCGCTTCTACGCATGGCCCAGAACAAAACGTCCCAGGCGCAGGCCATGTTGCACCGTGCAATGTCCGGAGCGGATCCGGCCAACCGGTGCAGGCTGCTTCCGGCCGTGGTCCAGGTGGAGCTTGCCGCGGGGGACCTCGTCGCAGCCAGGGCGGCGGCTGACGAACTTGCGGCTCCGGTCCTGGAAACAGGCAGGCCCCTGGAACGGGCGCTTGCGGCGCAGGCCGAAGCCAGCGTTCTCTTGGCCGAGGGGAGTGCCGAGGCCGCACTGACGTCCGCCCGGAAGGCCTGGCGGCTTTGGTACAGCCTCGAGGCTCCGTACGAGGCTGCCCGGTGCCGGGTGTTGGCTGGCCGTGCGTGCGTGGGGCTGGGCGATCCCGACTCTGCAGCCATGGAATTCGAAGCCTCCACAGCCGAGTTCGCTGAACTCGAAGCAGTGCCGGCCATGACCGAGGTGCTCGGGCTCAGTGCGGGAGCCGGCGCGGTGAGTGGCGGCGGGGAGCGTGGCGGGGATGGTTCCATGCTCACTGCCGGTGGGCTTACCGCCCGTGAACTGGAAGTCCTGCGGCTTGTCGCCGACGGAAAAGCCAACAAGTCGATTGCACGGGAACTGTACCTCAGCGAAAAAACCGTTGCCCGGCATGTCAGCAACATCCTCAGCAAACTCTCCTTGCCCTCCAGGGTTGCTGCGACCAGATACGCCTTCGAGCACCACTTGATCAACTGATGTTCTCTCACATCCCACAGCTTTTCGCCCGATGTTCTCTCACATCCTGCGGGGTTTTCCGGAACGCTCTCTCACTTCCCGGCATGCGCATAAATACCCATGCCCATTCCAGCGGAATGCGTCATTTGGCCGACGCGGGGGAGGGCATCGGACTCATAGCTTGGGCTTATGAACATTCCACTGCTCGCCGGCACCGTATCAACCGTGCTCTTTGCATCCAGCATGCTGCCCATGTTGTTCAAGGCAGTCCGCACCAAGGACCTGGCCTCCTACAGTTTGAGCAATATCACCCTGACCAACATCGCCAATGCAGTGCATTCCTTCTACGTCTTCGACCTTCCGGCGGGACCCGTGTGGCTGTTGCACTCCTTCTACGTGGTGACGTCGGCCCTGATGTTGGTGTGGTGCCTGCGGTACCGGAAGGCTCCCGCTGAAACTCCAGCAACTGAAGTCCCAGGAACGCGGGGTCACTTAAGGCCCCTGTCAGCCGCTGCCATAGGCCATAAGTGACTCCGCGTCGGACCCGTGACGAGGAAGGAAAAGCCATGAAAAGAACTAGTGACCCACAGTTTGAAACCGTCATTGTGGGCGGTGGCCAAGCCGGCCTGGCGCTCGGCTATTGGCTGGCCGTAGGGCACCACAATTTCGTCATCCTTGATGAGAACGCCAGAACCGGCGATTCGTGGCGCCAGCGGTGGGATTCGCTTCGCCTCTTCACACCGGCCAAGTACGACGGTTTGCCGGGAGCGCCTTTCCCGGGAGACCGCTTGGCGTTTCCCAGTAAGGATGAGTTGGCGGACTACCTCGAAGAATATGCACGGCGGTTCAGTCTTCCCGTGGTTCACGGAGTCCGTGTTGATGGGGTGACGCAACAGGGTGATCGCTTTCTTGTGAGCTCCGGCGATCGGTCCTGGAGCGCCAACAATGTAGTGGTTGCCACCGGTGGATATCGCCTGCCCAAGCGGCCAACATTCGCGAATGAGCTGGATCCCGGCATCATGCAGCTGCACTCACAGGAATACAAGAATCCTGGGCAACTCCAACCTGGACCAGTGCTCGTGGTCGGCCTCGGCAATTCCGGCGCGGAGATTGCCCTTGAAGCCAGCAGGACGCACACCACGTTGCTGGCCGGCAAAGCCAGTGGAGAACTCCCTGTTCGCCATGGACGTGTCGCGGCCCGGTTTGTCCTGCCTGTGGTCCGGTTCGCGGGCCTTCACGTCCTGACACTGAACACGCCGGTTGGCCGGAAGGTGGCGCCGGCATTCAAGACCATGGCGGCACCTTTGATCCGAACACGTACCAGGGATCTGCGTGATGCGAAGGTGGAACTGCTGCCAAGGATAGCGGGGGTAAAGCAAGGTAAACCGGTGCTGGAAGAGGGGCGGCCCTTGGACGTGGCGAACGTCATTTGGTGTACCGGATACCGGGAGGACTACTCGTGGCTGAAGCTCCCGTACCAGGACGGAGAGGGGACACCGGCCCACAAGAGGGGAGTAGCGGAATCTGTCCCTGGACTCTATTTCGTCGGCCAGGAGTTCCTGTTCGCGGCAGTTTCGGCAACGCTTCCAGGAGTTGGCCGCGACGCCCGTTATCTGGCACGCCGGATCACAGCGGACCGGCAGCCAACAGCTGAGCGTCGACCGGCTTTGACCTAGCGCCCTGGCGTTCAAACGGCGTTCAAACAGCGTGCCGTGGCACAGGCAACGCACAGTTTCATCTTTGCAAATGCATAGTCCAACCTGAGCTAATAGACACTCGTACGGCGGTTCCACTGGCAGGCCCGACTGGGGTTGGCGCCTGGAACAGCGTATGATGGATGCTTTGTGCAATAGCCTTGAGGAACTGCCTAACGTGACTACATCAACGATCCGACCGCCCGCCCGTCCCAACAGGCGGGCTACCGGTCCCGTTGTAAAGTCCACATTCCGACCCGAAATCCAGGGCCTCCGCTCCCTCGCTGTTCTCATGGTTGTGAGCTACCACATCTGGATTGGACGGGTGTCAGGCGGGGTGGATGTCTTCCTGCTGATCTCGGCATTCCTCATGACCCTTCAGTTCACGAGCCGCTTCAAACAGCGGCGCCCGATGGACTTGCTGCGGCACTGGCTGCACTTGTTCAGGCGCCTGCTGCCGGCAGTCGTGGTTGTCCTCTTCGGAACACTTGCTGCAACTTTTGCTTTCCTGCCGCCCACCCGCTGGGTGGAAGTGGTCAATCAGGCTTGGGCATCACTCTTCTACTACGAGAATTGGCTCCTGCAGACTCTTGCGGTCAATTACTACGCCACGGACCACAGCCTCGCCAGTCCTGTGCAGCATTTCTGGTCGCTTTCCATCCAGGGCCAGGTATTCATTCTCTGGCCAGTGATCTTCGCCGTGATGGCGGTCATCTGCCGCAAATTCGATCTTCGATACAGGGCTTCGCTCGCTTACGTTTTTGCACTCATCTTCGTTGTTTCCCTGACGTACTCCATCATTTCCACGGCCAACAACCAGGCGGTGGCCTACTTCGACACCTTCGCCAGGCTTTGGGAGTTCGCCCTGGGAACACTTGTTGCCCTGATCCTGCCTGCCCTGGACTTTTCCAAGCCCGTCCGTGTGGCGATGGGGTGGATCGGCGTGGCGGCCATGCTCAGCTGCGGAATCCTGCTGCAGGTCCAAACTGCTTTCCCGGGCTTTGTTGCGCTCTGGCCAACACTGGCTGCCGTTGCAGTGATTGCAGCGGGACAGACCGGGAGCCGCTTCGGCGTGGATCGGATCCTGAGCTCCAAATTCCTGGTTCGGCTTGGCGATAACTCCTATGCCCTCTATCTCTGGCATTGGCCCATCCTGGTGATCGCCTTGGCCTGGAGCGGCAAGGATCATGCGGGTTGGCTTTCAGGCACCGCGATTGTGGCGTTGGCACTGATCCTGGCGTTCCTGACCACGAAGTACGTGGAGAAGCCATTCCGGGAGTGGAAGTGGCCCGAGGTGAAACGTCGCCGCGCAGCCATCTCCATCGCCGTTTGCCTGGCCGTGGCGTGCACGCCGTTGCTTGGCTTCCAGTACAAGCAGTATCTGGACCAGAAGGCCGCTGATACGCAGGCATTCAACGACAACCCTGGAGCCCATGCCCTCCTTCCAGGCTATGTGAACCAAGTCAGCCAGGATGCCAAGACGCTTCCTACGGCAGAACAGCTGCCTGAGGACTGGGCACACCTGGGTGGGACGTGCGAAGGCGAGTCCCAGCCCGAAGACAAGACGCTGCGGGAGAACTGCCAGCAAAACGGCGTGGGGGATGACGCCACCAAGAGCATCGTTGTCCTGGGCGACTCCCATGCCCAGCAATGGCTGGCCGCACTCGGTCCTCTCGCGGAGGCTGAGCATTGGAAGGTCACTGCCCTCCTTTTGGGCGGATGCCCGTTCATGCCGGAGAACCCTGACGCTGACCAGCACTGCAACGATTTCAACTCGGCGGCTTTCAAATACGTGGCAGCCCACACCCCGGATTCCGTATTCATGGTGGGCACCAAGGCGGCCCCGTCATCACCGGATGAGGAGTTGGTGTACGGCTTTGAACAGTCCGTTACCAACTTCAACGACCTCGGCATCCAGGTGGTAGCCATCCGTGACAACCCGCGCTATGACCACAACGTCACAGAGTGTGCCCTGTCCAAGGGCGTGGACAGCCCCGACTGCAATTCTGACCAGCATGACGTCCTGGCCGCGGAGAGCCCCTTCGCGGCGGAGCAGGGAAAGTTTGGAAATGCTGCGTTCCTGGATATGACAGATCTCCTCTGCAACGGTGCCCAGTGCCCCAGCGTCATAGGAAATGTGTTCGTCTACCTGGACGATAACCACTTGTCCAAGACCTACGTCACCAGCATGGGCGAGATGTTCGACGAAAGGTGGTTTGCCGCGACGGGGTGGGAGCGATGAGCGACAACGTGAAAGCAACTGCACCTTTGGGTGGCAACCTCACGACAGAGAGGCCCACGACGGCGGAACGCACCTTCCGCCCGGAGGTCCAAGGCCTGCGTGCCCTGGCTGTGTTGATGGTGGCGGCCTACCACATTTGGCTCGGCCGGGTGTCCGGTGGCGTCGACGTCTTTTTGCTCATCTCGGCCTTCCTGCTGACCCTGTCCTTTACGCGGAAGCTCGAAAACCACAAGCCCCTGAGGCTCCTGCAACACTGGCTCCACGTGTTCAAGCGGCTGCTGCCCGCCGTCGTCGTTGTCTTGTTGGCGGTTCTGACCGCAACGTGGGCCTTTGTCCCGCAGAGCCGGTGGCCGGAGGTGCTCGCCGAGGCCTGGGCGTCCCTGCTGTACCGGCAGAACTGGCAGCTTGCGGACTCTGCCGTTGATTACTATGCCCAGGACCACTCCGGAGCGAGTCCCCTTCAACACTTTTGGTCCCTGTCCGTCCAAGGCCAGGTCTTTATCCTGTGGCCGCTGATTTTCGCGGCGGTGGCTCTGCTGCAGCCGCAACTGGCAAAGCTGTTCCCGGGCCGGAAGACCATAAAACACCGGCAGCTGTTGTTCATGGCGTTCGGCCTGGTCTTTGTGGCCTCGCTGGTCTATTCCATCGACCAGACGGCCAACAACCAGGCGTATGCGTATTTTGATACCCGTACACGGCTGTGGGAATTTGCGCTGGGGTCCCTGCTGGCACTGGCTCTCCCGTACCTCAAACCGGGACGGCGGCTTCGGGTATTCCTGGGTTGGGCAGGCCTGGCCGCCATGCTTTCGTGTGGCTTGATCCTGACGGTCGACCGTTCCTTCCCGGGATTCGTGGCCCTCTGGCCCACGCTGGCAGCAGCGGCGGTCATCGTTGCCGGCCCGAGCAACAGCCGCTTTGGTGCGGACCGCGTGCTCAGCTCCAAGCCCCTGGTCCTGGTGGGCAACAATTCCTATGCCTTGTACTTGTGGCATTGGCCTGTCCTGGTGTTCTTCCTGCTCGTCACGGAGACCACCAGCCCCAACCTCCTGCAGGGCTTGGGCATCATGGCGGTATCCATGATGTTGGCCGTTGCCACCACACGGTATGTCGAGGTGCCCATGCGCCGCTGGCAGTGGCCGGACGCACGGTCCTGGCGGGCCGCCGTCGTTGTTGTTTCCTGCGGTGCGCTGCTGGCGCTGCCGATGACCGCCTGGCAGGGTGCCATCGCGGCTGAAGGGGTGGCGATTGCGGATCAGCCCAAGGAACTGACGCCCGGTGCTGCAGCGCTCTCGCCTGAGTTTGCGGGCCAACCGACGCCTAAGGCGATGATCATTCCCGCACCCGCTGCCATGAAGGATGAATGGGCGGACATCGACGGCCTGTGTACTGGCGCCAACGTCCCGTCGGATCCGTTGCTGCAGGGTTGCCTCCAGAATGATGAACCGGAAGTAGTGACCAAGAGGATCGTGGTCTTGGGCGATTCCCATGCCCAGCAGTACATGGCCGCCCTGGGCCCCATCGCCAAGGAGCACGGTTGGGAAGTGGTAACTCTGCTGAAGGGGAACTGCCGGTTCGGTGCCGACTCTCCTGAGCGCACCAGCGACTGCAACGACTTCAACAAGGCAAGTGCCGCATATGTCATGGAACACAAACCCGATGCGGTGTTCACTGTGGCGTCGCTAACTCATGTCACGGCCCCTTTCGAGACCGAAGTGCCCGGCTATTTGGAAGGAATCAAGCCCTTCACGGATGCCGGAATCGACGTCGTGGGTGTCCGCGACAATCCGCGCTTCAGCATCAACATGCCCGAGTGCGTGCAGAAGAAGGGCCCTGATTCGCCCGACTGCAACCCTCCGCTGGAAGATTCCCTCGCTGCATCCTCGCCCCTGGACGATTACGCGGGCAAGGTGGATCGGTTGTACTTGATGGACATGAGCGACTTCATCTGTGAGCGGGGCACGTGTCCGGCAGTGGTGGGCAATGTGTACGTCTACAAGGACGACAACCACCTCACCAAGACCTATGTCCAGAGCATGATTCCGATGTTCGAGGAGCGGCTCCTCGCCGCGACGGGCTGGTCAGAGCGCTAGCCCCGCCGCCAGCAGGAGCATGGAACGCACGACGTCGGCCTGCCGCCAGTGCTGTTGCTCACACTCAGGCGTCGCGGAATATGGCGATCGCCGCGGAGGTTCTACTATTTATTCAATACCCGAAGCACCTTTGCCTTGCAGTACCTCATGCACAGGCCCGTATTTTATGCACAGGCCAGTCCCGTAATGACGGGCTGGTCATCAGTTGCAACCCCTACCAGTTAAAGCCCCCGGAACCCAGGTAAGAGGCCGCACTCATGACCCAGCCCGAACACGATCCCTTTGGCTTCGTAGGCCTGACCTACGACGACGTACTGCTCCTCCCCGGACACACCGATGTCATCCCATCCGACGCGGACACGTCCTCCCGGATTTCCAAGCGCATCACGGTACAGACGCCGTTGCTGTCCGCTGCCATGGACACCGTCACTGAGTCCCGCATGGCCATCGCCATGGCCCGCCAGGGTGGTTTGGGCGTAGTCCACCGCAACCTGTCCATCGATGACCAGGCTGAGCATGTGGACCGCGTCAAGCGCAGCGAATCCGGCATGATCACCAACCCGCTGACGATTGGGCCGCAGGCCACGCTGCAGGAACTGGACGAGCTCTGTTCCCGCTACCGCGTTTCCGGCCTTCCCGTGGTGGACACCGACGGACGCCTGCTGGGCATCGTGACCAACCGCGACACCCGGTTCATTCCGGAATCTGAATTCCCGCTGCGCAGCGTCAGCGATGCCATGACCAAGATGCCGCTCATCACCGGCCATGTGGGCATCAGCCGCGAGGAAGCCTCGCACAAGCTGGCCACGAACAAGATCGAGAAGCTCCCGCTTGTTGACGAGCAGGGCCGCCTCAAGGGGCTCATCACCACCAAGGACTTCACCAAGGCAGAGCAGTACCCGCTGGCCACCAAGGACGACGAAGGCCGGCTGCGCGTAGGTGCTGCCATCGGCTTCTTCGGTGACGGTTGGGAACGCGCCATGAAGCTCATCGACGCCGGGGTGGACGCGCTCTTCGTGGATACCGCCAACGGCCACTCCCAAGGTGTGCTGGACATGATCCGTCGCCTGAAGTCGGATCCGATTGCCGCGCACGTGGACATCATTGGTGGCCAGGCTGCCACCCGCGAAGGCGCCCAGGCCCTGATTGACGCCGGTGCCGATGGCATCAAGGTGGGTGTGGGCCCAGGCTCGATCTGCACCACCCGTGTTGTAGCCGGTGTCGGCGTTCCGCAGATCACCGCCATCTACGAATCCGCGAAGGCTGCCATTCCGGCTGGAGTGCCGCTGATTGCCGACGGCGGCCTCCAGTACTCGGGTGATATCGGCAAGGCACTGGTTGCCGGTGCTGACACCGTGATGCTCGGCTCGCTGCTGGCCGGTTGTGAAGAGTCTCCCGGCGAGCTCATCTTCGTCAACGGCAAGCAGTTCAAGAGCTATCGCGGCATGGGCTCCCTTGGTGCCATGCAATCCCGTGGGAAGAACACGTCCTACTCCAAGGACCGCTACTTCCAGGCCGACGTTTCCGGCGATGACAAGCTCATCCCGGAAGGCATCGAAGGCCGCGTGGCGTTCCGTGGTCCGCTGGCATCCGTCGCCTACCAGCTGGTGGGCGGCCTCCGCCAGACCATGTTCTACACGGGCGCTCCCACGATTGCCGAGCTCAAGGCACGCGGCAAGTTCGTCCGGATCACTCCGGCCGGCCTGAAGGAATCGCATCCGCACGATATCCAGATGACGGTGGAGGCACCCAACTACGGTTCCCGCTGACCACCATCAGTTCCTCCCAGCTGTTCCCCGTGGAAGTCTCCATGGGGAACAGCTGTTTAAGGGCCGCAACGGAAATGTCTGTGGGTAGGAATAGGCTGGGGACATGTCCGAAAAGCCCGCACAACCGCGGCATCCGGAGTCAGTCCGGCTGAACTCAGTCCAACCCGGCAAAGCGCCCCGCAAGCTTGCCCTCCGGCCGTACGCGCGCGCCGTCGGGCAGGTCCTGAAAGTGAGTTTCAAGGCATCACCGGTAGCAGTCATCATGAAAGTGGCCGGCTCCCTGATTTCGGCCACGCTGCCGCTCGTAACCACCTACTTCGCAGCGCTGACCACCACGGCGTTGGCCGCCGGTTACGCGGGAGATCCCGACGCCGGTCCGCGGGCGGTACTGTACGTCATCATCACTGCGGCGCTGGGGCTGTTCTGGGGCGCCTTCAGCAGCGTCGACCGGTACATCCAGCAGCTGATGAGCTTCAAAGTGGGCGCGATCGTCGGCGACATGATGTATGAGCGCTTCCTGGCCCTGGAGTTCTGGCGATATGACGACAAAGAAACGGTGGATCTCTACGATCGCGCCAAGCGGTTCTCCGATTCCTACGCGCGGGTTCTGGACCGGATCGCGGCCATCTTTACGCAATTGGTTTCAGTCATCCTGGCAGTCGGTGCGCTCTTGTTGGTCAGTTGGTGGATCGCTGTCATTGTCCTTATCGCCATCGTCCCGAGCGTCTACCTGCAGTTCAAACTCTCAAGGGAACAAATAGCCCATTGGAATACCCAGGTGGATTCCCGGCGGCAACGGCGAATGATTGAGACCAACCTCCTGCGGCCCCAGCACATTGCCGAGATGCGGCTCTACGGAATCGTAGGCTATTTGATGGATCTGCGGTCGCGGCTTCGGGACGCTGACGAGCGCAGGCGGCTGGACTTCCAGAAGCGCTACATCCCCAAGCAACTCGCAGCGGACGCCCTGCAGTATGGGGCTGAAGTTGTGTCCTTGATTTGGGTGGTGGGACAAATCATTGCCAGGGCGCAGCCGGTAGGGCAGTTCCTCTACATCCAACAGATCGTCAGCCGGGCTCTGTCCACCGCGAACAACCTGGTCTCGTCACTGAGTTCCATCGACGAAGACCTTGCGAACCTCAAAGACTACGAGCTGTTCATGGCGCTTCCCGTGCCCAGCGGCCACGAGCCTCCCTTGTTGAAGTCGCCTTCCGTCGTGGAAATGCGGGACATCCGGTTCAGCTATACGGGGAGTGACATTGAGGTTATCAAGGGCATTTCCCTGACCATCAGGGCTGGCCAGCACATTGCCATAGTTGGTGAGAACGGCGCGGGAAAGTCCACGCTGATCCGGATTCTGGCCGGTCTGTACCGGCCGGATTCAGGCCAAGTACTGCTCGACGGCGTCGATCTCACCGGTATCGACGTGACCAGTTGGCACCGGCACCTCGCGGTCCTGAGCCAGGAGTTCCTGAAGTATGAATTCGCCACCGCGGCGGAGAACGTCTATCTGGGCGATGTCGATCAACCCCGGGACGAGCAACGCATCCGTAGGGCAGCCTCAGACGCCGAGGCCATGGAGTTCATCAACAAGCTGCCCAATGGCCTGGAAAACCATGTGAGCAATTGGATGGAGGATCCCCGCGGGCGCAAGGGGAGTGGCCTCTCCGGCGGGCAATGGCAGCGGCTTGCCATGGCCCGGAACTTCTACCGGGATGCCTCCTTCATGGTCATGGACGAACCAACGTCAGCCATCGATGCTTTGGCTGAGCACCGGATCTTCACCCGCCTTTTCGCCGACCGCAACAGCACCATCATTGCCATCAGCCACCGGCTGGCCACCATCGAAAAGGCAGACGTTGTGTACATGCTTGAGGATGGGCGGATTGCCGAACAGGGGACCCACAAGGAGCTTGTGGCGTTGAGGGGCCGGTACTTCCGGATGTTCGAATCCCAGCTCACGGTGGAAGAGACCAGCCAGAACACCCCGTAAGAGCAGCTTGGAACAAAACGGTGGCTTGGTTTTGGTGGGATAAACTCGAGCAGTGACTTATGAGATTGAGATTGGCCGTGGCAAGCGTGGGCGTCGTGCCTACTCCCTGGATGACATCGCGATCGTTCCGAATCGTCGGACGCGTGACCCGAAGGACGTCTCTGTCTCCTGGCAGATCGACGCCTATAAGTTTGATATGCCGGTAATTGCCGCCCCCATGGACTCCGTGATGTCGCCGGACACGGCCATTACCTTGGGCCGGTTGGGTGGTCTTGGCGTCCTGGACCTTGAAGGCCTCTGGACCCGGTACGAAAACCCACAGAAGGTGCTCGACGAGATCGCCGGCCTGGCCAACGAAACCAGCAGCCCGGCCGTCACCCGCCGGATGCAGGACCTGTACCAGGCGCCCATCCAGCCGGAACTCATCAGCTCCCGCTTGGCCGAAATCCGTGCCGCAGGTGTCACTGTGGCAGGCTCCCTGACCCCGCAGCGGACCCAGGAACACTACAAGACCGTGGTGGCCGCCGGCGTCGATATTTTCGTCATCCGTGGAACCACCGTCTCTGCCGAGCACGTCTCCAAGAACCATGAACCGCTGAACCTTAAGCAGTTCATCTACGAACTCGATGTCCCTGTGATCGTTGGTGGAGCGGCTGGTTACACACCGGCCCTGCACCTCATGCGCACGGGTGCTGCAGGCGTCCTCGTTGGCTTCGGTGGAGGGGCTACCACCACCACGCGCCGTGCGCTGGGCATTCATTCACCCATGGCATCGGCTATTTCAGACGTGACTGCGGCCCGCCGCGACTACATGGATGAGTCCGGTGGGCGTTATGTCCATGTCATTGCCGACGGCGGCATGGGCAGGTCGGGCGACATCGTCAAGGCCATCGCGATGGGAGCGGATGCAGTTATGCTGGGCAGCGCCCTTGCGCGCGCCGAAGAAGCTCCGGGCCGCGGCTGGCACTGGGGTCCGGAGGCGCACCACCTCGAATCGCCCCGCGGCGACCGCGTCAACGTTGGTACGGTCGGATCCCTGGAGGAAGTCCTCTTCGGGCCTGGGCACCACACCGACGGCACGTCCAACCTCATTGGCGCACTGCGTCGGTCCATGGCGACCACAGGGTACTCCGACCTCAAGGAGTTCCAGCGCGTGGACGTCGTAGTATCCCCATACTCGGGCAACTAGGACTTCTGCCAATCGGACCGGGCAACAAGTAGGGTAGGGGACTACCAGCTGTTGCGTTTGAGGAGGGGTCCGATGAGCAATGTCGCAGGCGGTCCGCAGGTGAATTCTCCGGGAGCATTAAGCCCGGAATCCCGTGCCGCATCCATTGAAGTCCTGAAAGCCACTGCCGAAGCCGGCAAACAGCTGGACATCCTGATTGTCGGCGGAGGCGTGGTGGGGGCCGGAGCGGCCCTGGATGCGGTGACCCGCGGCCTTACAGTCGGCATCGTCGAGGCGCGGGACTGGGCCTCAGGGACATCGTCGCGCTCGTCCAAGCTCATCCATGGTGGCCTCCGGTACCTTGAAATGCTTGATTTCGGACTGGTTCAGGAGGCATTGCAGGAACGCGGGTTGCTGATCCAGCAGATCGCACCCCATCTTGTCCGCCCTGTCCCTTTCCTCTACCCACTGACCCGTAGGTTCTGGGAGCGCCCCTATGTGGGCGCGGGCATCATGCTTTACGACACCCTGGGCCTCACTTCCGGGCATAGCCGCGGCGTTCCCATGCACAAGCACCTCTTCAGGCGCGGCACCCTCAGGGCGGCTCCCAGCCTCAAGGACGATGCCTTCGTTGGTTCCATCCGCTACTACGATGCCCAAGTGGACGACGCCCGTTTGGTGGTCAACGTTGTGCGGACCGCAGCCCACTATGGTGCCCATGCTGTGAACAGGGTGCGTGTGGTGGACTTCCTCCGGGAAGGCGAACGCGTGGTGGGCGCCAAGCTGGAAAACCAGGAAGACGGCAGCGTCTTCGAAGTGCGTGCCAAGCAGGTAGTCAATGCCACGGGAGTCTGGACGGACGAAACCCAGGCCATGGTTACGGACAGGGGACAGCTCAAAGTCAGGGCATCCAAGGGCATCCACCTTGTGGTACCGCGGGACAGGTTCCAATCCACCGTTGGGCTGATCCTGCGCACTGAGAAGTCGGTGCTCTTCGTAATCCCCTGGGGCCGCCACTGGATCATCGGGACTACGGACACGGACTGGAAACTGGACAAGGCGCACCCCGCCGCGTCCAGCAAGGACATCGACTACGTCCTGGAGCACGTCAACAAGGTCCTCAAGCGGCCCCTCACCCGGGAGGACGTCGAAGGCGTTTACGCAGGGCTCCGCCCCCTTCTTGCAGGCGAAAACGACTCCACCGCCAAACTTTCCCGTGAACACGTCGTGGCTCATCCGGTGCCAGGCCTTGTGGTGGTGGCCGGCGGCAAGTTCACCACCTACCGTGTCATGGCCAAAGATGCCGTAGATGAGGCCACGCGGGCGATGGATGAACGGGTTCCCTCCAGCTGCACTGAAACGATCCCGTTGCTCGGGGCGGAGGGGTTCAAAGCCGCCTGGAACCGCCGGGCCCGCTCCGCCGAAGAAGCCGGCGTGCACGTTGCGCGCGTGGAACACCTGCTCAACCGCTACGGCTCCATGGCGTCAGAAGTGCTGGACCTCATTGCTGCGCAACCCGAACTCGGGGAACCGCTTCCCGGTGCGGACGATTACCTTGCCGCAGAGGTGGTCTATGCGACCACCCATGAGGGCGCCCGTCATGTTCACGACGTTTTGACGCGCCGTACCCGGATCTCAATCGAAGCATGGGACCGGGGTGTGTCAGCAGTGCCTGTAGTGGCTAAGCTGATGGGAGAAATCCTTGGCTGGAGCGAGACGCAGCGGGAGGGCGAAATTAAGCACTATTTGGCGCGGGTGGAAGCTGAGCGGCTCAGCCAGCAACAACCCGATGACGAATCAGCTGACGCCGCGCGCATGGGAGTCGATGACATCGTTCCCCTTCGCTGAGCAACACAGGACCTGCGGCCGGAAGGCCACACTGGAGGGAACACGACTTGGCTGAACCACTTGACCGGTATGACGCGGAACTGACTACGCCGGACACCGTCATCCTGGAACTCGTTGCCGAGGACAAAATCGACGCTGCGGCTCAACTGGCGGAACGGCTACACGCGGCTGGTCGGATTTCCAACCTTGAGGGCTTCCTGGAACAGGTCCATTCCAGGGAACACCAGCTGGCTACCGGGCTTCCCGGTGGTATTGGACTGCCGCATGCGCGGAGTGAATTCGTAGACCGGATTTCCATAGCCGTGGGCGTCACCAAGTTCGGCCATGCCCTGGATTTCGGTGCCACTGATGGCCCAGCCACGCTGATCCTGCTCATTGCCACGCCGGCCAGCTCCTTCTCGGACCATCTGGAAGTCCTGGCTACGTTGGCGCGGTCGCTCTCCAAAGAGTCATTCCGGGAGTCCCTGCGCCGGGCGAACGATACCGAGGTCATTTCCGAACTCATCAACTCCAGCCTGGTGTTCTTCGACCACTGAGATTCGAACATTGAGAATGGCGCCCACGGACCCATTCCAGGGCTAAGGTTCCCACCGTTCGTTTCGTTGTTCTACAGCCGGACGAAGTACGGTTAAGGGGTGTTGAAAACCGCGCTGAAACCCCGCTGGATCGCAGGACTCGTCTTTGCGCTTCTCTTGTCCGCGGTGTTTGTGCTGCTCAGCCAGTGGCAGCTCAGCCGGTCCACCCAGCACGAAGCTCCCGTTTCCTCCAGCATTGAAGAGGTCAAGCCCCTGGTGGACGTCCTGCAGCCGGGGCAGTTTTTCCCCGGTTCTGTTTCGGACCAGATGGTTAGCGCCACCGGGTCCTACGATCCCGCCAAGCAGGTCCTCGTTGAGGGCCGCCTGTACAACGGCCAGAAGGGATTCTGGATTGTCTCGGCCTTCGCGGTGGACAATGCTCCCAAACTGAGCGGTGTCGCCGCCTCGCCCAAAACCTGGATTCCAGTAGCCCGGGGCTGGGTGGCGGACGCCGCCCAAGCCGGTCCGCCGCCGTCGGGCACCATCACGCTGACCGGCCGCCTGCTGCCCTCTGAAGCGCCGGTGCCGAACGTCGACGCCGGTCCTGACCGGGCGTCGGCGGTGGCCGTTGCCGAACTCATCAACATCTGGGACGTCTCCAGCTATCAGGGCTTCATTGCCGCAACATCCGAAGTAGCTGGTGGTGTTCCCGTCGCCGCCACTGATGCGGTAAAGGCCCTCAATATCCCGGCGCAGCCGCCGGAACAACAGGTCAACTGGCTGAACCTCTTCTATTCAGTTGAGTGGGTGGTCTTCGCAGGATTCGCACTGTACATCTGGTGGCGGATGGTGGCAGACGACTACCGTCGCGGCCTCGAAGACGAAGAGTTCGACACTCACGACGACGCAGACGACGACGGATTCGACGGCGGCTTCGACGATGACAAAGTCCACCCCAACGAACCGACAAGCCCTGAACCCCAGCAACCTGGGCCAGAACAAAAGGTGCAGTAATGATTGAGCCCAAGCCGGCCATCCAGCCCGAGCAGTCCGGACCCAAGCCGAAGAAGCGCAGGTTTGGCGGAACGGAAGCCCAAATCCGTTCGGCGCTGAAGTTCTACAAAGTCATGGCCTACCTGACCGGTGCCATGCTCCTGCTGCTCTGCGCGGAGCTGATTGCCCGTTACGGTTTCGGCGTATCGCTCTTTGCCGGTGGCACGGACGCCGTTACGGGTAAGCCCTTCGGCTTCGGATTCGCTGAGTCTGAGCCCAAGGGCGTGATCGGTGGCTTCAACATCTCCACCACTGTATTGATCGTCCACGGCTGGATGTACGTCGTCTACCTGGTGTCCAACTTCCGGTTGTGGTCGCTCATGCGCTGGCCTTTCTCCAAGCTGGTCCTGTTGGCCCTGGGCGGTGTGGTACCCCTGATGTCGTTCATCGTGGAGAAGAAGTTCCATGCCCAGGTTGAAGCGGAACTGGCAGCCAACCCGCAGGCCTCAAAGCGCTACTAGCCGCCGCCAGGGCCAGCCCAGCAGGCGTCAGGGTGTGAGATGCCTAACGACCAGCCCGTAATTGACCTCTTCGGGCCACTGCCAACGTGCACCGGGGCGGCCCGGCAAAGTAGTCTTGGTTGGTGACTACTCCCACCGCACCCCAGACTTCCCAGAAGCCGGTGCTGGTTGTTGACTACGGTGCCCAGTACGCGCAGCTGATTGCCCGCCGCGTCCGCGAAGCGAATGTGTATTCGGAAATTGTTCCGCATACCTTCACCACCGAGCAGCTTCTGGCCAAGAACCCGGCAGCCATCATCCTTTCCGGCGGACCTTCCAGCGTCTACGCAGAAGGTGCTCCCCGCGTTGGAGCGGACCTTTTTGAAGCCGGGGTGCCCGTTTTTGGTATCTGCTACGGCTTCCAGGCCATGGCCAACGCCCTGGGCGGCAAGGTGGCCCAGACGGGCCTCCGGGAGTACGGCGCCACCGAAGCACTGGTGGTTGGCGATGCCCGCTCGATCCTTGATGGTGTGCCGTCTTCACAGAACACCTGGATGAGCCACGGCGACTCCGTCCATGAAGCTCCTGAGGGCTTCGAAGTGCTGGCCACCACGGCCGGCGCGCCGGTAGCCGCCTTCGCCAACGAGGAAAAGCGCCTCTACGGTGTGCAGTGGCACCCGGAGGTCAAGCACTCCGTGCACGGCCAGCACGTCCTGGAGAACTTCCTGTTCAAGGGCGCCGGCCTGAGCCCGAACTGGACAACGGGAAATATCCTCGAAGAGCAGGTGGAACGTATCCGCCAGCAGATCGGTGATTCCAAGGTCATCTGCGGTCTTTCCGGCGGCGTGGATTCGGCCGTTGCCGCAGCCCTGGTCCAGAGGGCCGTTGGCGACCAGCTGACATGTGTCTTCGTGGATCACGGTCTCCTCCGCGAAGGCGAAGCAGAACAGGTTGAACGCGACTTCGTTGCTGCTACGGGCGTCAATCTGTATGTTGCCAACGAGCAAGAGCGCTTCCAGTCTGCGTTGGCCGGAGTCAGCGATCCCGAGACCAAGCGCAAGATCATCGGCCGGGAATTCATTCGTGCCTTCGAGGAAGCGGAGCGGGCCATCATCGCCCAGGCCGCCGCCGAGGGGGAGAAGATCAAGTTCCTGGTCCAGGGCACGCTGTACCCGGACGTCGTCGAGTCCGGCGGCGGCGAGGGCGCTGCGAACATCAAGAGCCACCACAACGTGGGTGGGCTTCCCGAGGACCTGCAGTTCGAACTCGTTGAGCCGCTGCGCGCCCTGTTCAAGGACGAAGTCCGCGCGGTGGGTGCCCAGCTGGGCCTGCCTCAGGAAATCGTCGGCCGCCAGCCGTTCCCCGGCCCTGGCCTCGGTATCCGCATCGTCGGTGAAGTCACCAAGGAGCGCCTTGACCTGCTTCGCAAGGCTGACGCGATTGCCCGTGCCGAGCTGACCGCTGCCGGCTTGGACAACGATGTTTGGCAGATGCCGGTGGTTCTGTTGGCTGATGTCCGCAGCGTCGGCGTCCAGGGCGATGGCCGCACATACGGCCACCCGATCGTTCTCCGTCCGGTATCGTCCGAGGACGCAATGACGGCCGACTGGTCGCGCTTGCCGTACGACCTCCTGGCCCGCATTTCCAACCGCATTACCAACGAAGTGGATGGAGTTAACCGCGTAGTGCTGGACGTCACCAGCAAGCCGCCGGGAACCATCGAGTGGGAATAGCATTTTGAGTGGCCGGCCTCCCCTGGGAGGCCGGCCATTGTTCTTTCGGCTGTGAAATGACGGCGAATTTCGCAATGCCACAGTGTTGCGGAGCGGGCTGAAGGAGTATTCCCGCTACCCTCGAAAGTATGCCGGTATGGTCCAAGGCGTCTAAAGCTAGTACAGAAAAGAAGGCAGCAGTTGTGTCATTAGGTCAAGGCCAGGAAGAGGGCTCCGAAGAGCTCCGGAAATGGCTGTCCGGACTTAAGCCCGTTACAGGGGCGGACACGATGCTGCGTTTCGTGAAGACGCCCGAAGGCGCCATCGATCTCAGCAACGCACATCCTTCGGGCCTCGCGCAGCTGCTGGCGGGGCGTAGAACGAGGTTGTCCACGCTTATCCGCGACCGGCAGCAATATCTGGTGGCGGCACGGGCTGCACGCAACATCCGGTCCAAAATTTTTGAGCTCAGCAATGATCGCGGTATCGAGGCCGGGTACCTCTCCGCGGGCACGGTGGTGTGGACTTCAGCCGTAGGTGGCAAACCCCAGCGGGTATCGGCCCCTGTCATGCTGACCTCCATTGTCCTGACTGTTCGCCCGGGCGAGGACGATTTCGAGCTGCAGCTCACCGAGCAAGCACGCATGAACCCGGCTTTGGTGCGTCACCTGAAGACCGTCCACGGCATCGTCTTCGACGTCAATGCAGTAGCCCGCATGGCCTACAACACGGCCAGGCTTGACCCCCAGCCGGTCCTGGATCGCCTGGCTACCCTGGTGCAGCCCATTCACGGCGCCGAGGTTGAATTCAACTTGCTCGTGACCACTTTGGCTGATCTTTCGGGAAACCTGGACGATCCGTGGATCAACATGAACAACCCCACCGTGGCTGCCTTGGCAACTGCTGCCAATGGTGGCGAGATCGAGCCCGAACCCATCAAAGCGGGGCGGTTCGCCAGCCTCGATGAACGCGACCCGGCAGACGAACTGCTTTTGCTCGATGCTGACACGGACCAACAGTATGTGGTGGACGCTGTCCGCGCAGGAGATTCGCTGGTTGTCAGCACCCCACCAGGCAGCGGCCAGACCCAGACGGCAATCAATGCGATTGGCGCCTTGGTCAGCGAAGGCAAATCCGTCCTCGTGGTGGGGGACCGGCAGTCCAGCCTGGCGGGACTTTCTGCGCACCTGGAGTCGCTGGGCCTGGATTCGATGTTGTTCCGTCCGGGCAACGGCACCACACCACAGCAGCTCAAGGGCCAGTTGGTCCGTGCCATCATGCGCAATGAAAAGGCGCTGGAACCGCAGCTTGGGAACCTCCATCAGACGCTGATCGGACACCGGCATGCCTTGATGGACCATGTTGCCTCGCTCCACAACGTCCGCGAACGTTGGGGCTGCTCGCCGTACCAGGCCATGCAATCGTTGGCCGAATTGACGTCCATCCACCCGGCGCCGTCCACCACGGTGCGCCTCAAGCGCAGCGTGCTGGACAACATCAAGGACCGTGAAGAACTGGCTGGCCGCTTGCGTCGTGCTGCCGAGCTGGGCAGCTTTAGCCGGGCTTCCACCTCCAGCCCCTGGTATGGTGCCCGCCTCGTAACCCGCAAGGAAACAGAAGAGGCCCAACAGCTTGCCCGCATCGCCGAGGAGAAACTTCCGGTCCTGCGCGAGCGTATGAAGCAGGTTTCGGATCACGCCGAGATCCGTTTGGCAGACACCTTCACAGAGTGGGGCGCACAGCTTGAATTGCTGATTGCCGTGCGCGAAAGCCTGGACAAGTTCACTCCGGATATTTTCGATCGCCCGGTGCATGACCTCATCTCTGCAACTGCCAGCTCTGCGTGGCGCCGGGAGCGCAACCTGGAGATGCCCTCCATGCAGCGTTCGAGGCTGCGGCGGGTGGCAAAGGAATATGTGCGGCCGGGCGTTCACATCGCGGACCTGCACAGCTCGCTGGTCCTCGTCCAGGAGCAGCGTGCCCTGTGGGCAGGCTATGCCACCACCCAGCGCCACCCGGCCGTGCCGTCCGGGCTCGCCGACCTCGGGTCCTTGTACCGCGAACTGGATGGCGAGCTTCGCCGCCTGGGTGAGGCGCTCAAGCACACCTCTGCCGGTGGTTCGCTCCACCAGACTCCGTACCTGGAACTCATGGAGCGGCTCGAACGGCTCGTGGCGGACACAGCCACGCTTGAAACACTCCCTGAGCGCACGCTCCTGATTGAGGAGATGCGCGAGCACGGACTCGGCGAGCTGCTCGCTGACCTTGCTGCCCGTGAAGTGCCGGCCGCTTCGGTTGCAGCCGAGCTGGACCTCGCCTGGTGGCAGTCTGCCTTGGAAGCAATGATCAGTGGTGACGACTACCTCGCCATGTCCGACGGCGACTCCCTGCGCCGCCTTGAAGCCGAGTACCGCCTTGCGGACCAAGCCCACATTGCCAGTGGTGCTGCGCGTTTGCGTTGGCAGTTGGCCCGGAAATGGGGCGAGGGGATAGTGGAGCACCCACGGCAGGCTGAGTTGCTTCGTGCCCTCCTGAAGGATGGTCGGGTGACCCTCCCGGCTTTGAGTGCGCAGGCTCCTGACCTCGTACCCATGCTTGTTCCGGTGTGGTCCGTGAGCCCCTACCTGTTGACGGGAGTTCTTCCCGCGGAGCAGAAGTTTGACGCCGTGATCATCATCGATGCCGAATCGACGTCGCTCCAGGCCGTCCTTCCCGCGATTGCGCGAGCCCGGCAAGTCATAGCCTTCGGTGATGCGAAGATCGCGAATGCCCGCACCTTCAGCGTGGCCGTGGAACCTCCTGTGGCGGGAGTGGCCAGCCACGAGACCGTGGACAGTGCGTTCAAGGCCCTGGCACGCGTCCTGCCCACCTGGCAGCTGAACTGGGTTTACCGGGCCGTCGATGAGGACTTGATCCTGCAGTTGAGCAAGAACTACTACGACGGCGGCCTCCGGCGTTTGCCCGATGGCAGTTCGGTGACGGGCCTGGACCGTTCGATCCTGGTGGAGTACATCCCCGATGGAACCGGACTCCCGGGCGCCGACCATGAGGGCGTTGAGTCCGTTACGGCGGAGGTCAACCGCGTGGTGGACCTTGTCTTCGAGCACGCCAGATTGCGGCCCCGAACCTCGTTGGCTGTGGTCACGGCCAGCCTGCGCCACGCTGCGCGGATTGGCGAGGCTATCCGGCTTCAATTGCCCAACCACCCCTTGTTGTCCGCCTTCTTCGGCGCCGGCCCCGAGTCCTTCCGCGTGGTGGACCTCGAGCGCGCCCAAGGCTTGGTGCGTGACCACGTAATTTTCTCCCTGGGATACGGGCGGACACCTCATGGCCGCGCCTTGCACTCCTTCGGACCCCTGTCCACCGAGGGCGGACGAAACCGCTTTGCCTTGGCAATGACCCGCGCCCGCCGTTCCATGCACGTCCTGAGCTGCTTCCGCCCGGAAGATCTGGATCTGGATCGCCTGGCGCACGGGGCTGTGGACTTTTACGAACTGCTGGACAGGGAACTGTCCGGGAACAGCAACCTTGGAACTCCTGCCTCGCGCGCCGTTGCCAGCGAACAGGCTTTGGGGGAGGACCCTCTGGTTGCCGATCTCGGCGAGAGGTTGCGGGCCAGGGGTGCCCGTGTGTGGCACCTTTACGACGGTGTCCTGGATATTGCCGCCGCCGCCGATCCCGTCCACACCATTGGACGGGAAGGCGCCGAGATTCCCACGCCAGTGGCAATCGAGTCCGATGGCACGGAACGTTACCGGCGCATGAGTGTCCGTGAACGCAGCCGTTTGAGGCCCCAGCTGCTGGAACGCATGGGCTGGCGTTACATGTCCCTGTGGACCATCGAAGTGTTCACGGACCCTTCGTCCTGCGCAGATCGAATCGGGTCCTATTTGGGACTTGAGAACCATGTTCCCCAGACCGCCGCACCAGCGGAGCATGGCTTCCTGGACATGGATGTTGAACAATTGAATCTGGACAATGCAGGTTCCTCGTATGCCAGCTCCCCGTATGGGATTTCCTCGTACAGCAGCTCCTCGTACAGCAGTTCCTCCGCAACCCGGGCTTCGCATCGGCAAAGCCCGGGAAGTGCCCAGGCATCGCTGGAATCCCAGCAGCCCGGACAGACAGATGTGAACAGGCGGAGGGAGGCGGATGGCGAACCAAGCAACGCAGAAGCCAGCAATCCAACCCCCAGTGATCCAGAGGATGGGACTGAAGTACCAGTGAATGAACAGGGAACCGGCAACGAAAGCGGCTCTGACGAACAGACCGCAGCTGTGGGCGCCGAAAACGCTGAAGAGAAGGCAGAGTCAAAGACGCCAGCGGCGAAGCAAGCCTCCGGTGGAATCCTGCCAACCAAGGCCGCTGAGGACGACCCCCGGCGTTGGGGCGACGAAGGCAACTATGACCATGAGCAGTGGTTGAAGGAGCAGAAGCCCCCGCATTGGGGCTGATTGGGTCATGGAATCCAGTCCCTGCATTAGGGATTGACCAAAACAAAGAAAAGCTTGCCTTGCGTTGATGCGCCGGCAAGCTTTTCTGCTTGTGGAGGATCTGCAGCCACTACCATCAAGCCGTCGGTGTCGCTGGTTCCGAGCCATTGGCCGGGTTTACCCCCTTGGGCGGACGTCCATAGGACAGGGACGGAGGCGGCCAGGACTTCGGTTTGCCGGGACTCGTCGTATGATCCGGCGGCGGTAAGTACTACATTCACCAGCTGTCCCGGGGACAGAAGCTGGATGGATGAAGGGTCAGCCATGCGAAGGGGGACCGCAGCTGAGCCTACAGGTGCACCGGTGAGGAGTCCCGGCCCCAGAAGATTGGATTCGGTGGGAATCTGCCCTTTAGTCAAGGGCGAGGCAAGCTGGCGGCCCACCAGTGAAACGTGATCCTCCAGGGCTCCGGAAATCGCGAGGTCGGGCGGCACGCCAACAGTGGTGAAGTCGGACCCGGTGAGGCTGGTGCCTGCTGCAAGATCATGTGCAGCGACGAGAATGCTGACGCGTTGCTCAGAGGCAGGGGTTAGCTGTTGGACAGTAATGCCCGTGGCCAGGCAGAGCAGCAGTGCAACTGTCAGCCGACGATTCCGGGAGACCCAGAAGTTCAGGCTCTGCCTGGGGCCCAGCCTCACTTGGCGATGAGGCCCCTGCTTCCGGGGGAGGAAATGGCCAGCCATGGTGGTGGGCTTGTTCCGGGAGCGACCACGGCCCCTGGCAAGCGGAGTGGGGTGTTCGCGGCCGGGGAGTGGCGAAGTGGTTGACTTTAGTGGCATGACGCCACGTTAGCCACCGGGCTCGGCCGCCCAACAGCGGCTGAGTGCCCTATGTGGAAAAGTGCTGGCTAGCTTGCTGCGGCTGCGGCGGCTGGTGCAGGCGTGGCAGCCGGGGCAGGAGTCGCCGGGGAGGAGGGCGCAGCGGAGACGGTGCTGCCCTTGGCATCGCGCGAATCCGTGCGGTAGAAGCCCGAGCCCTTGAAGACAACGCCGACGCTGTTGAACTTCTTGCGGAGCGCGCCCTGGCATTCAGGGCACTCCGTCAGGGAGCTGTCAGAGAAGGACTGGACGATGTCAAAGGCATGGTCACAGTCTTTGCAGGCATATGCGTATGTGGGCACTGAGTTCCTCCTTCAGGACAAAGTTCAGGTCCTGTGGAGCCGTGGCGGAGAATGTCCGCATTAGCAGTCGCAGGGCCTGAGTGCCAATTCTATCATCCGCATCCGGCTCATCCGCTATCTGCCAACTCCACGTAAGTGCGGGACTTCACGTAGCGTCAACGAGGTCACTCTCCACCGCCAAGCGTGATGATTCCCGAGGGCGTCAACGCATCCGGCACCGGACGGTCAAAAGGCTCGGCAGGGATAGCTCCGGAAGGCAACACGTCGTCGTCGTACACCACCGCGATGGTGGGTGGCCGCCCACCGGAACTGTCCAGGCGTTGGAGGAGGCGGTCGTAGTAGCCGCCGCCCTGTCCGATGCGGTTGCCATCCCGGTCCACGGCGGTGGCCGGCATGAAGATGCCCGCAACAGCGCTCACCACAGCACTGTCCAAACGCTCGCCTTCGGGTTCGTCGATGGGTGCGTAGTCGGACCGGACGAAGGCTGTCCCCGGCGTCCAGTACACCCAGCTCAACTGGCGTCCGGCCTCGCAGACGGGAAGCAGGACCTGGTGGCCGGCGTTGTGGAGCCCTGCGATCAGGGGCATGGTTGGGGGTTCGTGGGAGACGCCGACGTAGATCGCGAAGGTCCGGGGCGATCCGGCCGAAATCTTCCGGGCCCAGGCCAAGCCGTGCCGCGCAATTGATTCACCGGCTTGGGCTACTTGCTCCTTGGAGAGGCTGCGCCTGTAAAGGCGTCGGCTGCTGCGGATGTCTTCCTTCGATGCCATTTTTGTCCGATCATGAGATTCGCGCGGGCTACCGTGGTCTACGTAAAGCTGCAAATCCGCTCCAGTTCAGGGGCTGTTTCTGCGTCTTGCCACGGCGAGGGTTTACCTGTTGATGTATTCCTTCCGTTACATTAGTCCGGTGACTCTCGATAACAATGCTGTCCGTAAGGCCGTCATCCCCGCAGCGGGTCTTGGTACCAGGTTCCTCCCCGCCACAAAGGCGATGCCGAAGGAAATGCTGCCCGTGGTTGACAAGCCAGCCATCCAGTACGTCGTCGAAGAAGCGGTGAAGGTTGGCCTGCACGACGTCCTGATGATCACCGGGCGCAGCAAGCGCGCCCTGGAAGATCACTTTGACCGCGTGCCGGCGTTGGAAGCAACGCTGGCAGCGAAGGGCGATACTGCCAAGCTTGAAGCCATCCAGTCCGCCACCAACCTGGGCGACATCCACTACGTCCGCCAGGGCGACCCCAACGGCCTCGGCCACGCGGTCCTGCGTGCAAAGCAGCACGTCGGCTACGAGCCGTTCGCGGTCTTGCTCGGCGATGACCTGATCGATCCCCGTGAGGACCTGCTCAGCGAAATGATCGCTGTCCAGCAAAAAACCGGTGGTTCCGTTGTTGCCCTCATTGAAGTTGAGCCTTCGAAGATCAGCGCCTACGGTTGCGCCGACGTCGAGGAAAACGGTGAAGACGGCTACGTCCGCATCAAGCAGCTGGTGGAAAAGCCGTCGCCCGAAGAAGCTCCATCCAACCTCGCGGTGATCGGTCGCTACGTTCTGCACCCGGCAGTGTTCGACGTCCTGGAGAAGACTGCTCCCGGACGCGGCGGAGAAATCCAGCTGACGGATGCTCTTGAGGTTCTGGCTGCCGGGGAAGGTGAGGGCTACGGCGTTTATGGCGTTGTCTTCCGTGGACGCCGCTATGACACCGGTGACAAGTTGAGCTACTTGAAGGCCTGCATCGAGTTGGCATGCGAACGCGATGACCTGGGCCCCGAGCTCCGCGAGTGGCTGCCAACGTTCACTGCCGGCCTTCCCAAATAACACCGGTGTACGGCTCTGCGATCTGGCCGGTAACGCTGGAAAGCGGAGCCTTGGTGCTCCGGCCAATCCGTTACCGCGACAAGCGGGAGTGGTCTGAAGTCCGTTCGCGGAACAGTGAATGGCTTGCACCTTGGGAGGCGTCCAATCCTGCGCCGGGTGGGCGCCTGCCCAGTTACCGCCAAATGGTGGCATCCCTGAACGCACAAGCCCGGCAGTCCACGGCCTTGCCTTTCCTCATCACGGAGCGGACCGAGGGGTTCCGTGAGCCGCAAATTGTGGGGCAGCTGACGGTCTCATCCATCGTGTGGGGTTCGGCGATGATGGCTACCCTTGGCTACTGGGTTGATAAGGAACGCGCCGGGCACGGTATTGCTCCCACGGCCGTTGCCATGGCTACGGACCACTGCTTCCGGACCCTGGGCCTGCACAGGATGGAAATCAATATCCGGCCGGAGAACGCGCCAAGTCTCCGGGTGGTGGAAAAGCTCGGATTCCGGGACGAGGGCTACCGGCTGAGATACCTGCACATCAATGGCGAGTGGGCCGATCATCGCTCTTTCGCACTCACGTCGGAGGAAGTTCCGCAGGGACTCCTTGAGGCGTGGCTCAGAGGAAGAACAGGCAGGTCGTAGGCCCTTTTGAGCCGTATCTCCATTCATTTGCGGACTCGCCGACGACACACCGACCGCAATGCCGCCGCCCCTGATGATTTGCTTCTACGGTTTTGAATGTGGACTTCCCTCTCAGCAGCTCAGTGATACTCGTGGTCACTGTCGCGCTTTGGATGGTATGGGTCGCTCCTTACGTTCTTCGGAACAGGCGGCAGCAGGTCCAGGCAGCCACTGTTTCAGCAGAGGCATTTGACGACGAACCAGACGAAACGCAGGCAGGGGTGGTACTGACTTTGGCACCCCGGCAGGAGAAACCGATGGAGACCATGCACAGCAAAGCACCGGCGTCGCCCCAGGATTCCAGCGTGGCTGAGTCGTCGGCCAGGAAGCCGCCCACAACTCCCTTTACGATCCGTTATGCCCGGCTCACCTTGGCCCTGGCCGGCCTTGCTTTATTGCTGACTGCCATTGTTTCGGGCGTGCTGCGGCTGTTCGGCACCGGTACCGTCTGGCTGCCGTTGGTGTCGTTCGTGGGTTCGGTACTTGCCGTGGTGACTTTGCGGCGCCTCGCCCTCCGGGATCTCCGGGAACGCCGCGCGCGTCGGGCTGCACCAGTGGTGCAAATCAAAACCCCGGCTCGCTACTTGCCAAAGGAACCGCCCGTCGAAGCCAAGGAAGTACCGGTTTTCGATGCAGAGGCTGGAAAGCTCGAAGCCGCTCGCCTTTCCGCCGTGGAACTACGCCAGGCTGCCTTGGCTGTTGCCCTTGCCGCCGGCGACAAGTCCGCTGGAGACAAGTCCACTGGTGACAGGTCCGCTGAAGCGGCCGTTGGCTCCGAAGATGCCAGCTGGGAACCGGTTGAGGTTCCCAAGCCCACTTACGTTGGTGCCGCCAAGGCGCCGCGCCCCGCTCCGGAGCCCTTGGATCTTCCTGAAGCTCCCAAACCCGTGGGCAAGCCAGTGCTGAAGCAAAGTGTTGAGCAGACGGAGGCGGGCGCAGCTGCACAGGTGCGTACTGCATCCAAGGGACAGAGTGCCCTGAGCAACCTGGACGATGTCCTGCAGCGTCGCCGCGCCTAGTCCGGCATGACCACGCTCTGTGTCGCAGGTGGCACCGGCCAGGTAGGCCGTGAAGTTGTTCGCCAGGCGCTCGACGCCGGGCACACGGTATCCGCCCTGAGTCGCCACGTGCCGCCTCCCGGTTCGGAGAAGCAGTACGACGGCGCCACGTACTTTGCCGGCGACGTCACCACAGGCGATGGCCTGGCAGCTGCGCTGGCGGGTGCCGACGTCGTCATTGATTGCCTTGAGGGGCGGTTCGGGAAAGCCCAAAAGGAATTCGCCGACGGCGGCACGCGTCTTCTTTACGCGGCTCACCAGGCAGGTGTGGGCAAGGCTGTGGCCTTGTCGATTATCAACTGTGACCAGAGCACGAATTCCTTCTATGTCTCCAAGGCAGACAAGGAACGGGTCTATGCGAGGGCCGACCTGGAAACGGTGGTTATCAGAGCCACACAATTCCACAGCCTGGTGGAAATGATCTTTGCTGCAGGCGCAAAGATGCGGTTGATTCCGGCGTTCAAGGGAGTGCGCTTCCAAACGATTTCACCCAGGGAAGCCGCCACTTCATTGCTCGAAGCTGCGCTGGAAGCGCCTTCTCCCGAGCGGCATCGCGTCAGGACCATTGGTGGCCCAGAGGTGCTGGCCATGAAGGACATGGCGGAGTCATGGAAAGCCATTACTGGCGCGCGAGGCAAGGTTCTGGAAGTCCCGCTGCCTGGTGCCATGGGCGCCTACCTGCGTGCAGGACTCAACCTCATGCCCGAGCAAAGGTATGGCACTGAAACGTTCGTGTCGTGGTTGGAAAAGCGCCGGGAAACTTTGTAGCCTAGGGACACTGGCCCGGCCGCAGACGCCGTGCCCAGGGGCTATAGCTCAGTTGGTAGAGCGCTTCGTTCGCATCGAAGAGGTCAGGAGTTCGAATCTCCTTAGCTCCACGGATTCCGTCTACAACAAAACCGGCCAGGCACAACGTGCCTGGCCGGTTTCTTGTGGGAGTTTAGAGGGGTTGGATGTTCTCCGCCTGAGGTCCCTTAGGGCCTTGGGTGATGTCGAACTGGACCTTCTGGTTCTCGTCCAAGGAACGGTATCCGCTGGAGGTAATTGCGGAATAGTGGGCGAATACATCCGGGCCACCGTCGTCCGGGGCAATAAATCCGAAGCCCTTTTCAGCGTTGAACCATTTTACTGTGCCTGTAGCCATGCTTGTTTTTCCTTCACGGGTCGCTGGTCGGTACCGCTTGTCGGATCACCGTCCCCGCCACTCACATTATTGAGCCTATGTGTCGATCTGGCATGGGGCAACAGATTCTGCCGCGTCTTTCGTAATGTCGCTGTGCCGGGGCACGCTGTCGGCCGTGGTTTGGAAGAGCCAGGCGGCGGTGGATGCCCCTCTACAATTACCCTGTGAACGATTCCCTGCCTCCGTGCCCCGAATGCTCCAGTGAATACACGTACCAGATGGGCGCGCTGTTGGTTTGCCCTGAATGCGCCCACGAATGGTCACCCGCAGCCGGGATCGACCAGCAGGCGCACGTCATCAAAGACGCGGTGGGCAACATCCTGAGTGACGGCGACACCGTCACGGTGGTCAAGGACCTCAAAGTGAAGGGCAGTGCCACGGCCATCAAGGTGGGCACCAAAGTGCGGAACATCCGGCTCGTCGACGGCGTGGGAGACCACGATATTGACTGCAAGGTGGACGGATTCGGCCCCATGCAGCTCAAGTCCAGCGTTGTGAAGAAAGTCTGACGGGAGGCCTGCACAATGACTGGGACCTCCGCACCCAAAGGCCTCGTCGGCCCCATCCTGGTAGGCGTCATGCCCGGGCAGCGGCCCGTTGTCGTCGAGCGTGCCGCTGAGGTAGCGCTTAGCGCCGGGCTCCCTCTGGTGTGCGCGTTCGTCGATGTGACCGTCTATCCCCTGGACGGAACCACGGGCGGGCCCTCGGCCCCGATTGATCCCGACGGCGTGGACGATGACGCCGAGAGCGCCCCGGAATCCGTGCGGAGGGCAATTGCCACCCAGTTGGCGGAAGCTGACCTGGACTGGTCCATCGTTTCGCTGGCAGGGGAGCCGACCCGGGCGTTGGCCCGTGAGGCCGAAGATATCGGGGCGTCCATGATTGTGGTGGGCTCCAGGGACCGCAAGCTCGGTTCGGCTATCAAAGAGCTGACGGCGGGCTCCATTGCCCGGCAGCTCTTCCACCGCCAGGACCGTCCTGTGCTCGTTGTACCCGTGGAGCCACGGGTACCGGTGGATGATGACGACTGAGATCCGGCGTCCCGTCCATCTTCACTGGGGGTTCATCGGAATTGTGGCCGCAGGCGGAGTCTTGGGGGCGCTCGCCCGCTACGGCCTGGGACTGTTGATTCCTGCGCCAGCGTCCTGGCCGTTACCCACCCTTCTGATCAACCTTTCCGGCGCCCTGGCGCTGGGCGCGTTGCTGGAGGCGCTGGCCAGGAGGGGGCCCGACGTCGGACGTCGCCGGGTGCTGCGCCTCGCCTTGGGTACGGGATTTCTGGGTGCCTACACCACGTACAGCACGCTCGCACTGGATGCGGTGCACCTGTTCACTGCGGGTGAGACGACTGCTGCCTTGGGTTATCTGGGCGTGAGCCTGCTGGGTGGGGCGGTGTCAACCATGGCCGGAATCTGGTTCGCCGCATGGCATCACCGGCGTGCGAAATGACTATCGTCCTATTGGCCCTGGCGGGGGGACTGGGCGCGGCTGTTAGATTCATGATGGACGGCCTCATCCGGGCACGCGTACGTACTGCCCTGCCGTGGGCCACCATCTTCATCAATGTTTCCGGTTCCTTGCTCCTGGGGTTCCTGGCTGGCCTGGTGATGGAAGGGCAGGCGCCCGAATCCCTTCAACTCATCCTCGGCACTGGCTTCCTGGGTGGCTACACCACCTTCAGCACGGCAAGCCTGGAGACCATCAGGCTGGTGCAGAGTGGGCGGATGGGGCTGGCGCTCGTCAACGGCTTGGGTTCCATGGCCGTTGGCGTCGGGGCTGCCGCTGCCGGTGTTTGGTTCGCTCTGCTGCTGGCTTAACGGATGGCTGCCTGGCTGTCTTAGCCCGGCTGTAGGATCGGTGGCATGGCTAAGAAGACATTCAATGAACTGTTGTCCGTTCAGGTCGCCAATGAGTTTGCGGCCTCCCAGCAATACATTGCAGTAGCCGTGTATTTTGACGGTCAGGACTTGCCGCAGCTTGCCCGGCATTTTTACCGCCAGTCCCTCGAGGAACGGAATCACGCCATGATGATGGTCCAGTACATGCTGGACCGCAACGTGCCCGTCGAGATCCCCGGCATCGCCCCGGTTCGCAACAACTTCTCCAACGCCAAGGAACCCATCGCTTTGGCTCTTGAACAGGAAAGGGAAGTCACGCGCAACATTGAGGAGATGTTCCGCGCCGCCCGTGCTGAGGGCGACGCCTTGGGTGAGCAGTTCATGCTGTGGTTCCTGAAGGAACAGGTTGAGGAAGTTGCCTCCATGACCACGCTTCTAAACATCACGGAGCGGGCGGAGAACCTCTTCGATATCGAGAATTACGTTGCCCGTGAGAGCGTTGGCGATGCTGGGCATGATTCCAGTGCGCCGTCTGCTGCCGGCGGCGTGATCTAGCGGCAAAAAACCCAAAGGGCCAACACCCGCAGAAGTCCCCGAGGCCGCCCGAAGCTCAGCTTCCGGCGGCCTCTTCGATTGCCAGGGCATCGTCGTGGTCGGACCTGCCCAGCAGGGACAGGCGGCTGGCTATGCGGGCCAGATCCACGGGCAGGACGCTGCCGGAAGGCTCCGTGTCCCAGTCCAGGGGTCCCGTGCCGATGAGGAACAAGGTGATGTCCTGATCGTGAAGCACGTCCACGGCATTGCTGAACCGCTGCCATGCGGGCGCGGAAGCAGGGTCGCCCACGGCAGGGGAGGGAACGTCGTCGATGACCCAGGTCTTGAAACTGTGCGCCAAGGCCAGGAAGTCCGCTGTGGAGGTCAGCCCTGCGCACAATTCCGGAAACCCCACCCAGAGCAGGTCCGGGTCTGCGTTCTTGACAACGATCGGTTGCGTTGTTGGGGTCAGGACACGGCTTTGGGACGCGGATGGACGGAACAGCCCCAACCGTCCCAGTTGTTTGGGCGTGCCCGGTGTGATGATCCGGCCAGAGCTGAAGGCCTTGGGCGAGTCGGCGGGTTCTGTACCTGCTGCAGGAAACCGCCGGAAATCGGCGGGGCCGTTAATCTCCACAATCTCCATCATCTCTTTGATGGCTTCGATAGTGGGCACAAAATGGTCGTGCCACAGGGGATTGGGCAACAAATCGTCCGGAGCGTAGTTGGACGTCACCACCAAGGGAATCCGGCGCTGCGCCGCGGACCGCAGTAATCGGGCGATAAACATTCCATCCCCAACGTCATGGACATGGAATTCATCGAAAAACAGGACATCGATGTCCGCCAGGAGCACATCCACCGAGTGCTGTATGGCGGTTCCATCCGCGGAAACGGAACGGTGCGTTCCGGCGTGGAGCCTGCGGAAGAAATCATGAAAGTGGACGCGACGTTTCCGTGCCCGGAGCCTGTCGTGGAAACTGTCCATGAGCCACGTTTTGCCGCGACCCACAGGTCCGTGGAGATAGATGCTTCGCGGTGCCCGCGGCTGTAGCGCACGACGGCGGGCCGTTACTGCTGCACCAAAGGTCGCCAACCGCTGCGCTGCTTCATGCTGACTGGGCTCAAGCTGGAAACCCAACCGTCCGGCGTCGTGGGTCATGCCTTCCATGAGCGCCAGAACAGTTTCCCGGTTGCCCTGCTTCGCTCGTTGCGGGCGGAGCGACGGCTTCACAGCCAGCCTTTCCGCTTGAAAATGAGATACATGAGCAGTGCTGCTCCGAACATAAGCCCGATGGCCATTGGATAGCCGAAGTCCCAGTGCAGCTCCGGCATATGGTCGAAGTTCATGCCATAAACGCCTGCCACAAAGGAGGGTGCGAACAGAATGGCAGCCCACGAGGAAATCTTCTTGACTTGTTCGTTCTGCGCAGCGCTCGCCTCGTTCTGGCGGTTGGCTGTCAGGGTGCCGTCAAGGGTCAGGGCGTTCTGCAGGAGATCCCTGAAGGAGTTCACCCTGGAGATGACGCGCTGGACGTGGTCCTCTACGTCGCGGAGGGAACGCTGGAGCTCGATGTCCACGCCGTACTTCTCGAAGCCCTTCTCCAGCAGCACCATGATGTCCGGAAGAGGCTGGATGGCCCTTTGGAATTGAATGACTTCACGAGCAAGTTCGTAGATCCGCCGGGACACCGCTGTATCGCCGCTGAAGAGCTGATCCTCAATTTCGTCGATGTCGTTCTCAAGCCCGGCCACCACAGGCGCATAATCGTCCACCACCTGGTCCAGGAGGGCATACAGCACCGCTTCCGGTCCATGCCGCAACAGGTCCGGGCGCTGCTCCAAACGGTGCCGGACACGCGCAACTCCGCCGGTCTCGGCATGACGGATGGTCACCACGAAATTGGGACCCGTGAAGATGTGCAGCTCGCCGAACTCCACCGTCTCGGAAGCATCCAGATAGCGGGCGGGTCGCAGGACCGTGAAGAGGTTGTTGTCGTAGCGCTCCAGCTTTGGCCGCTGGTGCGCTGAAACGGCGTCCTCCACAGCGAGTTCGTGGAGGCCGAATTCGTGGGCGACGGCGGTCATCTCGTCCCGGGTGGGCCGGTATAGCCCGATCCACGCCATGCCACCTTGCTCCGAGAGTGTCTCGAAAGTCTGCTCAAGGTTACGTGGGGTGGCTGTGCGTACGCCCTCTACATAGACGGCGTTATCGATGATGGTCACGAGTGAACGCTACTGCATGGCACCGATGATGGCGCCGGCAATGGTCATGGCGAGGATGTCGTGCCCTGCATCAATAACGGTCACTTCAGAGGGGCGCCCCGCGAAACCATTGTGGATGACATGTCCTCCGGCACGGAAGACCAAAGCCAGAATCAGGGCGAAGAGGCCGCCGGCCAGGAAAGTGTTCAGCTCCAGGGCGCTGATCAAGAGGGCCAGCAGAATGCTGGTGAGCGCCGCGGCAAGCATCATGGGAATCCAGATGCCAGCACCACCATCGATGTTTCTAAGGTCCTCTTCGGTTTTGCCGATCGCTTGCATCCACCGGCGCCCAAGGACGGCTGGCATGTACCAAACGAACCCGATCACCATGCTTGAGATGAAAGCCAGGAGGACAGCAAGCCAGTTGATCTGCAATATGTGTGAGAGCCAATCCATGGTCAAAAGCCTAATCGGGTGCCATCCCTGGAACCGTGTTCAAGCGCTCATGCTGACCGCGTGTTGGTGGAACCGGCCAACCTTTCCATCAAAGGCTCTGTGCGGTAGGGGATATGCGTGTGGAGGGCCAGGACTGTTTCTGTTCGGATGACGCCCTTGGTACGCAGGACGGACCTCAGCGCGGATTGCAGATTATGCGTATCGGTTGCCACCACGCGGCACCAGAGATCTCCACGTCCGGAGATTTCGTGGACCTCCAGCACTTGTGGAATCAGCCGCAGGGCGCCGATGACGCCATCGAGTTCGCGGTGGGTCACTTCAATGGTGATGAAAGCTACGACGTCGTACCCCACCTTTTCGAGGTCCACTTCGCGGCCTGCTGCCTGAAGGACCCCGGACCGGAGCAGCCGTTTGAGGCGGCTCTGCGCAGTATTGCGGGCGATGCCGAGGGAATCGCTGAGCTCGGCGATCTGGATGCGGGGGTCCTTGATGAGTTCCAGGAGGATCTTCAAGTCCATCGGGTCCAAGGTATTCAAATGGTCACTCCGGCTTACTTATACGACACGACTTTGAGTATTTTGCTCAATTTTCCCACGTTCCTGCTTCGTTGAGCGCAGTACTGCGGCAATCTGTTGCTACCGAAACCTGGCTGCGCCCTCCATCCCACAGGAAACCCCCGCGCAGCCCCGAATCAAAGGCACGGAAATGACTGTCTTGAGCGAACTCCGCATGCGTCCGGCCAAAGCCGGCGTCTGGAGTTGGGATGCAACCACCACTGCAAGGTTGGTCCTGGCCGGCATAGTGATGTTCACGCTGCTGGTGGGCGCAAACCTGGCCACACCTCTATATCCTTTGCTGCAGGCCAGCCTGGGTATGTCCTCCTTGGGCGTCACAGTGGCCTTTGCCAGCTACGTACTGGCGCTTGTTGTGGCCCTGATGGTGGCGGGGCACTGGTCCGATCACATTGGGAGGCGGGCAGCACTGGTGCTTGCCGTCGTCATGGGTTTGCTGGGCGGCATCATCTTCGCGAATGCGGACAGTCTTGGCATGTTGTCCCTCGGCAGGGCCTTCCAAGGCGTGGCAGTAGGGCTGGCCACAGGGGCCAGCTCCGCAGCCCTGCGTGAACTGTTGCCCCAGAGGCCTGACTGGGCTTCGCGCTTCACGTTGCTCTCCTCGGCTGGTGGCGTGGCTGCCGGACCCGCGATCGGTGGTCTCCTGTCGCTGCTTCCGGACGCTACGCGAACGCCCTATTACATCCACTCCGGGGTGCTGCTTGCCACGCTTGTTCCACTGTGGCTACTCAAGGCAAGGCCCGCGATTGCCCCCGCTGCAGGAAAGCCGGCGTTCAAGCTTCTCGCTCCACGAAAACCCGCTATTTCCAGTCACGCACGCGGTGCCTTTTGGATGGCATCGGCAGTTGGCTTCCTGAGCTTCGCAGTCTTTGGCTTCTGTCTGTCGCTGGCTCCCGGGTATTTCGCAACGGTGGTGCATGCTGATTCCAGACCCCTTATCGGGCTGCTGGCTGGGGTGACCTTGGGTGCATCGGCGCTCAGCCAGCTGGTGGGAGTCCGCGGTCGCTACCTGGTCCCCGTTGCCCTGGCGGTGTTGGGCATCTCAATACTCCTGGTGGGAGCTGCCGCAGCTTGGTCGAGTCCGTTGTTGCTGGTTGCAGCCAGCGTCACTGCGGGTGCAGGGCAGGGCATCGCCTTCCGTCAGGTGTTCAACGAGGTTGCCTGGAAGGTCGAGGCAGCCCGGCATGCGCAGGTCATCAGCACGGTGTACGTCATCACCTATTTGGGAAGCGCGGTTCCGGTGATTGGATTGGGATTGGCGGTCTCGGCGCTGGGCTTGCAGGCCGCCGTCGTTGGTTTTACCGTGCTGTGCGGGGTTGCGGCCCTGGCGCTCGCTGCGGCTTCACTCAGGGGTGCCCGGCGCGCTTGAGCCTGGCTACTCGGGAAGCGGACCGCGGTTGCCGGGAATGTGCTGGAAGACCATGGTGGTTTCTGTGTGTCCGACCACCGGATCGGTAGCGAGGTTATCGAGCAGCCAGTTGCGGAGGTCGTCAGTATTGGCAACAGCAATGTGCAGAAGATAGTCCACGGAGCCTGTTGTGTGGAATGTGGAGATCACCGCAGGCAGCTTCGGGACGCGTGCGGTGAAGCGGTCGATCTGGTCCCGATCATGGGCGCGGAGACGGACAGCAATGAGCGCCTGCACCGAGCGGCCAATTGCCGGCAGGCTGAGGATCGCCTCAAAGCCTTCGATGATCCCGCGTTCGGACAGGGCCCTTGTCCGCATCAGCGCAGTGGAGGGAGCGATTCCCACGAGTTCTGCCAATTGCTTGTTGGAGATGCGGGCGTCCTCCACCAAAGCGGCGAGGATCCGTTCATCAATAGCGTCCAGCGGCTCGGCGCTGCCTGAATTTGGCCGAACATTCTTCGCGGGGTTGCTCACGGATCCTCCTGAAATTGCCTTTCATTCATCATAATCACTGAAATCCTGGCTATCCATTCGTTCCTGCTTGCAGTTCCCGAATATTTGTCTGAGGTCACCCCGGTTCAACGTGGATTATTTTTGTGCTGTGTCCAGACCTTTTCGCTCGCTGTTCTTGAGGCCCCGACGCCGGGAGAGCCGTCGGAGTGGCTCACTGAGCACCATCAGGAGCAGTGGCAGGTTTCCCATGTCCGGAACTATGAGGGCCAAGATCAGCGCGGCGAGAAAGAGCGCCGCCACGATGGTCCCGGCCTGGATCCCGGACCCCGTGGCCGCCTCGTCCAGGTCATGCAAGTGCGGGTGCGAGCGAAGATAGACGCGAGCCAGCAGCAGCAGGAAGCTCGTAGCGAAAAGGGTGCCTATGTAGACAAGCGGCTGCGCCCAATCCCCCTGCATCTGTGTTGACAGTGCAGTTGCCACCGGCATCCACACAATGGTGAACATCCATGCGATAGTCAGCCACAAAAGTACTGAGTCCACGAGCCGGACGTTGCGGAACAGCCGGTGATGGTGCACCCAGAAAACAGAGATAAGGACGAAGCTAAGGACGAATCCCAGGAGGGGATACCGCTCCTCGGCAAACCACTGGGCTGTGGTGCCTTTATGGTCAGCCAGTTCACCAACGCTCTCCATGAGGGGAAGGATCAGCAGCGTCAAGGCGATCGCCACCACGGCATCGGTAAACGCCTGCAGCCGTTCCGGCGAGGACAGCTCCCGGGAACTTGTGACCTCTGTCATGCCTCCGATTGTAGGGGTTCCGGGGCCGAAAGCGGCCTCGTTTGCGCCGGCGGTGAGCGATGTACGACGGCGGTGATTACCGCCGACGTCACGGCAAGGGCCATGACGCTCCACGCCAAAGCAGGCCACCCGAATGCCTGGAAAGCCAGGCCTCCCGCCCAGCCGATGACACTGGACCCCAGATAGTAGGAGAGGTTGTAGAGCGATGCCGCTTGGGCGCGGCCTGTTGTGGCGATGGCGCCGGTCCAACCGGAACCCACGCTGTGGGCTGCGAAAAAGCCGCCAGTAAACACCACGAGGCCGATCAACGTTGCCACGAGGTTTTCTGCCAGCGTGAGGGCGAGTCCGGCAATCATCATGACAATCCCAAAGAGCAGGACATTACGCCGCCCAAAGCGCGTGGTGAGTCCGGCCGCCCATCGGGAGCTTACGGTACCGGACAGATAGGCCAGGAAAATGAGGCTCACCAGCGTGGTGGGAAGTCCGAATGGTTCACCGTGGAGCCGGAATCCAAGGTAGTTATAAACCGCGACAAATCCACCCATGAGCAGGAATGCCTGAAGGTAAAGGGAGAACAGTTTGGGGTTTCTGGAATGGCTTCCCAGCGTGCGCAAGGCTCCTCGGAATCCGCTGGCCGGCGCCGGCATGAAACGTCGCTGTTTGGGAACCAGCACCACAAACAGGACCGCGGAGACGGTGGCCAGCAGGGACACTGCCAGCGCAGCTGCCCGCCACCCCCACAGTTCTCCCACTGGACCCGCGACCAAGCGTCCGGCAAGCCCGCCGAGCGTGGTTCCAGCAACGTAGCTTCCGGCCGCCAGTGCCGTGTGGATCTTGGTGACTTCTTCGTTGAGATACGCGATGGCTATGGCTGGGATTCCGCCCAGGGCCATGCCCTCAAGAGTTCTCAGTCCCAGGACCAGTGGAACGGTCGGTGCCAGTGGAACAACCAGCCCCAGCACCGTTGCTGCTCCGATGCCGATGGCCATTGCACGAACCCGGCCGATCCTGTCTGCGACGAAGGACCACGGCAGGACGCTGACGGCAAGTCCCACGGTGGCCAGGGAGATACTCAGTGCGGCTTCTGCTGCGGAGATTCGGAGGTCGGCGGCCATAAGTGGCAGGACCGCCTGGGTGGAGTACAGCTGGGCGAACGTAGCGACGCCGGCCAAGGCCAATGCAGCAAGCACACGTCGGTAGCCACGGGAACCCTTGGCGTGCCCGTCCCATGCTGTAACGCTCACGGCTGTTTTAGTCACTGGCCCAGACTAGGCTTCCTGGACTGTGCGTTCCAATGCATGATTCGCTTATGATCTATTCATAAATGCATGATTCCTACTGATGCTGGAGCGGAACGGCAGGCACATGGAACCGGATCACCAACAGCTTGTGCAGCTACTGCCGCTCCTGCCCGTTCTGGCAGAGTTGGGCCGGACGGAGCATATGACGGAGACAGCTGAGCTCCTCGGCGTTCCCCAGTCCACGGTGAGCCGTGCAGTGGCCAGGGCAAGCGCGATTGTGGGGATGGATCTTCTTGTTCGTGATGGGCGTGGCATCCGCCTGACTCCGGCGGCAAGGACGTTGCTGCCCTATATCGAAGCGGCGCTGGAAGACTTCCAAGCCGGATTGGACAGGGTAAGGCACGAATCGGACGTGGTGAGGGGCCGCATCGGCGTCTCGTTCCAGCACACGTTCGGTGAAGCGACGCTGCCCCTGCTCATCAGCGCGTACCGCGGCCACCATCCGCATACGGTCTTCGAGCTCCGGCAGGGTCCGCGCGACGACTGCCTGGAAGAACTGGCCAGGGGCGATACAGATTTCGCCCTCACCGCACCGATCGCCCCGGAAGGTAGAGGCATCCACTCCCTGCCCCTCTACAGGGAGCCGCTGCGCGTAGTGCTGCATTATCGACACCCCCTCGCGAGCCGCTCAAGCCTGCACCTGTCCGAACTGAGGCATGACCCCTACGTCACGCTGCCGGCCGGCGTCGGCCTCCGGTCCTTGGGAGAAGCGCTGTTGCGTGAAGCAGGCTTCCGTCCGCGGACCGCCTTTGAAGTCCAGGAATCCCACACTGTCCGGGGGCTGGTCGCGGCCGGTCTGGGCTTCAGCATCCTGCCTCCCGCCGGGCCGGGCTCCGGAACTGGCCAGTTCCTGCCGGGGGCCGAGTTGGGACTTGTGGAAGTTCCCATCGAATCCGACCTTGCCTTCCGTCAGATCGGCATGGCTTGGCGGGAGCGCACTTTCGAACCCGACGCCGTCAGGCTGTTCCGTGAGCTGGTGGTCGGGGAGGGCGAAGCGTTGCTGGCCGAGCTTGTCAGAGCGCGCTCAGGAAACCCCTGACAACGTCCTCCGCGGATCCTTCCTTTGCGGATCGCCAACCGGTGCCCGCCCACAGATTAAGGCGATCAGGATCACCCGCCGCCGATGCTGCTGCCCGGATCGGCGCCGTCAGGTGATGGATCGCCGGATAACCCTCTGGCGCGTCCGCGTGATCTCGGACGAACTCGTTGACCAGCGAGCGGGCGAATCGTCCCGTAAAGGCCCGGGTCCTGGCCGTCTCCGTAAAGCGCGGGTCGCCCAGGGCATCTTTATGCGGTTGCCGGGCTCCGCTTTCCTCCGTGCGTATCAGCGCCGTACCAACTTGCGCGGCTGCCGCACCAGCAGCCAGGACTTCGCGAAGCGCTGGACCGTCGCTGATCGCGCCGGCCGCAATCAGCGGAAGGTCGACGGCGGCACGCACCTGGGCGATGAGACCCGCCGTCGTGCCGCTTGCGTTTTCGCCTGCCTCGGGCGCGAGGAACGCCGCCGTGTGTGCTCCTGCGGAACTATGCTGCACCGCAAGGGCATCCGGGCCTTCCTCCGCGGCGGCAAGGGCCTCGGCAACACTGGTCACACTGGAGATGACAGCAGTTCCGGCCTTCTGCAGGGCCTTGACCACAGAGCGTCCCGGAAGCCCGAAGACGAAGCTGACGAACTCCACAGGATCCGCGATCAGTGCGTCGATTTTGTCCTGCCAGGCGTCGTCGTCGTCAAATCGAAGGGCTGGGACTGCCACGCCGTAGCGTGCCGCCTCTGCTTCAAGTCCCGTCCGGTACGCCTCCATCCTCGCGCGCGCCGCCGGGGACGGGGAGAGTTGCGCCATATCCGGCACAAAAACGTTCATTCCGAAACGGACGCCCGTGGCACGTGCAGCTGCGATCTCGGCCGTCATGGCCTCGGGGCTTTTATAACCGGCGGCAAGAAAACCCAAGCCGCCGCCGGCTTGAACTGCCTGCGCAAGGGCGGTAGTGGATGTTCCTCCAGCCATGGGCGCTGCAATGAAAGGCGTATCAAACAGGGAATGCGACATTGCGGTTTCTCCTCGGGGCGCTCCAAGCTAGTCTTTCACGGTGAACAATCTTGACTCTGCCATGCATTCCCACGCGTCCCCGGAGGCAATCACCGGTACCGTGATCGGGCTGGATATCGGCGGCACGAAAACGCGGGCTGTGAGGTTCGAAGACGGCGTTCCCGTCCGGGACGAAAGCGCCGGAAGCTCCAATGTGCAGAACGTAAGCCGCGAGCAGGCCATGGCAAATCTCGCCGAACTTTTCGGAAAGATCGGCGGCGGTGACATTGACGAGGTTTACGCGGGCGCCGGAGGAATTGATACCGATGAGGACGCGCAAGCGCTCGCCGACCTCATCTCTCCACACGTCCCCCGGGCACGCATCACGGTGGTTCACGATTCCCGGCTGCTCCTGGCAGCGGGGGGAGCAAGCACAGGTGTCGCCGTGATCGCCGGAACCGGTTCTGCCGCGTGGGGTAGGAACGCGGCCGGTGAGGAGGCCCGGGCCGGAGGATGGGGTTATCTTCTGGGCGACGAGGGGAGCGGTTACTGGCTGGGCCGCGAAGCCGTGCGCCACAGCTTGCGACGGATGAACCAGGGACTTGAGCCGGACACCCTGAGCCGTGCCCTCCTGGACTCCTGTGGAGTGGAAGAGCCCGGCAAACTGATCGCCTTGTTCCACTCCCCGGAAACCGGTCGCCGTTATTGGGCGCAACAAGCGCGGCTCGTCGTCGAGGCTGCCGACGCCGGTGATGAAACCAGCGCCAGGCTGGTGGACCAAGCGGGGAAGGACCTGGCTGACCTGGCCGAGCAGGTTGTTCGACAACTGGGCTTGGACGGTCCCGTCATTCTGGGCAGCGGACTGGGCATGAACGTCCGCCGCCTGCAGGAATCATTCAAGGCACGGCTCGCCGAGCGGGGCATCGTCGATGTCCGGATTCTCCAGCAGGACCCCGTGTTCGGCGTCCCCCGGCTTGTGGCCGAGCAGCGGGCGTAACGCCTTTAGCTCAGCCTCTGGTATGGGGACCTCAGCCCCGGGTACGGGGACGCAGCTTGACGCCCGGAAGCGGCGGCGCGGGAATGCGTCCGGCTTCCGGCCCTGCGTCAGGACCATGGCCCTGGACCAATCCGAAGCGTGAAGCGGCGGCAGCGTCGTCGTCGAGCAGGCCTTCGGCTTCCCATTCCAAACGCGCTTTTTCCACTTCCTCGTGCGTACGTCCCACGAAATTCCACCACATCAAGAGGTCTTCCCCGAACGGTTCGCCACCCAAAAGCATGAAACGGGTATCCGGTTGGGCCTCTACGATCAGGTTGTGCCTGCCAGCACCCAGATAGGCCAGGGGGCCCGGCTCGATGTCTTCGCCGTCGATGACCAGGTGGCCGTCCAGCACCAACACTGCATGCTCAAAGTCCGGGCGCAGTGGAAGCTGGAGCGTACCTGCGCCGGTGATGTCAGCACCCACGATGGGGCTGAACATAGTGGCAGGGGAGCGTTCACCGGCAAATTCACCCACCATCACTGTTGCTGTGTAGCCTTCGCCAACAGCCACTGGTAGCTCGCTGTGTTGCTCGAAGGAGGGTTCGCGGTGCCGGTGCTCGTCAGGGAGTGCAACCCACAACTGGAGTCCCCGCGACATGGGAATCTCGTCATCCGCTCCGGCCACCGTAGCCGCAGGCAGGACCGAGAATTCCGAATGGGAGATTCCATGGCCAGCGGTCATGATGTTCAGTTCACCCGGTTTGACCACCACATCGCTTCCCACGCTGTCGCGGTGCCTCACGGCCCCCTCCAGCGGCCATGTCACGGTTTGGAGGCCACAATGAGGGTGGGGCAGAACGCTCATTGCCACACGGTCCGGACCAAAACTGTCCAGGAAGCACCAAGCACCAACGGTGGGCAACCCGCGCTGGGGCAAGGTGCGGAACACGTTCATGGCGCGGACTCCACCAAGCGGAACTTCACGCTGTGGCCACAGCTGGACGCACGGGCCTTGTCCTTCATGGGCAGCGGGGCAGACTTGCTCCGCCGGAGAAGTATCAAGATTGGTCATGTGTTCATCACCTGTGCATAAATGTTGGAAATTGAGCTAATCTGTTCCGTGTGAACAACGCCCTTTTGAGCTACCACGACGCCGTCCTCTACCGTTCGGGTGAACCGTATCGCATCCTTGCCGGAGCCATCCACTACTTCCGCGTTCACCCCGATTTGTGGCAGGACCGGCTGCGTCGACTCAAGGCCATGGGCGCCAACACTGTTGACACCTACGTTGCCTGGAACTTCCACCAGCCTAAGCGCGAAGAGGCGCCGGACTTTACAGGCTGGCGGGACATTGGCCGTTTCATCGAGCTCGCCGCGAAGGAAGGTTTGGACGTCATTGTCCGGCCAGGACCCTACATCTGCGCGGAGTGGGACAACGGCGGTTTCCCGGCCTGGCTCACTGGAATCCCCGGGATCGGCCTGCGCTGCATGGATCCACAGTTTACGGCCGCGATCGAGGAGTGGTTTGATCACCTTCTCCCACATGTCGCCTCACGGCAGGCATCGGCCGGTGGTCCCGTCGTCGCCGTCCAGATCGAGAACGAATATGGCAGCTACGGCGACGACCACGAGTACATCCGCTGGAACCGCCGTGCGTTGGAGGAGCGAGGGATCACTGAGCTGCTCTTCACAGCCGACGGCGGTACTGACTACTTCCTCGACGGCGGCTCCGTGGACGGAACCTGGGCGACAGCCACGTTGGGAAGCCGGGGTGGTGAGGCCATCTCAATCTGGAAGCGGCGCCGACCGGACGAGCCCTTCTTCAATGTCGAATTCTGGGGTGGCTGGTTTGACCACTGGGGCGAACACCACCATCGCCGCGACGCCCATGACGCCGCTGTGGAAGCACGGAAGATGCTCGATGCTGGTGGATCGGTATGCGTCTACATGGCACATGGCGGGACCAACTTTGGCCTGGGATCGGGCAGCAACCACGATGGCACCATGCTCCAGCCAACGGTCACCAGCTACGACTCCGATGCCCCCATTGCCGAGAACGGAGCTTTGACGCCTAAATTCCATGCCTTCCGCAAGGAGTTCTACCGCGCCCAGGGCATTCAGGACCTTCCTGAACTGCCCGTTGAGTTGCTCGCGGATGCGCCGGTCCTTCCAGCGCAGTCGCTGGCCCTGACGGAAGGTCGGGGCCTGCTGGAGCTCGTCCGCGATACGGGCAAGCCAGTTAGCAGCGTCAAACCGCTCACTTTTGAACAGTTGGGGCTCGACGCCGGCATGGTCCTCTATGCAGCCGAAGCGACTCTCCCCGGACGCCCCGAGGCTCCGGTGGAGAGCCGCCTGAAAATCACAGGGTTGAATGACCGCGCCTACATTTGGGTGGATGGTCAGTTTGCCGGGGTCCTGGACGATGTGAATGGGGCTGAAGGGTTGGCTGTCACCGGAACCGGCGTCCCGGCCAAGCTGGAGATCCTGGTGGAGAACCTGGGCCGCATCAACTACGGCCCTCTGACCGGGCATGGCAAAGGAATCCTGGGCGGCGTCCTGATCAATCAGCGCTACACCTTCCATTGGACGCAGACGCCTGTGGCTTTGGCGGAATGGGCGCCCGAGGATCTTGAAGGACTGGCGGGAGCGGAATTCGAGGTTGGGGAACCGGGGGATACATATATTGCACTCCCTGATTCTGGAAAGGGCTTCGTGTGGCTCAACGGCTTCCTGTTGGGTCGGTACTGGGACAAGGGGCCGCAGGTCACCCTGTACGCCCCTGCACCTCTGGTGAAGATCGGCTTGAACAGCATCAGGGTGCTGGAGCTCGTCAAGGCGGGAACCGTCGTCGAGCTCCGCGAAGGACCGGACCTTGGCCCGGAAGAGGCGGGGCCGATAACGGCGGCCGAATTGCCTTAGTGCAGACCGACTCAGAAGTAGCTGCCAACTAAGCTGACACCATGACCCTGGAGTTCGACACCCGCCCTGCCGCTTACGCCGTCATCATTCAGGAGGACCGGATTCTTCTCGCCTACTGGAAGCAGGACGGCAAAGAAGGTTGGACGCTGCCGGGCGGGGGACTGGACCTCGCGGAGCACCCCGTGGACGGGTGCCGCCGCGAGGTCTTTGAGGAAACCGGCTACGAGGCCCGGATTGATCGCATGCTGGGCATCGACGTCGGGCACTGGCCCGCAGAAGCTCGGGCAGACGGTTCGCCGCGGGACTTCCAAGCGCTGCGACTGGTTTACGAAGCTACGATCGTCGGTGGCGAGTTGACGCACGAGGTGGACGGCAGCACCACCCATGCGGCATGGATTCCCCTGGAGGACATCGGCAAACTCAACCGGGTCTCCCTGGTGGACGTGGCGCTGCGCCTGCACAATGAGCGGCCTGCTGACGGGAAGCTCAACTAAGCGCGACTTCAAAAAACCTAGCCAAAGCGCCTTGGCTTGGCTACGCTGTAGAACGTTGCCGGCCCGCCAGCTGCCGGCCTGGATGCCGAGGAGGTGGAACTGATGATTGCGATAATCCTGCGCGCCCCGCATTCACGCGCGGCGCACCATCATCACACCACCATTCCTGTCCCGGCATCAGCCTGCCAAATCTAGGCGGCCGGGGCCTCAGCAGAGGTTCCAACGTGAATACTTACGCTTCTTCAAGCGACCCAAAAATCAGTTTCAGCAACGCGGGCGACGGCAACCGCCTGGAAGGCCCAACAGACTACGGCTATACCGAAAGCACCGCTGAACTCTTCCGCACCAACCCGGCTACGGACGGCGACACGAGCGACAACACTCCGGGAAGGGTAGTCCGCCTCGACAGGAACCGCGTGCTCGTAGCCTCGAACAGCGGCCTGCTCCATCTCCCCTATCCCGGGCATGGCCTCGTCCCCGCCACCGGGGACTGGGTGTGGCTGGGGCACAACCGCGCCGGTGAGCCATCCATCGTCGAGGTTCTTCCACGGCATTCGGCACTGAGCCGCAAGCGCGCGTTCGAGGCATCCTCCGAGGAACAAATCCTGGGCAGCAACATCGACATCGTGGCGGTAGTAGTGCCCGTGGACCGGCCTCTTACCCATAATCGGTTGGAGCGGACGCTCGTGGCCGCTTGGGATTCCGGGGCAACCCCCCTGGTCGTCATTACCAAAGCCGACCTCGCGGACCTGGCCGACGACGTTGTAGGCGAAGTCATTCTTCAAGCCGCCGGAGTAAAGGTGGTCACCACGTCCGCAGAGCAGGGCGACGGCCTGGAGGAGCTCCGGCAGCACATCCCGGAAGGGGCCACGCTGGTGCTGCTCGGCCCTTCGGGCGCCGGCAAATCAACGCTCATCAACGCCCTCGCCGGGCGCGATCTCCAGGAAACGGGTGAGGTGCGTGCCGGTGACGGCAAGGGGCGGCACACCACCACCTCCCGGGAACTGGTGCCTCTGGGAGGCGGTGCCGTGCTAATGGACACTCCGGGTGTTCGCGGGTTTGGGCTGTTCGACGCCGAGGAGGGAATGGAGGAGATGTTCGGCGACCTCGAGGGGTTGTTCGCCCGCTGTCGCTTCGCCGATTGCTCCCACCAGGCCGAGCCGGGGTGTGCCGTGCAGGAGGCGCTCGCCGACGAAAGCCTTGACGCGCGCCGGTGGGGAAGCTACCTCAAACTGCAACGCGAACTGGCGGCCCTCAACCGGAAACACGATGCCGCAGCCAGGCGGGCCTATCAGCGCGAATGGCATCAAAAGGTGATGTCGGCGGACAGGGGACAGCGCGCCGCGGAAAGACACCGGCACGATCAAGCCGAGGAGCGCGCAGCAAAGGGCGGCAAACGACGCAAACGCTGAACATTGCCGATTCATTACGGAATACGTAGCGTCGCTGACATCGTCGGTGGCGCTGGCTACGCTGGGTGAAGATTGTCCGCCAACGATAGGCCAGGGTATGGCTGAAGCCATGATTGAGTTCCAGAGCGTGACTAAGCGATATCAAGGCGGCCAGCCGGCCGTCGACAACCTGACCATGTCCATCGACAAGGGAGCCATCACCGTCCTCGTCGGTCCCTCGGGGTGTGGCAAGACGACTTCCCTGCGCATGATCAACCGCATGGTAGAGCCGAGCTCAGGGACCATCACAGTGGCAGGCCAGGATGTTTCCACCGTTCCGGCAGCGCAGCTTCGCCGTTCCATGGGCTATGTCATGCAGTCCTCCGGTCTGCTCCCGCACCGGTCCGTTCTGGACAACATCGCCACGGTTCCGCGGCTCAACGGCGTCTCCAAAGCGGATGCGCGCAAACGTGCCGCAGAACTTCTCGACGTCGTGGGACTGGCTTCGGTTCTTGGCAAGCGGTATCCCTCGCAACTGTCCGGCGGTCAGCAGCAGCGCGTGGGAGTGGCACGCGCGCTCGCAGCCGATCCACCGGTGCTTCTGATGGACGAGCCGTTCAGCGCCGTGGACCCGGTGGTTCGCGATGAACTCCAGCAGGAACTCCTGCGCCTTCAGCGTGAGCTGGCTAAAACCATCGTGTTTGTCACGCATGATATTGACGAGGCCACGGTGCTGGGCGACAAGGTGGCAGTCTTTGCTGTTGGCGGCAAGCTTGCCCAATATGCCGCCCCGGAAGAGATCCTCCGGGCACCGGCCAACGATTTCGTGGCCTCCTTCGTGGGCAGGGACCGTGGTTTCCGCCACCTCGCCTTCGACGTCGCAGACTCCGTGAGGCTCCACCCCGTAACCATGGTGGGACAAACCGAGGGCCAAAACGCCGGCCGCCGGACGGGGGAGTGGGCGTTGGTGGTCGATGACGAATCACGTCCCCTCGGGTGGTCCTCACCCCGGGACGGTGCCGGGCTGATCCCCGGCGGTTCACTCTTCCATAAGGGAGACACTTTGCGCCGGGCGCTGGATTCGGCGTTGTCCTCGCCGTCGGGATTGGGCGTTGCCGTGGACGACGACGGCAGGGTGGCCGGTGTCTTGAAGGCGCCGGAAGTCCTTGCCTTGATTGAGGAAGTCCGCCGCCACAGGGAGGACGCCACCTGATGGAGTGGTTCCTTGAGAACATTGGCTTGGTGTTCGGCTTGGCCGGCCAGCACCTCGTGCTCGCACTCATTCCGATGCTTCTTGGGCTGCTGATCTCAATTCCCTTGGCGCAGCTTGCCCGGCGCAACAGTACCTTGAGGTCTGTGGTGGCCACGGCTACGTCCTTGCTCTACACCATCCCGTCCCTGGCGCTCTTCATCATCCTGCCCACCATCCTGGGCACACGAATCCTCGATCCCCTCAACGTCGTGGTCGCGTTGACGATCTATGCGGTGGCCTTGCTGGTACGTGCGGCCATGGATGCGTTTGACTCGGTTGACGACGATCTTCGAAATGCTGCTGTAGCCATGGGATTCAAGCCCTCGGCCCGGTTCTTCCAGGTGGATCTCCCGCTGTCACTGCCGGTTCTTTTCGCCGGGCTCCGCGTGGTCTCGGTCAGCAACATCTCGCTCGTTAGCGTTGCCGCCCTGCTGGGAGTTGGCAACCTTGGAATCCTGTTTACCGATGGCTTGCAGAGGACCTTCGTCACCGAAGTCGTGGTTGGCATCATCGCTATCCTTGTCCTTGCCTTGATCATGGATGCTGTCCTGGTGGTACTGGAGCGTCTCCTGACTCCGTGGACACGTGCGGCAGCTGGCGGACGGAGCGAACGCAAGAACGGCACCGCTTTGCTCGCTGAACCGAAGACCGGACCATCCTTGCCCCACGCCCCGGTACGGCCGGATCCGGGGGCATCAGCATGAGCAACGTTTTTACGGACACCATTGCCTGGCTGACGGACCCCCTTCACTGGACGGGGAGCGGAGGCATTCCCACCCGGCTGTCCGAGCACCTGCAGTACAGCGGGCTGGTTCTCCTCATCGCCGCGGCCATTGCGGTGCCCGTGGGACTTTACATTGGCCACACAGGACGCGGCAGGGTGGTCGCGGTGGCCGTCGCCGGTGCCCTGCGGGCCCTGCCTACCCTGGGTCTGCTGGTCCTCTTTGCCTTGTTGGCGGGCAGCGGTTTGATGCCGCCGGTGTGGGCGCTGGTGATCCTGACGGTTCCACCGCTGCTTGCCGGGACATACGCGGGTATCTCCAGCGTGGATGCCACAGTGGTGGACGGAGCCCGGGCCATGGGCATGACGGAGCTTCAGATCCTGTTCCGCGTTGAGCTCCCCAATGGCCTCCAAGTCTTGTTCGGTGGCATCCGGACAGCTGTTCTGCAAGTGATTGCCACAGTTTCGGTAGTCGCCTACTTGCCGCTGGGTGGCCTGGGCCGGTATTTGTTCGATGGGCTTGTCCTGCAGGACTTTCCGCGGATGCTTGGTGGATCGCTCCTGATCGCTGCCCTCGCGATCGCAGTGGACCTCGTTCTGGCCGCCTTACAGAGGCTGGTCCTTTCCCCTGGCCTCACCCTCGACTCAAGCGGACGCCATACGGCGGCCGACGATCTCACAGCCACAGCTCCCGCCGCGGCTGCCGTTCAAGGAGGTACACCATGAAAAATCCCGTTCCCATGACCCTTACGCGCCGTGGACTCGGCGGCCTCGCGGCCGGCGTCGGTGTGGCCCTCGCCCTGAGCGCGTGCGGCGGCAGCCCTTTGGCCACTCCGTCCACTTCTGCTCCCGGCGGATCCAGCGGTTCCAGTGGGCCGCTTGTCGTTGGGTCGGCCGATTTTCCGGAGAGCCAGGTGATTGGCGAGGTCTACGCGGGCGCCCTGAACGCGGCAGGCATTACGGCCACTACCAAGCCGAACATCGGCTCGCGCGAAATCTACTTCAAGGCTGTCCAGGACGGGTCCGTGGATCTCGTCCCGGACTACTCCGGCAACCTGCTCTCCTACGTTGATCCGGAGGCCACGGAGGTCTCGGCTGAGGATGTGTACAAGGCGCTCCCGGGCAAGCTTCCGCAAGGGCTGGCAGTGCTTGATCCGGCAAAGGCGGAGTCCAAGGATGCCATGGTGGTCACCAAGGCGACCGCCGAGAAGTACCAGCTCAAGTCCATCGAGGACCTCGCCAAGGTCTGCAAGGACTTCACGATGGCGGCCCCTGCTACGTTCGAGACACGCGCTTACGGTTTCCCCGGGCTGAAGAAGAACTACAACTGCGAACTCAAGGGCCTGCAGCCATTCAACGACGGCGGCGGTAACCTGACGCTCCAGGCGCTGTTGGAGGATAAGGTCCAGGTGGCTGACATCTACACCACCACCCCCTCGATCGCCGACAACGACCTCGTGGTCCTGGAAGATCCCAAGAACAACTTCAAGGCCCAGCAAGTATTGCCGCTCTACAACAAGGCCAAAATGTCGGACAAGGCCAAGGACGCACTCAACAACGTGTCCAAAATCCTGACCACGGATGATCTTGTGGACCTGAACCGCGCAGTCAGCGGCGACCAGAAGCAGAGCCCCAAGGATGCCGCAGCTGCGTGGCTGAAAGACAAGGGCATCGTTAAGTAGCGCTTGACGCAAACCGCGTACGACGGCGGTGACGGACCCGGGCGGGGCTGTCACCGCCGTCGTCGTATCTGTGAGTTAAGTCTCAACTGAAGTCCATCCCCGGTGTGGCATATTTGATGAATGGCGAATTTCAAGCAGTCCACCAAGCTTCATAATGTCCTTTACGACATCCGTGGACCGATTCTTCAGGCCGCCCAGCAGATGGAGGCAGAGGGTCACCGCATCCTCAAACTGAACATCGGAAACCCGGCTCCCTTTGGCTTTGAAGCGCCTGACGCCATTTTGGTGGACATGATCCGGCACCTGCCCAATGCCCAGGGCTACAGCGATTCCCGCGGCATTTTCTCGGCCCGGACGGCCGTATCCCAGTACTACCAAACCCGCGGGATCCAGAACATCCACGTTGATGACATCTACCTCGGCAACGGGGTCAGCGAACTCATCACCATGTCCCTCATGGCCCTCCTTGAAGATGGCGACGAGGTGCTTATTCCCACGCCTGACTACCCGCTGTGGACGGCTTCCGTTGCCCTGGCTGGCGGCCGACCCGTCCACTACCTCTGTGATGAGGAGTCGGGGTGGCAGCCTGATCTTGAGGACCTGGAATCCAAGATCACGCCGCGGACCAAGGGGATCGTGGTCATCAATCCGAACAACCCCACGGGCGCCGTCTATCCCGAGGACACGCTCAAACAGATCGTTGCTTTGGCCGAAAAGCATGGCCTGGTCCTGTTTGCCGATGAAATCTACGAGAAAATCCTTTACGAAGACGCTGTCCATGTGAACCTTGCCGGACTGACCGGGGACGACGTCCTGTGCCTGACGTTCAGCGGACTGTCCAAGGCCTACCGTGTTTGCGGCTACCGCGCCGGCTGGATGGCCATTTCCGGGCCCAAGAAGGATGCTGCCGATTACCTTGAAGGCATCAACCTGCTGGCCAATATGCGCTTGTGCGCCAACGTCCCGGCACAGCACGCCATACAAACAGCTCTTGGCGGCTACCAGAGCATCAACGATCTCATCCTGCCCGGTGGCAGGCTCCTGGAGCAGCGCAACAAAGCGTACGACCTCCTGAACGCGATTCCGGGTGTCAGCACACAGCAGGCCAGGGGCGCCCTCTACCTGTTTCCCAAGCTGGATCCAGACGTTTACCACATACGCGACGACGAGAAGTTCGTCCTGGACCTGCTGAAGGAACAGAAGATCCTGGTCTCCCACGGACGTGCCTTCAACTGGGTACGGCCGGACCACTTCCGGATGGTGACTCTGCCCAACGTCAAGGATATTGAAGAGGCAATTGGCCGCATGGCGGACTTCCTGTCGAGGTACCCCGGGAACTAGCCTGAGGTCCATGGCCGCGTCACGAGGTCGCGTTCAGGCAGAAAGGCAAGCCATGCCCGTTGCAGTTGAGTTCGCCGAAAGTCCAGCCAAGGCGTTGAGGGTTGGGCCCGGGTTTTCACTGGCCAGCGTCGATCCCTCGGCCACACCTGGCTACTCCGGCGCAAAGGCCGACGGCAAGTCTTTGTTGGCTGCGCAGGATGCCCGGCTCGCTGAACTGCAGGAGAAGCTGTTCGCAGAGGGGAAGTTCGGGAGCAACAAGCGGCTGCTGCTGATTCTTCAGGCCATGGATACTGCGGGCAAGGGAGGCATCGTCAGCCACGTCGTGGGCGCCATGGATCCCCAGGGCGTGCAGCTGAAGGCGTTCAAGGCACCCACTGACGAAGAAAAGTCGCACGACTTTCTGTGGCGCATCGAGAAAGAGGCGCCAGCCGCTGGAATGGTGGGAGTCTTTGACCGCTCCCACTACGAGGACGTCCTGATCCACCGCGTCCATGCATGGGCGGACGCCGGGGAACTGGAACGGCGCTACGCCGCTATAAATGATTTCGAGTCCAGACTGGTCCAGCAGGGAACCACCATCGTCAAGGTCATGCTCAACATCAGCCAGGATGAGCAAAAGAAGCGTCTTCTCGCGCGGCTTGATGATCCCAGCAAGCACTGGAAGTACAACCGGGCTGATCTCGCGGAGCGGGCCTTCTGGGATGACTATATGGATGCCTACAACACGGCCTTTGAGAAGACGTCCACGGACATCGCCCCCTGGCACGTTGTTCCGGCAAACAAGAAGTGGTACGCGCGGATCGCAGTCCAGCAGTTGCTTTTGGACGCCTTGGAGGGCTTGTCCCTGGAGTGGCCGAAGGCGGATTTCGACGTCGCTACTGAACGTGCACTTGTGGAGGAATCCTGAACGGCGGAATCTGTCGTTTCGTCATGTGAGCTGGTCTCCCGGAGCCGGTTTAGTTTCAGCGCCAGCTAATCCAGGAGCTGCCTAGTCGAGGACCCGGCTAGTCTGTGCCGGCGGCAGCTCCGCCGTCGTTGGTAGCGTCCCTGGCTGTAGCCAGCCGTTTGCGGGCGCCCTCAAGCCAGTCCTCACAACGTTTTGCCAACGCCTCGCCCCGCTCCCATAGCGCCAGCGATTCCTCAAGGCTGGCTCCGCCTGCTTCCAACCGGCTGACCACCGCCACAAGTTGTTCGCGGGCTTCCTCGTAACTGAGGGAATCCAAGGAATCCGGTGAAGGTGCTGCGGGATTGTTCTCTGTCATGGTGGTCCTTCGCATTCGATGATGAGTGTATGTGCCGTGCAGCTGCCGCGAAATCAGCGCTCGACGAGTTGTGCTTGCCCGGTGGACAGAGCCCTGAAGCGGCCTTCGGCCACGCGGATGGCCAACGGCGTGCCTTCGGGAGTCTGAGCCGGGCTGCTGACCACTGTGTGTCCAGCTTGGTCTTCACCGACGATCTGGACAACGGCGTAGCCGCGGTCCAAGGTCTTTTGTGGAGACAACGCGCGTACCTGGGCACGCAAGTGGTGGACTTGGTCCAGCGCCCGGACCACGGCTGTGCTGACGGCGGCATGCGACCTCCGCTGAAGACGGGTGATGTCCTCTGATCGCGCTGCAACGATGGTGTCCGGCGTTGCCAGAACGGGCCGCGACCTCAACGCGTGGAGCCGGTCCGTCTCCCTGTCCACCATCCTGCCAATGCTCCGGCGAAGATGGTCCCGGGCCTGGCGGACCATGGCGAGTTCTTCAGTGACATCAGGGACGATGCGTTTCGCGGCGTCGGTGGGTGTCGAGGCCCTCAGGTCAGCCACATCGTCCAGGATGGGACGATCTGCTTCGTGGCCAATGGCGCTGACCACTGGCGTTGTTGCCGCAGCCACGGCCCTGATCAAGTCCTCATTGCTGAACGGCAGAAGATCTTCCAAAGCGCCGCCACCTCTGGCGAGGACTATGACATCCACATGTGGATCGGCATCCAACGAACGGAGCGCGGCAATGATCTGTGCAACGGCCGTATTGCCCTGGACAGCTACCTCGCGAACGTCGAACTCAACGGCCGGCCACCGGAGTGCCGCATTACGGAGGACATCCTTCTTGGCATCCGAATCCCGCCCTGTGATGAGTCCAATCCGGTGGGGGAGCAGGGGCAACTTGCGTTTCCGGGAGTCGGCGAACAGGCCTTCTGCGGCAAGGGCCTGACGCAACCGCTCGATCCTGGCAAGGAGATCACCCAAGCCCACAGGCCGGATGTCCTTGACGGACATATTCAGGCGTCCGGTCTTGACCCAGAAGTCGGCCTTGACCAGGGCGACCACCCGGGAACCGCGTTCAAGGGGTATTTTCTGGCGATCGAGGACCGTGGACCACACGGATGCCGGTAAGGAGATCTCGGCATCGACGTCCCGGAGTGTCAGGAAGGCGTTCCCGCCACGACGGTTGAGTTCGATGACCTGACCCTCGATCCACGCTGCGGGAGCGCGCTCGATGTGGGCCTTCAGCTTCCTGGACAGCAGCTGCAGGGGCCAAGGGTTATCCGGGCTGGTCTCCGCAGCGGTACCTGGCAGCGTCGATTCCGGGGTCGCGTCAGCTGCCATGGGTGATCCGTGCGTTTACCTGCATGTGTATATCCTCGCTAGCTGTGCGGCCGTGGTCGCGGCCAATCGGTCCCGTGCGCAATCAGTTCCGGGCCGGCCTTCCAACTCTATCCATAGCTTTAGCAGTGGACCCCGACATTTTTCCTATCCTGTGGACAGACCTAGGATGGTGGCACTGGCCCCATACCCCGAGGATGACTTTTGCGCAGTTTCGTTTCCGCGGTGGCAGTGGTCCTCGCTTTGTTGCTCACGGCCGTCGCAGTTCCGGCCGCTTGGGCGGACGCCAACGTGGTCAAGGAGGACGGCTTCGTCCACCTGGCCAGCGCGCTGGGCAAGGATCCCGAGTTCCAAAGCCGACTTGCTACCGCCGCAGTGGGGAACTTCGAATCCTCCGTAAATCTTCCGGAACCACTCAAATCGGTGGCTGCGGATGCCCTCAGGGAAGCTGCCTCCGGAATGCAGTCATGGCCTGAGTATCCCAAAGCATGGGAAGAAACGGCCAGGAACAGTCATCGGTTGAACTTCGGAGCGGGGAAGCAACCGGAGGAGACGGTGTCACATACAGCGTTGCTCCTGGACATTGGCCCACTCATCAGGCTTATCCGCGACCGTTTGTCCTCTGCCAGCGGACTACAGATTGAGGTCCCGGCGGAAAGTTTGGTGACCATGGGTGAACCGTCCCAAAAGCAACTGGTTGAGCGGGTGGCGGCCTTCGCCCCGCTCTGGTGGCTTGCCGCCCTGGGGGCGGTTGTTTCGGTCCTGTTGGCCCTCGCTGCTGCGCGTCGCCGCTCTTTGGTGATGGTCGCCCTCGGACTTGGGGGCTTGGTGCTTGCTGCGCTGTGGTCGGCGGTGGTGGATCTGGCGGGCGGACTCATGGGAAGCCTCTCCAGTGGCAACGGTGTTGCAGAGCTGTTCAAGCAGGAGTTCTTTTCGGCCGTCCGGACGGGCTTCGGTGAATGGATTGTCATCGCTGCCGTGGTGTCCGGCGCATTCCTGGCACTGGGGATCATCGCTTGGATCCTGTCCGCGAGACGGCCGTCACCTTCTGCCAGCGGCCAGGGGCCGGGCCGGTAGCATGGAGGGATGACCAGCACAGCAGTTTCCATTCCGATGCCCACGGTGCCCCGCAGACGGCGATCACCGGAAGAGGTTCAGGCGGCGGCGCCGGTTACTGGACCCAAGAAGGTTCTGCTGGCAGCTCCTCGTGGCTATTGTGCCGGCGTCGACAGGGCTGTCATTGCTGTCGAGAAAGCCCTGGAACACTACGGACCACCCGTTTATGTCCGCAAGCAGATCGTCCACAACGTGCACGTCGTCAGCTCCCTCGAAGAGCAAGGCGCCATTTTCGTCGAAGAAACGGATGAGGTTCCTGAAGGCGCCTTGGTGATCTTCTCGGCGCATGGCGTGTCTCCTGCTGTGGTCCAGTCCGCCGAAGACCGCGGCCTTCGCACCATTGACGCCACCTGCCCCCTTGTTACCAAGGTCCACCGTGAAGCTGTGCGCTTCGCCAAGGAGGACTACGACATCCTGCTCATCGGCCATGAGGGCCACGAGGAAGTCGAAGGAACAGCCGGCGAGGCACCGGAGCACATCCAGATCATCAACGGCCCTCACGAGGTAGACAAAGTCACCGTGCGGAATCCCGAGAAGACTATCTGGCTCTCGCAGACCACCCTGAGTGTGGACGAGACCATGGAGACCGTCCGCCTGCTCAAGGACCGGTTCCCCACGTTGCAGGATCCGCCCAGCGACGATATCTGCTATGCCACAACCAACCGCCAAGTGGCCATCAAGAAGATCGCTCCACAGGCCGATCTGGTCATTGTGGTGGGTTCGGCGAACTCATCCAATTCGGTGCGCCTCGTTGAAGTGGCACTTGAGTATGGGGCCCGGACCTCATACCGCGTGGATTTCGCGAACGAGGTAGATGAGAGCTGGTTCGAGGGCGTGGCCACAGTGGGTGTGACCTCGGGGGCTTCCGTTCCCGAAGTGCTCGTTCAGGACGTCCTCCGGCTTTTGGCGGACTACGGCTATGGCGAAGTCCAGGAAGTGGTCACGGCCGAGGAAGACCTTCTCTTCTCTTTGCCGAAGGAGCTGCGGGCCACCCTCAAGGAAGCTGGCGACGTGAGCCGGGCCCTTGGTGGCCGCGGGAACCGTCCTACGTCCTAGACGTACTTATTTGGATGTATTTAGAAGGCCCGCTGTGGCAGCCACCCTTTGGGAAGCTGCCACAGCGGGCCTTCCTTTAAGCTGCAGACTCCTCTTGGGCTGCTGAATCCTGGGAGTCCAAGGCAAGGAGCTCAGGGGCAGCCAAGGCCCGGGGTACTGCTTCCACGGACATGGGCGTAGCCAATCCGGCGTCGTCCATGGTGTTGAGTTTTCGCGCCGTGGGAAGTACGCGTGCTTCCAGTGTGCCGACCATCGCGTTATATCGATCCACAGATGTCTTCAGCGAACTTCCGAGCTTCCCGACGTTCTCGCCCAGCGTGCCCATCCGTTCGTAGAGCTGCTTGGCCAGCTCGAAGAGTTCGTGGGCGCTGTCGGTCAGGACATCCTGTCGCCACGTGAAGGCGACGGACTTGAGGACCGCCAGCAGTGTTCCCGGCGAGGCCAGGACGACGTTCCGGGAAAGGGCGTGCTCCAACAACGCGGGATCGGCTTCAAGGGCTGAAGCCAAAATCGACTCCGCGGGGAGGAAGCAGATGACGAGCTCCGGGGAGTTGCCCGGAATGTCCCAGTACTTCTTGGCTGCGAGGGCATCGATGTGGGCTTTGAGTGCCTTGGCGTGCTGTGCCAGGAGCGTCTTGGAATCCTGGTTGGCCGTTGGCGCGACTGATTCACCCATGGAGCCTTCACCGTGCACCTGTTCCTGCGCCGCCAGATAGGAAGCCAACGGGACCTTGGCATCCACCACAAGTTGCTTGCCGCCTGGCAATTGCACCACAAGGTCCGGACGCAGCGTGTTCTCGCTCCGGCCGGAGTGCACTTGCTCGTGGAAGTCCACGTGGCGGAGCATCCCGGAGGCTTCGACAACCCTGCGTAACTGAACCTCGCCCCACTGACCGCGGGCACTGTTGGATCGGAGTGCAGAAGCGAGGGCATGTGTGGAGCGTAGAAGCTGTTCGTCGGACAACCTGGCGTCCTGGAGTTGCTGTGCCAGCTGACCATATTGCTCCACCCGGTCGCGTTCCAGAAGCGAGACCTGCTGCTGTACCGCAGTGAGCTTCTCGGCCACGGGCCCCAAGGCCCGCAGCACACTGCCGTCTGAGGTCCTTGAATCACTCAGCTCCCGGTTCTGTGCGAACAGAAGCCGGCGTTCGGCGTCGGCTGCTGCGAGCTGGGCAGTTACCTCCGAAAGGCGCGACGAAACGGCGTCGAAGTCCTCCTCCAAGCCGACCGTCCGGCGTCGAAAGACCACATATGCACTGCTGAGTCCCACTGCCGCTCCGATCAGCAGCATGAGCAATGCCAAAACAAATCCAAATCCATCCATGTGGCAACCCTGTCATAGGGGTCCGACAGTATTAGCGCAGGGCAGTCGACGGCGTTGCCTTCAGGAGCGAACAAGCACGGTCATCGCGGCAACGGGTAGAATAAATGCTCGTGGCTCTTACTATTGGCATCGTCGGACTGCCCAACGTCGGCAAATCAACTCTTTTCAACGCACTGACCCGCAACCAGGTGCTTGCTGCGAACTATCCGTTCGCAACGATCGAACCGAACGTCGGTGTCGTTAACCTGCCGGATCCCCGTCTGGCCAAGCTGGCGGAGATCTTTGGTTCCCAGAAGTTGCTTCCCGCTCCTGTGTCCTTCGTGGACATTGCCGGCATCGTGAAGGGCGCCTCCGAGGGCGAAGGCCTGGGCAATAAGTTCCTTGCCAACATCCGCGAGGCAGAGGCCATCGCTCAGGTTGTTCGGGTCTTTGACGATCCTGATGTCATCCACGTCGATGGCAAGGTTGATCCGCGCTCCGACATGGAGACCATCAACACCGAGCTGATCCTGGCAGACCTTCAGACTATCGAAAACGCGATCCCGCGTATCGAAAAAGAAGTCAAGATCAAGAAGCGCGAAGCAGCCGAACTGGCCGCCATCAAGGCTGCCCAGGCAGTTCTGGAACGCGGCGACACCATCTTCTCTTCGATCAAGAGCGACAAGTTGGAGATGGGGCACCTCAAGGAGCTCGGACTTCTCACTGCAAAGCCCTTTATCTACGTCTTCAACGCCGATGAAGGCATCCTCGGTGACCAGGAAAAGCAGGACGAGTTGCGTGCCCTGGTGGCTCCCGCAGATGCCGTATTCCTCGACGCCAAGCTCGAATCCGACCTCGTTGAACTGGACGAGGAAGAAGCCCGCGAAATGCTGGAAATGAACGGCCAGAGCGAATCCGGCCTGGACCAGTTGGCACGCGTTGGTTTCCACACCCTCGGCCTGCAGACCTACCTCACGGCCGGTCCCAAGGAAACCCGCGCATGGACAATTCGTCAGGGCGACACCGCGCCCCAGGCCGCCGGCGTGATCCACTCTGACTTCCAGCGCGGCTTCATCAAGGCCGAAGTTGTCTCATTCGATGACCTCATCGACGCCGGCTCCATGGCCGAGGCGAAGTCCCGCGGCAAGGTCCGCATCGAAGGCAAAGAGTACGTCATGGCCGACGGCGACGTGGTGGAGTTCCGCTTCAACGTCTAAACAAGGATGCTGCCCTGGGCAGCGATGTTGTAAAGGGTCTCGGTTCAGAACATGAACCGAGGCCCTTTTTTGTGCCGAAAAACAGCTTGTCCTGCTGTCAGACAGCGAATATTACCACCCAGTAGCTTTTGACTTGAAATCCCTGTCGATTTAGGCATGTAGAGGTTGCGGAACGGTTACAGTTTGGCCAGCGAGTCCCAACATCCGGACACAATGTGGGTAGGCTTACACACACATGTAGGCAACGTCACAGTAGGAAACTGTGTCTGCGCCTGGGGGTCATCACAAATTTCCCCTGATCAACTCCACGACTCATAGGAGGCGGAATGCGTTTCTCGCGCACTTCCAAAGCTCTAGGCGTAGCGGCGATAATCGCCCTCGCAGTGACCGGTTGCGGCGGCGGCTCCGGCAGCAACACGAACAGCTCTGCCGCAAGCGACCCAAACAAGGTCATTTCCGCATACAGCAACGAACCACAGAACCCGCTGCTCCCCGCCAACACCAACGAGGTGTACGGTGGCCGCGTCGTCGAGCTCCTTTTCGAGGGCCTTCGTGCCTACGACTCCAACGGAAAGCCCGTCAACGCGCTGGCGGAGTCGATCGATACAACGGATTCGCAGAACTGGACCATCAAGGTTAAGTCGGGAGCTAAGTTCACCAATGGCGAGGCCATCACAGCCAAGACGTTTGTTGATTCCTGGAACTTCGCGGCGCTGAGCACCAACCTCCAGAACAACGGCTTCTTCTTCGAGTCGATCGACGGCTACGCCGATGTCAGCGCCGTCACCCAAACCACGGGCGCCGATGGCAAGAAGACCTCCACTCCGGCTCCCACCGCGCAGACAATGTCCGGTCTGGCTGCCAAGGATGACCAAACCATCACGGTGAAGCTGTCCCAGCCTGAGGCTGACTGGTCGCTGCGACTCGGCTACTCCGCCTTCTATCCGCTTCCTTCGGAGGCCCTTAAGGACCCGAAGAAGTTTGGCGAAAACCCGATCGGCAACGGCCCGTACAAGTTCGCGAAGGAAGGCGCCTGGGTGCATGACCAGTCGATCTCCCTGGTCAAGAACCCTGATTACAGTGGTCCGCGTGCTGCCAAGAATGGTGGCGTAACCTTCAAGTTCTACACGGATCCGGGTCCCGCATACACGGATCTCCAGGCTGACAACCTCGACGTCACGGACGTAGTCCCGTCGAATGCCCTGAAGACTTACACGACGGACTTCCCAGACCGGAACTCAACTCGGCCGAACGCCAACAACTCCACCCTGAACATCCCGGGCTACAACCCGAACTTCCAGGGTGAAGCGGGCAAGCTGCGCCGTCAGGCCTTGTCCCACGCGATCAACCGCGAAGAAATCACCAAGGTGATCTACAACGGCACGCGTACGCCGGCTACCGAATTCACGGCTCCCGTTCTCGATGGTTACAACGACCACATCCCGGGCAGTGACGTCCTGAAGTTCGACGTACAGAAGGCCAAGGATCTTTGGGCGCAGGCTGAAAAGATCAAGCCGTACGACGGTTCCAAGCCGCTGCAGATTGCTTCCAACACCGATGGTGGCAACAAAGAATGGATCGACGCCGTCGCAAACGGTTTCAAGAACAACCTCGGCATCAACGCTGAAATCCAGCCGTTCGCCAAGTTTGCTGAAGTACTGGACCTGCGCAAGTCCCAGTCCCTCCCGGGCCTGACACGCGCCGGCTGGCAGGGTGACTACCCGTCGCTCTACAACTTCCTCGGACCGGTTTGGGCCACCAACGCATCGTCGAACTACGAGAAGTACTCGAACCCTGAGTTCGACAAGCTCCTCAAGGAAGGCCTTGCTGCCAAGACCCCTGAAGATGCAAACACCAAGTTCAACAAGGCGCAGGAAATCCTGTTCCAGGATCTCCCAGGCCTGCCGCTTTGGTACAGGGCGACTCCGATCGTGTGGAGCAACAACGTTGTCTCAGCTGAAACCGGTTGGAACGGCGGCATCCGCTACTTCGATATCGCGGCCAAGTAGTCCTCAGGATCTGAACTTGCCGTAAGGCATGGGGGCCCGGCCAGTGCGCCGGGCCCCTAATGCTTGCCTCGGCAGGAAGGCAAACATGACACACCAACACTCGACCCATGGGGAGGGGTGAATCGTGGTTCGCTACATTTTGCGTAGGCTCCTCCAAGTGATTCCCGTCTTCCTCGGGACCACACTCCTCGTGTATTACATGGTCTTCGCACTACCCGGAGATCCGATCGCTGCCCTCTTCGGCGATCGCCAGCCTCCGCAGAGTGTCATCGACGCCCTGCGGGCCCAATACAACCTGGACCAGCCGTTCTGGGTGCAGTATGGGATCTTCCTGAAGAACCTGTTTACCTTCAACCTTGGAGTCGACTTCACCCAGCAGCCCATCGCTGCTGCTCTGGCCCGGGCATTCCCCGTCACAGCAATGCTCGCCGTGGAAGCACTGATCATCCAGGCAGTCTTCGGTATTGCCTTCGGTGTCTTCGCCGGCCTTCGAAAGGGAAAGCTCTTCGACTCCACCGTCCTCATAGTCTCGCTCCTGGTCATCGCTGTTCCTACCTTCGTTCTCGGGTTCGTCTTCCAATTGGTCTTTGGCGTCCAGCTCGGTTGGGCCAAGCCGACAGTTGGCGCCAATGCGGACTGGGGCAACCTAATACTCCCGGCAGTGGTTTTGGGGCTGGTCTCCTTCGCATATGTCCTTCGCCTCACCAGGGCGTCTGTCAGCGAGAACATGAACGCAGACTACGTGCGTACTGCCACGGCCAAGGGCCTTTCGCGTCCCCGTGTGATCATGGCCCATATCCTGAGGAACTCGCTGATCCCTGTTGTGACCTACCTGGGCGCAAACCTAGGCGGCCTGATGGGGGGCGCCATCGTCACCGAGGGCATCTTCAACGTCCCGGGAGTTGGGAACAAACTCTTCCAAGCCATTCAACGCAGCGAGGGTCCCACCATTGTTGCGATCGTGAGTGTCCTGGTCTTGGTTTTCGTCGTGACCAACCTCTTGGTTGACCTCCTGTACGCCTGGCTTGACCCGAGGATCCGCTATGACCAGTAATACCGAACACTTCGTTGCCCCTGTCGATGAAACCCCGCTGCTGGCCACTGACGCCGTCAAGACGGATCAGGCACCCCTGAGCCTATGGGCCGATGCGTGGCGAAAGCTGCGCCGCCGTCCCATGTTCATCGTCTCCTCGCTGCTGATCCTTTTGTTGCTGACGGTTGCCCTCTTCCCAGGGCTGTTTACCAGCGTGGCGCCCAACAACGACTGCCAGTTGGCCAACTCTGAGGCGGGCCCAACCTCAGGACACCCGCTTGGTTTCACCCTGCAAGGCTGTGACGTCTATTCCCGGGTCATCCATGGCACGCAAGCTTCTTTGTCTGTGGGCATCCTGTCCGTCCTCGCGGTGATCATCATCGGTGTGACGCTCGGCGCATTGGCTGGCTACTACGGTGGCTGGTTGGATGCGGTCCTGGCCCGTCTCGGCGACATTTTCTTCGCCTTGCCGATCATCCTCGGCGCCCTGGTGATCACGCAGTTGCCGCTGTTCCGCGAGAACAGGAGCGTGTGGACCGTGGTCCTGACCATATCCCTGCTGGCCTGGCCGCAAATGGCCCGTATTACCAGAGGCGCAGTTATTGAGGTGCGCAACGCGGACTTCGTTACTGCGGCTCGATCCCTAGGTGTGTCCAAGTTCGGTGCCTTGGTCAAGCACGCGCTGCCGAACGCCCTTGCACCCGTGATCGTACTGGCCACCCTGGAGCTCGGCGTATTCATCGTCCTGGAAGCGACATTGTCCTTCCTTGGCGTCGGGCTGCCTACCAGCGTGATGTCGTGGGGTAACGACATTTCAGCAGCCAATGCCTCTATTCGAACCAACCCCGGAATCCTGCTCTATCCGGCAGCCGCCCTGTCCATCACCGTCCTGAGCTTCATCATGCTTGGCGACGCCGTTCGCGATGCTCTTGATCCCAAGAGCCGTCAGCGCTAAGGAGGCGAACATGGCTTCTGCCAACGTAAGAATCAATGAAGTCACGGCACAGGTACGGCCAATCCTGGAAATCAAGGATCTGGCCATCACCTTCAAGACCGGCTCGGGTGAAGTGAAGGCCGTCAAAAACGCCCACTTGACCATCATGCCCGGCGAAACCGTCGCGATTGTCGGGGAGTCCGGTTCAGGAAAGTCGACGACGGCCTTGGCTGCCATCGGCTTGTTGCCGAACAATGGACGCGTCTCGGGTGGGCAGATTCTGCTGGACGGCGAGGACATCTCCCATGCACCTGAAAGGCGCATGATTGAACTCCGCGGTAGCCACATCGGTATGGTTCCCCAGGACCCAATGTCCAACCTGAATCCCGTGTGGAAGATCGGCTACCAGGTTCGCGAGACCCTCAAAGCCAATGGTCGTCCGGACGGCCCCGAAGACGTCGCCCGTGTTTTGGCGGAGGCGGGTCTTCCCGATGCTGCGCGGCGAGCCAAGCAGTATCCGCACGAGTTCTCCGGCGGTATGCGCCAGCGGGCTCTCATCGCTATCGGCCTGAGTTGCCAGCCCAAGCTTCTGATTGCGGATGAGCCTACCTCTGCATTGGACGTCACCGTCCAGCGCAAGATCCTGGATCACCTGGACAAAATGACTACGGAGCTCGGTACATCGGTGCTGCTGATCACCCACGACCTCGGCCTTGCTGCCGAGCGCGCGGACAAGGTAGTCGTTATGTACCAGGGCAACGTTGTGGAGGCGGGTCCTTCACTGGAATTGCTGCAGAACCCGCAGCACCCTTACACGAGGCGCCTCGTGGAATCGGCGCCCTCGCTCGCCTCCCGCCGCATTCAGGTGGCGAAGGAGCAGGGCGTGGAAGCCAGCGACCTCTTGGCTCCTGTCGCGGTAGCCAAAGCACGCGCAACTGACGAGGTCCTGCAGATCCGGAACCTCCGGAAGATCTACAAGCTGCGGCAGGGCCTGGGTCAAACCTCAGACTTTGCTGCTGTGGACGACATCAGCTTCAACGTCAAGCGTGGAACCACCACGGCGATTGTGGGGGAGTCGGGTTCGGGTAAATCCACCGTGGCCAAGATGGTTCTCCAACTGGAGAAGCCCACCGAGGGCCAGATTGTGTTCGACGGCGTCGATACAGCTGGACTCAAAGGCAAGGACCTCTTCAAGTTCCGGCGGCGGGTACAGCCGATTTTCCAGGATCCTTACGGCTCCCTGGACCCGATGTACAACATCTTCCGGACCATCGAAGAGCCTCTCCGCGTGCACAAGATCGGAAATGGGGCCAGCCGCGAAAAGAAGGTACGCGAGCTGTTGGACCAGGTGGCTTTGCCACAGTCCATGATGCAGAGGTATCCGAACGAGCTTTCCGGTGGACAGCGGCAGCGCATTGCCATTGCCCGTGCCTTGGCATTGGACCCTGAAGTAATCATCTGTGATGAGGCCGTTTCCGCGTTGGACGTACTCGTCCAGGCACAGGTGCTGAACCTCCTGGCAGATCTTCAGGACAACCTTGGTCTGACGTACTTGTTCATCACTCATGACCTCGCCGTTGTGCGCCAGATCGCGGACCACGTCTGCGTCATGGAAAAGGGCCAGCTCGTGGAAACGGGCAGCACGGACGATGTCTTCGACAACCCGCGCGAGGCGTACACGCAGGCCCTGTTGGATGCCATTCCTGGCGGATCGCTGCTGCTGCCGCCCGCGGTGGCGTGACCGGCGTCGTACTTTTCTGCCGACGAGACACCAGCGAGAGCCGGTGGTTCCCACGAGAGGGAACCACCGGCTCTTGCCGTTAATCACTCGTTGTGAGGCCTGCTCTACGTGCCAAAGCACCTATATAGGGCGCAAAGCAGGCCCCACAACGGCCGTTATTGGGGTGAAACGGACGAATCCGTGTCCGGGCGGGCTGTCAAGCCAAGAGCGCCCAGCTCCCTCGCCAGAACGCTGCCCAACTTCGCGTGCCCGGATGGCTTGAGGTGGACGCCGTCCTGGAGGTCGGCAACGGCATCGTAGCGGGTCAACCAGTCGCCCGCGCTGACAAACGGGATCGCTTGCTTGGCGGCGATCCGGCCAAGGAGTGTGTCCACCTCGGAACGGCGACCGCCACCGTTGTCGGCTCCGCGGGCCAACGTCCCGATCATTGCCAGCCGGGCACCGGGATAGCGCTTCTTGAGCGCAGCGAGGAGCCGGTCGGCATTACTCGTGATCTGGGCGTCAGTGGCCTTTTGTGAGGCGTCGTTGCCGCCACCCTGGACCACGATCAGCGGCGGATCTCCGTAGGGCAGCAACCAATCTCCACGCTGGAGTGCGTCGATGTAATTGCCCGTCTTGCCGTTGGAGGCCACGAACCCCGTGCCACCCATGCCCACGACATGCAATTTGTATCCAAGCGCGGCGATTCCCCTTTGCGGCCATGAGTCCTTGGGCATGGCCTGGGAATCGCCAATCAATACGGCCGTGTGGCGCACGTCGGCCAGGACCACTTCGTCGCGGTTGTTCGCCGGATTCCTGTAGAGCGAACCCACTGGCAGGTCCAGGGCACTCGGGGTGGGCGCTATCGTTCGGGGTTTGTCTGCTGCGGACGTCTCTGCGGGAACGGGCGCGGCTGAGCGCGAGGGGGCGGATTGTGGGGTTGCTTGGTTTGGTCCGCAGCCGACCACAAGAACGCCAACGGCGATCAAAGGTGCGAGCAGGCGGAACGCGGCCGAGGCTTTGCGCATCGTAGGTCTCCGTATGGCACTGGTTCTGCAGCAATCATGGGGCAAAGGAAACAGAAAATCCAGCATCTTGACTGCCGGTTACTAAAGCGTGATGTGCTGTGATGGGCGCCACAATTAAGGCCTAAATGGCTTGCTTTTTAGGATGATAAATGCAACTGCGTTTAGACTTGCTGTAGGTGCCCTGTGTCCCGGGGTCTTTTCGTTGTGTGTTCCGATCAGGTGATCAGGTATGCGCGCGGATACAAACAACTGACTTCACCACTGAAACGAGTCATCAACGCATGTCTGAAACCATCACCAACACTGCGTCGCGGAGCGATCTGCGCAACGTCGCGATCGTCGCACACGTTGACCACGGCAAGACCACCCTGGTCGACGCCATGCTCAAGCAGACCAACTCCTTCGCTTCCCACGGTGAGGTTGAGGACCGCGTCATGGACTCCGGTGACCTGGAACGCGAAAAGGGCATCACGATCCTCGCCAAGAACACCACGGTTGCCTACAATGGCCCGTCGTCCAACGGCGAAACCATTACCATCAACGTCATCGACACCCCCGGCCACGCCGACTTCGGTGGCGAGGTTGAGCGCGGTCTTTCCATGGTCGACGGCGTCGTCCTGCTGGTCGACTCCTCCGAGGGTCCGCTGCCCCAGACCCGCTTCGTGCTCCGCAAGGCCCTTGCTGCGCACCTTCCGGTGATCCTCCTGGTCAACAAGACGGACCGTCCCGACGCCCGCATCGATGAGGTTGTCCACGAATCCATGGACCTGCTCTTGGGCCTGGCTTCGGACCTTGCCGACGAAGTTCCGGACCTGGACCTGGACAAGGTCCTCGAAGTTCCGGTCGTCTACGCTGCTGCCAAGGTTGGCCGCGCCTCCCTGGAGCAGCCGGAGAACGGCTCCGCCCCGGAGAACGAGGACCTTGAGCCCCTGTTCAAGACCATCATTGAGCACATCCCGGCTCCCACCTACAACCCGGATGGCGTGCTCCAGGCGCACGTGACCAACCTGGACGCTTCGCCGTTCCTTGGCCGCCTCGCCTTGCTCCGCATCTACAACGGCACGCTCCGCAAGGGCCAGACGGTTGCCTGGGCCCGTGCCAACGGTGAACTCAAGAACGTCAAGATCACCGAACTCCTGGCCACCAAGGCCCTGACGCGCGTTCCCACCGAATCGGCAGGCCCGGGTGAAATTGTTGCCGTGGCAGGCATCGAGGAAATCACCATCGGTGAAACCCTTACGGACGCCGAGAACCCGCAGCCGCTGCCGTTGATCACCGTGGATGACCCGGCGATCTCCATGACCATCGGTATCAACACCTCGCCGCTGGCCGGCAAGGTCAAGGGCGCCAAGGTCACCGCCCGCCAGGTGAAGGACCGCCTGGACAAGGAATTGATCGGTAACGTCTCCATCAAGGTTCTGCCCACCGAGCGTCCCGACGCTTGGGAAGTACAGGGCCGTGGCGAGCTCGCGCTTGCAATCCTCGTTGAGCAGATGCGTCGCGAAGGTTTCGAGCTGACCGTTGGCAAGCCGCAGGTAGTCACCAAGACCATCGACGGCAAGATCCACGAGCCGATGGAACACATGACCATCGACGTCCCCGAAGAGTACCTCGGTGCCGTGACGCAGCTCATGGCAGCCCGCAAGGGCCGCATGACCAACATGGCCAACCACGGCACTGGCTGGTGCCGCATGGAATTCATCGTTCCGGCCCGTGGCCTCATCGGTTTCCGCACCAAGTTCCTCACCGACACCCGCGGTGCCGGCATCGCGGCTTCCATCTCCGAAGGCTACGAGCCGTGGGCCGGTCCCATCGAATACCGCACCAACGGTTCGATGGTTGCCGACCGCGCCGGTGTCGTCACCCCGTTCGCCATGATCAACCTGCAGGAGCGCGGTTCCTTCTTCGTGAAGCCCACCTCCGAGGTTTACGAAGGCATGATCGTGGGCGAGAACTCACGCGCTGACGACATGGACGTGAACATCACCAAGGAAAAGAAGCTCACCAACATGCGTGCTGCTTCTTCGGACACCTTCGAGAACCTGACGCCGCCGCGTGATCTGACCCTCGAAGAGTCCCTCGAATTCGCACGTGAAGACGAGTGTGTTGAGGTGACGCCGGAGGACATCCGTATCCGCAAGCTCATCCTCGATTCCAACGAGCGTGCCAAGGCCAACCGCGCCCGCGCAAAGGCCTAGTCCGGCCCGGTTGAACCCGGCCGGAACAGCAGAATGAACAAGGGAGTCGCCAGTACGGCCCGTGGCATGGCCGCGGCCGTGCTGGCGGCTCTTTTTGTCGCTGCGGCAGGAACGGCATTGCACCGGCAGGCCATGGTGATATCCGGCGTCGACGTCGCCTGGGGTGTCTGCGCCGCGCTGCTGCTGCTTGCGTCGGTCCAGTTGTGGCTGGCGGCCTGGTCCGGTTCAGTAATCCCGACGGCGGCAGCTGGGGTGGTTGCTTACGCCACCGTCGGTGCATTGTCGTCCGGAGGACCCGACAAACAGCTGTTGCTGGGCGACGTCGTGGGCAACGTCTGGGTGTTTGGCATAGCTGTGGTCACGTTGATTATGCTTCTGGTTGCCAGCCGCCTGAGGAAGCGATGGCGGACAGCTGTTGTGTAGGTAGCGTTCAGTACGCAGCCGCTAAGGCCGCCCGCGCCGCGGGGGCGGTGGGGGAACTTCTTTCGCTGCGATGACCAACGCCAAGGGAATTTCGACGTCGGAGGTCCGCGTTCGTACGGTGCAGCTGCTTTCTGAGGTGGTCACGAGATAACCCAGCGCATCCGTCAGGCCGTCCTGAATCCTGTAGCGAACCACCACCCGAATGCCCGGCTGGGCTTTGAGCAGAAATTGTCGGGGTGGCAAATGCGGGGGAGTCACCGTTTCATACTAAGACGCGGGCTAGGTTGGCGTCATAGCACTGTTGGATAATAGGCTCAGAAGTTGAGTGTCCGGCATGCTGCCGGCCGTATTACCCCGGCATGGCCGGGACAAACCGTGGAGAGGTCTGGGACGTGACGTACGTAATCGCGCAGCCGTGTGTAGATGTCAAGGACAAGGCATGTATCGAAGAATGCCCTGTTGACTGCATTTACGAAGGTGAGCGTTCCCTCTACATCCACCCTGATGAATGCGTCGACTGTGGTGCCTGCGAACCCGTATGCCCCGTTGAGGCCATCTACTACGAGGATGACACCCCGGAAGAGTGGGCTGACTACTACAAGGCCAACGTCGAATTCTTTGACGACCTCGGTTCCCCGGGCGGTGCTGCGAAGATCGGGAACACGGGCAAGGACCACCCGTTCATTGCAGCCTTGCCTCCGCAGAACCAAGACCACTAAGGGCGGTTGCTTCCTTGATTTCCGCGGCACCGGCCTTTGGCCTTAACCTGCCCGACTACCCGTGGGAGGCCATGGCACCGTATGTGGCCACAGCCGCCAAGCACCCCGGAGGCGCAGTTAACCTGTCCATCGGAACGCCGGTTGACCCCACTCCCGTGCTGATCCGCGACGCCCTGGCTGCGGCGTCGGATGCCCACGGCTACCCAACTGTGCATGGCACCGAAGCCTTGAGGCAGGCTGTTGTGGACTGGTTCGCCACCCGCCGCGGAGTCCTCAACCTGGATCCAAGGGACGTTATGCCCACCGTGGGCTCCAAGGAGCTCGTCGCCTGGTTGCCCTTCTTGCTTGGCCTTGGCACTGACGACGTCGTGGTCAGGCCTACGGTGGCCTACCCCACTTACGATATCGGCGCGATGCTGGCAGGAGCTACCGCCGTAGCGGCGGATAGCCTGGACGAACTGGATGCAGCCACTCGGGCAAGGGTTCGCTTGGTTTGGATCAATTCGCCGGGAAATCCCACAGGCAGTGTCCGGAGCGTTGAATCCCTACAGCAGATCGTCAGTCAGGCGCGCGAAATCGGCGCCGTAGTGGCCTCCGACGAATGCTACGCCGAGCTGGGCTGGGGCGAGTGGGATGTCCAGCGTGGGGGAGAAGCTGTTCCGAGCATCCTGGACCCGCGGGTTTCCGGTGGTTCCACGGATGGCCTGCTTTGCGTCTATTCCCTGAGTAAGCAGTCCAATCTCGCCGGCTATCGGGCCGCTTTCGTGGCTGGTGACTCTGCGATTATGGCCAACCTTGTTAACAGCCGGAAACATGCAGGGATGATCGTGCCTTATCCGGTGCAGGAGGCGATGCGTGTCGCTTTGGGCGATTCGGGCCACGTACTTGCCCAGAAGGATTTGTACCGCGGGCGTCGGGAGAGGATCGTTCCGGCTCTTGAGAAGTTCGGATTGCAGATCCATGACTCCAACGCCGGCCTTTATCTATGGTCAACGGCCGGTGAAGCCACATGGGACACGGTGGCCCGTTTTGCTGAGCTGGGGATCGTCGTAGGTCCGGGTGTCTTCTACGGTGATGCCGGGAACGGCTTCATCCGGGTGGCACTTACCGGCAGCGATGAACGCATTGACGCAGCCGTGGAGAGGTTAAGCGCAAGCTCATAACAATGCTGTGACTTGTGCCACAACTCGCGTCATTCCGCCAGTAACCGGACGGAACGGATTAGTTCCGGAGGGTTACTGGCGGTAGCTTTTTAACTGACTATCAATGGTGGCCTTCAATAAGAAAGCACTGCGGTCGTTGGAGCCCCGCAACAGTGGGGCCGAAGACGACGTCACCAGAAGTTGGTTGGACAAGCGTTCTATAGAGGCCCAGAGGCCTCATGAAGGGGACTCCATGACTGAGACCACCAGCGCGACACTGCGCCATGCCGGCGGCGAACTTGAACTGCCGCGCATCCAGGTTGTAGAAGGAAACGAAGGTTATGACGTTTCCAAGCTGCTGAAGCAGACGGGCGCCGTTGCCTATGACCCCGGCTTCATGAACACAGCGGCCACCACCTCTGCCATCACGTACATCGACGGCGACGCAGGCATCCTGCGCTACCGCGGGTACCCGATCGAGCAACTCGCCCAGCACTCGAGCTTCCTTGAAGTTTCCTACCTGCTGATCTATGGCAACCTTCCCACGCCCACGGAGCTGGAAGCCTTCGATCAGCGCATCCGCCACCACACGCTCCTGCACGAGGAACTGAAGGGCTTCTTCGGCGGATTCCCGCGCGATGCCCACCCCATGCCGGTGCTTTCCTCGGCCGTTTCGGCGTTGTCCACGTTCTACCAGGACTCACTGGATCCCTTTAACGCGGAGCACGTGGAAGTTTCCACCATCCGCCTCATGGCCAAGCTGCCCGTTATTGCCGCTTACGCCCACAAGAAGTCCATCGGCCAGCCGATGCTCTACCCGGACAACTCCATGAACCTGGTGGAAAACTTCCTGCGGCTGAGCTTCGGCCTCCCGGCCGAGCAGTATGAGCTGGACCCCGTTGTGGTTAAGGCGCTGGACCTGCTGCTCATCCTGCACGCTGACCACGAGCAGAACTGTTCCACCTCCACCGTCCGCTTGGTGGGTTCTTCCAACGCGAACCTCTTCGCTTCGGTATCCGCCGGCATCAACGCCCTCTTCGGCCCCGCCCACGGCGGCGCCAATGAGGCCGTGCTGAAGATGCTGCGCCAGATCCAGGCCGAGGGCATCAAGCCCGAGGACTACATGGAGAAGGTCAAGAACAAAGAAGACGGCGTCCGCCTCATGGGCTTCGGTCACCGTGTCTACAAGAACTACGATCCCCGTGCCAAGATCATCAAGGCAACGGCCCACGAGGTCCTGGGCAAGCTCGGCGGCAACGACGAACTGCTGGACATCGCCATGCGCCTTGAAGAGAAGGCCCTGGCGGATGACTACTTCATCCAGCGCAAGCTGTACCCGAACGTGGACTTCTACACCGGCCTGATCTACAAGGCGATGGGTTTCCCGGAGAAGATGTTCACCGTCCTCTTCGCCATTGGCCGCCTCCCGGGCTGGATTGCCCAGTGGCGCGAAATGATCAACGATCCCCAGACCAAGATCGGCCGCCCGCGGCAGCTCTACACAGGAGAGCCGGAGCGCAACTACCCGGCCAACTGATACGTCAACAGCGTCAATCACGACGGCGGGCGCCCCCCCCCCGCGGGGGGGGGGGGGGGCGGCGGGGGGGGGGGGGGGGGGGGGGGGCCGGGGGGGGGGGGGGGCGGGGGCCCCCCGCGGGGGGCGC
>NZ_JBEPSI010000008.1:0-262192 GCF_040548745.1 Arthrobacter sp. 2762
GAAGCCCACCACATCACCTACTGGTCACACGGCGGCACCACCTCCACCGACAACGGCACCCTGCTCTGCAGCCACCACCACCACCTCATCCACAAGGAACAATGGCGGATCGACATGACCACCGGCGTGCCCTGGTTCACCCCACCACCACACATCGACCCCAAACAAACACCCCGACGCAACCACCACCACACACCCCTCAGAACATAAGAGTGCATCAAAGAAGTAGACGTGGTGCTTGGGTATTGAATGCTGGCTATTCGGCTGCCGTGAACTTGGCCTCAACAAACTTCAGTAGCGGACGGGAGTTCGTGCAGACCAGGTACACCAGCAAGCCCGCAACAAACAGAATCAGCCAGGCACTCGTCGCCATCAGCACGAATCCTGAAATGAAAATGATTCCGGCGCTGCCCAAGGACACTCGCCGCTGCGCACCCAAGGTGTAAAGAGAGAGCCGATAGATGTCGCTGCTCCGGAAGGAGAAGCGGGACAACAGGAGCATGGCATTCACCGCAGCAGTAGCCACTATGACTCCGACGCCCAACAACCCTATCCGGGCAGCGATCTGGGTTGGGTTGGTTCCTGGGTCAGGGCCCAAATTTCCTGGCAGGACACTCAGATTGAAAGCAATGACCGCGAGGAGCGCGAGGTACGGAAGCCAAACCACCAAGGCCTGGCCAAAGTTACTGCGGTACGACTTCATAAAGTCATGGAAAACGCCGGTGTCCTCGTGGGCAAGGAGCCGGTTGAAGGCGTAGCAGGCAGCCACGAATGAAGGGCCTAAAAGGACCAGCGAAATCAACGCCAACGGCCCAATGAGGCCAACCAGCACCGGAGTGAGCACCAGCAGCGCATTGGGGAGAACCAGCAAAGCATTGCCAACCATGATGCCGTACACAGTTCCAGCCGCCTTGAACAACGTCCCCGATCCAAACTCAGCTTTCGTGGCTGCCATCGGAACTACTTCTTGTCCGCGTAGGCCTTGTATGCCTTGTTCGCGAGCTCGACGTACTTGCTTTGCCCCTTGCTATCGAGCTCCTTGACGTACGCACCAAACTCGCTGACAGCACGCTGCCCGGTGATGAACTTGAGAGTGTTCTGCTTGACGTGGTCCTTGAGCGGGGTGAGCGCCAGCGTGGCCTGCTCACGATCGACGTCGTTGAAGGGCACAGGCGGTGCGACCGGTCGTGGCTTCTTGGATTTCATGGCCTCTTGGAATGCCAATTCCTCGTCGTTGAACGTGGAGTGCAGGAGTTCCGTAGCGCCGCCGTAAGCAAAGTTTCCCCCAGAGAATCCGTAGTCCACCCGCAGGTCCTTGGTGCCCGAGGGATTGAGACCTTGGAAGTTGATGCCGGCGGCCAGCTTCCGCTTGCCGCCTTCCTTGGTGAAGGTGGTGCCCTCTACGCCCCACTTGCTGAATTCCTGGCCGGCATCGCTGTAGAACAGCCAGTCGATGTATTGGATGAGAGCCACAAAGCTGTCCTTGTCTTTGACGGACGAGTTCAGCATGATGCCGTTTTCCAAGCGAGTGCCACCGATGACGTCGCCTGCAGGACCGCCCGGCACAGTGATCTTGCCGATCTCGAAGTTGCCCTTGCCCAGCGACTGCTCCATGGAGGTCCGGTAAGTAATGACATTCTGGGAATTGGCGCTGATCACGAACGACTTACCGGAAACGAACTTCTGGATGGCAGAGTCGTCGGTTTGGGTGAAGCTTTCAGGATCCATCAGTCCTTCTGAGACCAGCGAGTTGAAGTAGGTCACCAGGTCCTTGAACTTCTCTGAGCCTGCGGCAAAGCCGAACTCCTTCTTGTCCTGATCGAAAAGGAGTCCATCCACCAGACCCCAGCCCGCAACTGTGCCAAAGGTTGGTGCCGCGATGTTCAACACGCTGTCGCCTTTGAACCTGTCAGAGAAAGGCACGACGTCGGGATACGCCTTTTTGAGCGACCGCAGCACTTCACGGAACTCGTCCCATGTGGTGGGCTCAGCCAAGCCTTCCTTCTTCAGTACGTCCTTGCGGAAGCACAGAGAATAATCCGGCCACAGTTCCTCGTGCAGTCCGGGAAGAACGTAGTACTTACCGTCTTCCTGGGTGAGGCCTTGGATCTCTGGTTCGAGCTTCCACTTCTTGACCTTCTCTTGGAAGTGCGGCATGAGTTCCACGTAATCGCTGACTGGCAGCACCGCCCCGGCAGATACAAAAGCGGCTTCCTGCCCGGGATAGGTCTTGGCGATGATCTCCGGGGCGCTGCCGGAACTGATGAGAAGGCTGCGTTTCTGCTCATAATCACTGTTGGGAACGATGGTTGGTTCCAACGTGACGTTGTTGTCGCTGGCCATCTTGGTGAAGAGCAGCCAGTCCTTCTTGTACGGATAGGTTGGCTGGTCGGAGAACAGGAAGGTGAAGGACAACGGCGTCGTCGCCTTGAACGTGTCACCTACCTTGAAGCTGTCCATCGCGCCATTGCGGGACTTGGACGTATCCACCTTCTCAGTGGCTTCAGAGTCACAACTGGTCATCATCAACCCGATGGTGACAACGGAGGCGAGGCCCAGGAAATCTCTTCTGCGGAATTCTCGTTTGGCGATCATTGGGTGTCCTTTCATAAGGGTTATTCCTTGACGGAACGGTTATTCCTTGACGGAACCGAGCATCACGCCCGAGAAGAAGTACTTCTGGACGAAGGGGTAGACACAAAGGATGGGAATGACGGTCAGCACGATGGTGACCGACTGGATGTTGGCCGCGATTTGGCCCACGTTTTCCGCGGTCCCGCCGGCCGAGCCGGCAGTAGTGACTCCAGCGATCATGTTGCGGAGGTAGATGGTGACCGGAAAGAGGTCGGGGTTATCCAGGTACAGGAAGGCCTGGAACCACGAGTTCCAGTTGGCTACGGCGTAGAACAGGACCATGGTGGCCACGATTGCCTTGCTCAGTGGAAGCACCACCCGGAAGAGGATGCCGTATTGAGTGAGTCCGTCGATGGATGCTGCTTCTTCCAGCTCACGCGGCATGTTTTCGAAGAAGGACTTCATGATGAGCAGGTTGAACACGCTGATGGCGTTCGGCAGGACCACGGCCCAGATCGAATCCCGCATGCCCAGCGAACTGATGAGCACGTAGTTGGGGATCAACCCGCCGTTGAAGAACATGGTGAAGACAGCGAGTCCAATGAAAACACTGCGGCCCTTGAGGTCTTTCTTGGCAATGGCGTAGGCGAATGAGGTGGTCAGCACCATGGAAATCGCGGTAGCCACCACCGTGTACAACAGGGTATTTCCGTAGTTGGTCCAGAACGTGGAGTCGGCCAGGATCAGCTTGTACGTCTCGGTGTTGAAGCCCATCGGGAACAGGTTGACCTGCCCTGCGTTGATGAACCCTTCGCTGGAGAACGACTGCGCGATGATGTTCAGGAACGGATAGACCGTCAGGAACACTACGAACAGCAGGAACACCAGGTTGAAGGCCCTGAAGATCCGCATTCCCGTGGAAACCCTCATGTCCTTCAGGAGGACACCGCCCGCAGCGGGAGGACGCAGAGAAGGAGTGGACTTGGTTGCTGTCTTGTTCACCACAGGCTCGTTCCTGCGAGGCGCTTGGATATCGCGTTCGCTGAGAGGATCAGCGTGAGGCCGATGACGGATTCAAACATTCCGATCGCCGCCGCATAGCTGAAGTTGCTGGATTCAAGGCCCACCCTGTACAGGTAGGTGGAAATGACGTCTGACGTTGCATAGTTGAGCGGGTTATAGATGAGCAGGATCTTCTCGAAGCCCACTGCCATGAACGTGCCGATGTTCAGGATCAGCAGCGTGATGATGGTTGGCCGGATGGCGGGCAGCGTCACGTGCCAGGTCTGTTGCCACCTGTTGGCTCCGTCGATCCTGGCCGCCTCGTACAGTGATTCGTCCACCCGGGTGAGTGCTGCCAGGTAGAGGATCGCTCCCCAGCCCATGGTTTGCCACACCTCTGAGCTGATGTACATCGGCCGGAACCAGCCCGGATCCTGCGTGAAGTTCACCGTGTTGCCGAACAGCGATTCAGCGATCTGGTTCACCGTGCCGGTCATGGAAAAGTTCTGCAGGATCATCCCGGCGATGATCACCACTGACATGAAGTGCGGCAGGTATGCCACGGTCTGCACGAACTTCTTGAACTTCTGGGACCGGAGCTCATTGAGCATCAGCGCGAAAATGATGGGCATCGGGAAGCAGAACACCAACGTCAGGATGCCCAGAACGATGGTGTTCTGGAAGGCTTGCCAAAAGCTGGGGTCGTTGATGAAGAGGGTGATGTATTTGAAACCCACCCACTTCTCGCCAAAGATGCTGCCGCCAGGCTGAAATTGGCGGAAAGCAATGACGTTCCCGGCCATTGGCAGGTACCTGAAAATGAGGAGGTATGCCAGTGGCAGCGCTAACAGTGTGTACAGACGCCAGTCCCGTTTGAGCGCCAGCTTCCAGCTTCCAGGCTTGATGCGCCGCTTTTTCTGTTTACTCGGCTCAGCGCCCGGGACAACCTCGGGCGGAGCGTCCAGCCTCAGTGCCATGGTTTTCCCGCCTTAGCTGTCGATTCTTCAAGGACTACGACTTCTTCAAGTACCAGGACGCCGTTCGCTGGAAGTTCCACTTCCCCGTGAATCGACTGTCCAGTGATGCGGTCTATCCCGCCGTCGAGGACGTTCACCCTGGAAGGTGCATCGTTGTGGTTGAGCACCAGGAGGAAACTTTTGGCGGCGTCGCCGGAACCGCCGGCGTCAGGATCCGAGCCAGCACGACGGCGGACTTGGACTCCCGTGGGCGCCTTCAGTTCCGGTTCCACGCCTCCGCTTCGAAGTTCGTCGTCGAGCAATTGGTTGAGCAGCCCGTCCTCGACCCGGGCCGAAAGGTAAACCGCGGTTCCTTGCCCGAAACTGTTGCGGGTGATGGCGGGGGCTCCCGCGAGGCGCCCTGAAGAGTAGCTGGCCAGGACGTCCGCCGTCTCGGCGTGCAAGTGCTCTGTCCAGTAACTCGCCGAGGAGGTACCGCCGTCGAGCGTGGAGAGCTTCACCTGTTCGCCGTCCCCGGCGAGTGGATGCATTTCTTCGCTCCACGCACCCAGCACGTTGCGGAGGGCGCCGGGGTATCCACCCAAGCGGATTGTATTGTCCTGGTCCACGATGCCGGAGAGGTAAGAGACCACCAGCCGGCCGCCGTCGGACACGTAGTTTTCGAACTTTTCGGCGGCGGCGTCGGTGAGCAAGTACGACGCCGGCATGATCACAAGGCTGTATGCAGAAAGGTCGCTGTTGGCATTGACGAAGTCCACTGTGATGTTGGCGTCGAACAGGGGGCGGTAAAAACGCAACACTTCCTGGGTGTAGTTCAGGTCCGAGCGCGGCGAATTGCCTAATTCCAAGGCCCACCAGCAGTCCCAATCGAAAATGATGGCAACCTTGGCTGTGGATCGTGTTCCCGTCAGGCCGCCCAACGATTTCAGTTCTTGACCGAGCTCGCAGACCTCGCGGAAGATCCGGGTGTTCGGGCCAGCGTGGTTCACCATGGCCGAGTGAAAACGCTCGGTTCCCCCCTTGGCTTGGCGCCACTGGAAGAAAAGGATCGAATCGGCACCCTGCGCGATGGCCTGGTAAGAGCCGAGCCGCATCTTGCCTGGAAGCTTGGAGACGTTGACGGACCACTGGCTGACAGCGCCAGTCGCTTGCTCCATGACCATCCACGGTTGTCCGTGACGTAAGGAACGCATGAGGTCAAAGTTCAATGCGGCGGCTATATGTGCATCGTCTTCACGGGGATCCGGGTAGATATCCAGCGCTGCGGCATCCTCCTGGGCGGCCCATGCCCAGTAGTCGTTGGTCTTGTAGAAGCGCATGAAGTTGGTGACAATCGGCAGGTCCGGGCTGTGGCGCCTGAGGATGTCCCGTTCGGCCTTGAAGTGTTCCAGCATGCTGTCCGAGGTGAAGCGGTGAAAGTCCAGCCGGCGGGAAGGGTTGGACCACGTGCGGGGCTGCGCCGGAACGCGTACCTGGTTCCAGTCCGAGTAGATCTGGCCCCACACGGTGGCGCTCCATGCTTCATTGAGTTCATCGAGCGATGAGTACTTCCTCTGCAGCCACCCGCGGAACGCTTTCTCAGCCCACGGCCCATAGGAGGTGGGCCCGTATTCGTTGCCTACATGCCACATTCTTAGGCCGGGATGCTTTGCGTAGCGCTCCCCCATCTTTTCCGCCAGAGCCAGGGACTTGGCTCGATACACAGGATGGGAGACGTCAAAGTGTTGGCGGGATCCGAAGCCGAAGATACTTCCGTCGGCTCGTTCCGGCATGATGTCCGGGTGCTGCTCCACGAGCCAAGCCGGAGGCACGGCGTCAGGGGTAGCCAGATCCACCCCAATGCCGTGCGCATGCATCAGGTCCATGACCTCATCCAGCCATTCAAAGTCGAAGACGCCGTCACTGGTTTCCAACCGACTCCACGAGAAAACAGCGAGGGTCACAAGGTTTACTCCGGCCTGCTGCATGAGCTTTGCATCCTCAAGCCAGACCTCACGCGGCCATTGTTCCGGGTTGTAATCACCGCCGTAGGCGATGCCGCCAAGTTTTTGATGCAACTGCTCCAGCCGCTTTTCAGCAGTCCGTAAGTCCTCAGGGTCGATGGTCATCTTTGTCCTTCGCTCGGCCTTGGTCGCCCTGGGAACTACAGTGCGACACACATCACAGAGAGAAACTATCGTAAACTTTACGCAATAACAACAGTCCACTTACCGAAACTGGAGAGTAACTTATAGGCTGTTATGGCAGCCAGGAATTGAGTAATCCCGGACTTTCAAACGTCGATGAAGGCGTAATGGGGCGCAAATAGCAACTGTTACCTAGTTTTGTTTCCGATGAAATTCAGAAACTATCGGACGTGAGCTCGGCACTCAACGCCCCAGCACAGGGTGCAGATGCTCGCCCTCAATCGCGACGCGGGCTTGAACCGCCCCTGCCTCGAGGGCATCAAAAACTGGTGCGCCCCGCAGGGTCGCGGCAAGGAAACCAGCCACGAACGCATCGCCGGCGCCGTTCGTATCCACTACGTCGGCGGGGACGGCTGGAACCTCATGCTGGGTTCCGTCCGCTTCCAAGGCGACGGCACCTTCCGCCCCGAGGGTGCAGACAGCCAGGCGAGGCCCCCGCGCAAGGCAGGAATGCATCAGCGCCCACGGATCATCCGTCCTGTCGTCATTCATGAACACCACGCCGGCCGCCCTCAGGAACGGTTCATGGAAGGCCGAGGATCCGTCGTAATCATGAAGGTCCACCCATAAAGGCGTCTGCTGAGCCTCTTCGCGCTCCAGCAGCAGCACCCCAAATTCACTGAGGTCGATCACGGCGAGATCAGCGCCAGCAACCACGGCAGCCGCCATCGCAAGATCCTCCTCCGCCGGGGCGGTAGGCACCGAGACGTAGAGAGATACCCGGCTGCCGTCGTCGGTCATGAGGTTGACATGACGCTCAGTTCGGTCGGAGGCAATCTTTTCGACGGTGACTCCCGCGTTGGTGAGGGCGCGGAGGACCCGCCCACCGTCGTCGTCCGCCCCGAGTTGCGAGCACAAGCGCACGCCGATGCCCAGATCCGCGAGGTGCACCGCTTTCCCCGCCGACGTTCCGCCGACCGTCTCCCAGGCGCGTCGCGCGAACTGCATGTGCGGAACGGGCTCGGGGAGGTGGTCCAGGAGGATGAGCTGGTTCCACGAGGCCGGGCCGCAGACGGCAACGCTCGGAGTAGCAGGCATGCGACTATCCAAGCACGGCCCAGGACCGCGTTCCCGGAAACAAACCGGCAAGTCCAAAACCGTTGACACGTGACCAAATGGTCACCTATTCTGAAGCCATGGACGCCGTGTTCAAAGCACTGGCAGACCCCACCCGGCGGGAACTGCTCGATGAGCTGTTCCGCGAGGATGGGCAAACCCTCACCGCCCTCGGAGCACGGTTCGAGATGACCCGCTTCGGCATCGCAAAGCACCTGAAGTTGTTGGAGGATGCCGGACTGGTGGTCACGCGCCGCCGAGGACGCGAAAAGCTGCATTTCCTGAACCCCGTCCCCATTAGGCTCATCCACGATCGCTGGGTGAGCAAATACGCAGAACCATGGGCCGCTGCACTCAGCGACCTCAAATCCAGATTGGAAAGTCCCATGGAAAAGATCTTCGAGATTTACATCAAAACCACCCCGGAACGGCTCTGGGAAGCCATCACCAACAGCGAAATCCGGAGCAAATACCAGTTCGGGAACACGTTCACGGCGGACTGGACTCCTGGCGGCCGGTTTGAAATGCGGAACGTCAAAGCGGACGAGCCCTTGGGAGAGGGCGAGAACATCGAAGTCGATCCCCCGCGGCGGCTCGTCCAGACGATGCAAGCATTGTGGGGCGAGGACGTCAAAGCTGAAGGAACGTCGCGGATCACCTGGGAAATCGAACCCGTGGGCGATTCGTGCCACCTCACCGTCACGCACGATCAGCTCCGCGAAGGCGCAAACGAGCAGCTGTACGGCGGCTGGCCCATGATCCTCTCCGGACTCAAGACGTGGCTCGAAACAGGCGAAACCCTGACAACGCCCGGCTCGCTCATGTACGCCTAGGCACCCTAGACCACGACGACGACAACCACGACGACGGCGGGACATTCCCGCCGTCGCCGTCGCTACCTATTGCCTCCCGCCAGTTAGGCGACGGGAGCGGCGAGTTCCTCTTCCGAGAGCCAGGCTGCCTGCATGGTGCCCAGCAGATGCGGGGCGAAGTCTTCGCCGATTTCCAGCACCACGCGGCACCGCGCACCGCGCTGGTCTGGGAAGCCGAGGTATTGTCCCCGGAGGTCGCACACCGTCTGGCCGCGGCCGGGACCATTGGTCGTGTCTACCTCCACGCGAACGGTGGGCGCCACGGTCAACTCCACTCCCCTGACGGCAATGGCAGCTGCCAGGGGATCGTGCATTGCTGAACAAGCCCGCCCGAAGATGTCCACATAGAAGCCGAAGTAGTAGCCAAGCATGTCGCCGAGGGCCCGCGAAACGGGGTGCTCGGATTCAAGCAGCTCTTGGCGGTGGGTTTCCTCCAGGACGTTGGTCATGGTGACGTCCAGCGGCACCAGCGTCAAATTCCAGTCAGCGGCGAGTACTTCCGCCGCAGCCTCGGGGTCGTTGGCGATGTTGGCCTCCGCCACGGGCGTGATGTTTCCCGGGGCCAGTGCCGCGCCGCCCATGATGGTGATTTCGGCGATGAGCTCCGGCAGCTTGGGCTCCAGCCGGAGGGCTTCGGCGATGTTCGTCAGCGGGCCGATAGCCACGATGCGCAGCTCCCCGGCATGCTTGTGTGCCAGCTGCACCAGCAGTTCAGCAGCCGTCGCCTCAACGGGCTCACGATCCGACGGAGCAAGCTCCACCCCACCGATTCCATTGTCGCCATGGACATGCGGCGCACCACCATGGAAAGTGCCGACCTGCGGATCGTGTGCGCCGATCGCTACGGGGATGTCCGGATGCCCGGCCAGTTTCAGCAGGTCCAGGGTGTTCCGCGCGCCGCCGGCGGCGCTGATATTGCCGCTCACGGTGCCGATGCCCACGAGTTCCGCTCTGGGGGTTGCGAGCAGGTAGGCGAGGGCGAGGGCGTCGTCGATTCCCGTGTCGCAGTCGAGGTAGAAGGGGGCAGCGGTGGGCTCTGTCAGGGTTCGCTGGGTCATGGTCTCTCGTTTCAGGATGTAGCGGGGGTGTTGCGAAGAGGGCGTTGTGAAGAGGCGCCGGGCGGACGCGCGGTGCCGCGTGCCGCCGTCGGGCGTTAGATCTTTTCGCCCTTCGGCGCTGTGATGAACAGGCTAACGAGGAAGGCGAGGACGGTGATGGACACCGAAATCCAGAGCGCCGCCGAGTACCCCGCCGCGGTACCCTGACCGGCGAACGGGGCAACAACCACGACGCCGAGGCTCGCCCCGATGCCGAAGGAGGCGCCGTTGATTCCCGGCAGGGCGGCTGGTGCTTCCTTGGGCGAGAGCAGGACGGACAGCCCGTTGATGGCAGTGAGGAAGAAGCCGTTGTAGAAGATTCCCAGTGCCGCGATGGCGATGAGGACGGCCACTTGGTTGTCGGCGAACAGTGCAGCAGCAATGGCGCAGACGAGGCTCGTGGCCGTGCCGACGCGGACGGTCTTGATCCAGCCACGGCGGTCGGCAATCCAGCCCGCGAGCGGTGCCGCGAACACGCCGATCAGTGCTGCCGGGGTCAGGAACAGCAGCGCTGCGACCGACGCCGGCAGGCCGAAGCCGTTTTCCTTGTCCTGGCTGAGTAGCACCACGGTGAAGTTGATAATGGCGAAGATTCCCGCGAGCGTCAGCACAGTGGTGGCGATGACCGGCCACACCTGGCGCGAACGGAGGTGGTGGACGGCGACCAGGGGCGTGGAGCGCTTCTTCTCGATGAGCCAGAACGCGGTGAAGGAAGCGATGCTGCCGGCGAGCAGGCCAAGCGCGGCAGATGAGGTCCAGCCGGCAGAAGATCCCGTGGAGACGAAGTAGGTGATGAAGACCAGGAACACGGACAGGGAACCTGCGCCCCACCAGTCCATCCGACCCGGAGCGACAGCGGATTTCCCGCCCGGGACAACTTTGATGACGCAGACGACGGCGATCGCGGCCAAGGCGAGGACGGCAACGAAAATCGACTGGAAGCCGAGCGTTTCAGCCATGAGCCCACCAAAGTAGCCATCAACACCGCCCACGCCGCCGTTAATGGCGGCGATGATGCCGATGGATGTCCCGAAGAGTCGGGCAGGCAAGTATTCGTTGAGCACGATGTAGGAGAGCGCGAAGATGGCGCTCGAGACACCCTGCATGAAACGGCCAGTGACCAGCAGCGGCAAGTTCGGGGCGAAGATGCACAGCACAGTTCCAGCGCCCATGATGGCCAGGACCAACAGCAGTGCGGTGCGGCGGCCGATGAAGTCGCTCCAGCGTCCAATCACCGGTCCGGAGATGGCGCCCGCAAGGAAGAACATGGACTGCACCTGCGCCACGGCCTCGGGCGTCTCGCCAAAGAAGGAACCGATGTGCGGGAGTGCCGGGGTGATCATGCTGGCGTTGAGCTGGAACGACAATACCGCGAGGACCAGCGTCGTGATCAGCAGGGCAGCAGCCCGACCGCCGGGTCGGGTATCCGACGTCGCTTCTGCGGTTTCGGAAGGCTGCGCCTCAACCGCGGTGTTGGGGATATTCACATCAAACTCCTTTGTCCGAGGGCGCTGGCGGCGCCACGAGATGTGAGTTGTTATACAAGCATGTATTACGAGCTTGTGCAACCTATCACATTTTTCCGGTACAGTGTCCGTAACCAAACCCAAGTGAGGCACCCTTGACCGACAATGCCGTCCAGTTCCTGTCCCGACCCATTGCGCCGCAACCCGGCCAGCCTTTGCGCGTTGCGGCATACTCACGCATAGCCGAGGCAATCCGGACCAAGCTGCTCCCTCCTGGCTCGTTACTCCCCACCGAGACCGAGCTGGGCGTCATGATGGACGTCAGCCGCACCGTGATCCGGGAAGCGCTGATGCTGCTGGAGGAAGACGGACTCACCAGGGCACGGCGGGGAGTCGGCCGGTTCGTTGCTGATTCGCTGCCACGGATTGGCATCGAACATATCCGCCCGTTCGATCAACTCCTTGGTGGCTCGGAACAGGACATCCAGGTCAAGCGTGTTGCGGCGATCAAACAGCCAGCCTCCGAATTCGTGGCGCCCGGAATCGGCGTCCAGCCCGGCGAAGACTGCTGGTTTTGGGAAAGCGTGCTCATCCGCAATGGCGAGCCCGTGGCCCACCTGCAGGAAAACGTCGCCCAAGGAATCCCCGAGGCCGAAGCCCTAGCTGAATCAGCCGAAGCGCCCACCCTTTCGGCTGCCACCCTTTTGGAGGTCCTCAGCGGGCTTCCGGGGGCGTCACTTGGACCTGGCGAATGCGAAATCAGCCTGAGTACCGCGGGTCCCAGCCGCGCTAAGTTGCTGGATCTTCGCCCGTCCGAGCCGGTGCTGGTCCTCACCCAATACGTCCGCCACAAGGGCTCCCCGTTCTACCTGGCCAAATGCCTCGTTGCCGCCAAGGCCGGACACCTCTCCGTCATCCAATCCTCCTGAATCCTCCCGAAAAGGTCCTTCCATGAGCTTCTCCCCTCAGTCTTCCGCGCCCATTTTGGCTCCCACGAGCACCGCGCTCACCGTTGTAGGCAGCATCAACCTCGACATCACGGCTACCGCAAGCCGGCTCCCGACGCCGGGCGAAACCGTCGGCGGGGCCGTCCTCCGCCAGCAGCCCGGCGGCAAGGGCGCCAACCAGGCCGTGGCCGCAGCCCGGCTCGCAGGCGCCTCGCGCATGGTGGGGGCAGTAGGCCGGGACCAAGCTGGCCGAAGCCTCCTCGAAGCAATGGCGAGTGCCGGCGTCGACGTCCAGGACATCGCGCAGGTGGATTCCGCGACCGGGACGGCACTGGTCCTGGTAGACAGCGATGGTGAGAATCAGATTGTTGTGTGCCCTGGCGCGAATGGGGAAGTGTCCGTGCATGGGGTCTCCTTCGCGGACGAGGAAGCCGTCCTGTGCCAGCTCGAAGTGGACCAGGAAGTTGTGCTGGAAGCCGCCAGACGAACCAATGGCTACTTTGCCCTCAACGCTGCACCTGCCGCGCCCATCATTCCGGAGCTCCTGGAACGCTGCGACCTGGTGATCGTGAACGAGACCGAGTACGCCCTGATCCCTGCCCTTCGCACGGCGCCCCTTGTTGCCGTGACGTATGGGGGCGAGGGCTCGGCGATCTTTGAGCATGGCGAGCGCGTGGCCGAAGCTCCTGCGGTTCGGGTCACGGATATCGCGAACACGATCGGAGCCGGCGATGCTTTCTGCGCCGCGCTGGTCCTGGCCCTCCGCTCCGGACTTAAGCACAGCCATGCCCTGGCAGTGGCCAACGCCGTTGGTGCGGACGCTGTCCGGGATGCTTCGTCACAGCCTGCGCTGAAGTCGTTGGAGCACTACGTTGAGGCGACGCGCACCTCTTTCGCAGCCTGACTAAGGCGGCTTAGCCCACTATCCGGAACTCGTCGAACTCCCCCGTCGCCGGGGAAACGTCTGATTCCACATTCTCCACCCTGCCTGGAGCCCGTGGTGAGTTCAGCCAGTCCAGGAAGCGGCCAACGTGCGCCGTGGACCCTTCGGCAACGAGTTCCACAGAGCCGTCGTAACGGTTGCGGACCGTGCCGGTGAGGAGGAGCTCGTCCGCTTTTCGCGCGGTCCAGTACCGGAATCCCACGCCTTGAACCACGCCGCTAACGCGAGCCGTGAGCCTGACAGCATCGTTGGCAGGACCGGCGTGCGTTTCTGGGGACTCAGCCATGGACCTAATGTAACCCTGCGGATCACCCTGCGTCAGGACGACCCGTTTCTCCAAGTCCCAACTCCAACTTGGAGCAAATTTGGAGTTGGGACTTGGAGGAACTGGAACTAGGCCGTCACGATGTCATGCGTCGCGTGGCTGTAGGTGAAGGTGACCGGGCCGCCGTCGTGGTTTAGCTCGTGGTTGGCGCCGTCACGGACGCCGAACGCACCATAGTTCTCATCCCACGAACGGTTCAGCGCGATCTTGTACGTATAGAAACCGGCCGGCAGTTCAGCCGTCAGCGTCCACAGCTGAACCAGCGGGTTGAACTCCATCTGGACTTCGTCGTACTGGGGAGCCCAGTCTTCCGGAGCGCCCAGGATCTTGTTGAAGTCACCCGCAATCGCGACGGCGTCCGGCTGCGGCAGGGTCTCGACGGCGGGAGCCGCCGCTGCCTTCGCAGGAGCCTTGCGAGTGGAAGCCTTCTTCGCGGCTGGCGCATCTTTAGTGGTCGCAGCCTTGGAGGTCGCAGCCTTGGCGGTGGCAGCTTTAGTTGCAGCAGCCTTCGGAGCTGCAGCCTTCTTCGACGTTGCCGCACGCTTCGTCTTGGCCTTGGCGGGAGGGGCCGTAGGCACGGGAACATCGGCTGGTACCGGTGTTCCTGCGTCGAGGGCCTCCGCGAAAGCCGAAACGTCAGGGAAGGCGACGGTCGCCCTCAAGCCGTCGTCCGGGATGGTCCATCCCGAACGCCCTTTGACCAGCCAGCCGGCCTTGACCAGCTTTGCCGATGCCGACGTCAGGGTTTTGTGGCCGCGGGGAATGCCCCCACTGAGAAGTTCAGCCTCATGATCGTTGAAAGGAACGCGTCCGATGGCCTCTGCCAGGACTTCCCCTGCGTTCAGCGTGGCTCCAGACCATACGCCCTCAGCGAGGATGTCCAGTACGGCCTTCAGACGAAGGTTGGTGTTCTCGGCGGTGTTCGCGCCCATGCTTCTCCTTCTACGGTGGATAATCCCTTGCAGTTTGCCAATGAATTGTTAATTCGCGCGACTGATACAGGTAAACACCGTGTGTCGTGACCGAGTATGACATTCCCGAGGCCGGAAGTGATCGACAGGTCTCGCCTCGAGCACCATTTCAGGGCTTAGTGCCCCGGCACGGACGCCTTGACCCACTCGGTCACTTCATCCAGCAATACAGCTTTCCGGGCGTCGCTGGCGAACGAGGAGCGGATCGAGTTTGCCGCCAAAGTGGCCTGCTCCGGAACCGAGAACTCAAGGACCTTTACCAACTGTTCGAAGTTGTCGTCTACATAGCCGCCAAAGTAGGCGGGGTCGTCCGAGTTCACGCAAACGTTCAAACCGACGGCAAGCATCTCCGGCAGTGGGTGGTCGGCCAGCTTGTCCACAGCACGCAAACGAACGTTGGACAGCGGGCAAACCGTCAGGGGTACCTGCTCGGCGACGAGCCGCTGCACCACCTCAGTGTCTTCCATGCAGCGGATACCGTGATCGATCCGCTCCACATGCAGCACGTCCAGGGCCTCGGTGATGTAGGCGGCAGGCCCTTCTTCGCCCGCGTGGGCGATCCTTCGCAACCCGGCGTCACCGGCGCGCTGGTACAGCCGCTCAAATTTCGACGGCGGATTGCCCACCTCTGCTGAGTCCAGCCCAATGCCGACGATGGGGGCGTGCATTGCGAGCAACTGGTCCAACACCTCAAGTGCGGAGTCCTGGGACATGTCCCTGAGGAAGGCAGCTATGAGGAGTGTCGAAACGCCGAAGTCTTCCTCCGACGTCGCCAGCGCATTCGCGACACCGTTGACGCACACCTCAAGCGGGATACCCCTGGACACATGCGCCTGGGGATCCATCATGATCTCCGCATGGCGCACTCCCCCGGCTGCGGCGCGCTGAAGATAAGCGCGGGTCATGTCAGTGAAGTCCTGCTCGGTCTGCAGGACGGCCATGTTGGCGTAGTACAGGTCAAGGAAGGACTGCAAATCCGTAAATTCGTACTTCTCACGCAGTTCTTCGATGTCTTCATACGGCAGTTCGATGCCGTTTCGTTCGGCCAGGGCAAAGATCAGCTCTGGCTGGAGAGTCCCTTCGATGTGCAGGTGCAGTTCGGCAACCGGGGGCGCCGTCGTCGTCGTTTTCTCGCCAAAAGTTTCCACTCGACAACTCTAGGCCCCATATCCGCACGTGTCCCGGAGCACTCAACTTGGTTCTTCGCCGCGGGACCCCCAAACTGAAAGGATGCAGACTTTCCTCCCTTTCGCCGATTTCCGTGAGAGCGCCGCGGCGCTCGACACCTCAAGGCTCGGCAAACAGCGCGTCGAAGCCCTCCAGGTCCTCCGCGCACTGGTCATCCCGGAGTACGGTTGGCAGCAACACCCCGCCGTCCGTATGTGGATGGGCCACGTCCCCGCCCTCACCATGTACGGCCTGGCAATGGCCGACGAATGGATCCAGCGCGGCCACCCGGACAACACCCGCAACAACATCGCGGAATTCGCACCCCAGGCCGCACACCCGGACTACGCCTCCAGGATCATCATGCCGCCGTGGCTGGGCTACGAGGACCTGCACCTCAGCCACCGCTCCAAGCTCATTGGGAAAGACCCCAAGTACTACGGTCCGCTCTTCCCAGGTGTAGAAGAAAAGCTCGAATACATTTGGCCCGAGCCCAAGCACGAGTTCCACCCCGAAGACCCTGAAGAGGACCGTCTCTGGATCCTTCGCGCCAACGTGGAGGACCTCCGACCGGAGCAGCTCACCACGGTGAGCATGCCTCCTCACGGCAAGGCAAAGGCCGCTGCTGGATCTGAATCCGGCGAGTACCAATTCGTGTACGCGGAGGAGAAGTCCCGCCGCCAACTCAAGGGCCCCAAGAAACGTCCTGCCAAGGTGCTGGAGAAGAAACCCACGCGGAAGCGCCAAGCCCAGGAAGCTGCATTCAATACGCTTCCGGGCAAGACCGAAATCGCCGTGCCGTTCGACGGCGGCCAGATCTTCGCCGTCGGCCTGGTCCAAGGACGGCCCATCACGGTTGAGGGTAAGTTCGCCCGGAACTTCGAAGTCACAGACGTGGTCAAGCGCTCCGATTTCGACTACCCGGCCCTGCTGCAGGACCCCCGGGTCTTCTTCCCGATCCCCGCACCGGCACAGTAGCGGCGGGAGAGCCATGGATTTCCAGCACATCATCGAAGACGTCGGCCGGTACATGGACTTCGCCGGCGTGGCAGTCATGGTGGTTGGGGCGCTGGTTTCCATCCCACTCGCTTTGCGCGGGTACCAACCCAAACGCGCCCGCGGCCTCGCCCCGTTTTCGCCCTACCGCGCCTACCGGCAATTGCTGGGACGGTCCATCCTCCTGGGCCTTGAGCTCCTGGTGGCCGCCGACATCATTCGGACAGTCGCTGTGACGCCCACGTTTGAGAGCGTGGGCGTTCTGGCGATCATCGTGCTGATCCGGACGTTCCTAAGCTTCTCGCTTGAGTTGGAGATCACTGGCCGCTGGCCGTGGCAGAAGGAAAAAGAGCCCGACGGCGGCAGCTCAGTTCCGGATGGCTCGTCGGTTCCGTCGTAGCAGCTTCGTCCAGGGACTGCGTCCTGGCAGCTCCCGTTTCCAGGCGTTCGTCCCGCCCTTGTTCGCCCGGCATACCGTAGTACGGCATGACGGACGAACAAGGTGGGGTTTCGTGGACTGCGGCTTGCTACTTCCCGAGCCCTGCCCGACGAAGGGCCTCCGCCATGGCTGTGTTGGCGGGAGCTTCAGACTGTTGGGGTTTGCTCTGGCCACCGCCACGCTGACCCGGCTGGGCACCGCCACGCTGACCCGGTTGGCCACCACCACGGCGTTGACCCGGCTGACCACCCGAACGCTGCCCTCCAGCATCTCGTGCACCCGGGTTACCTGCGCCCGAGTTACCTCCACCCTGGTTGCCTCCACCCGAGGAACGTCCTCCGGAACCGCGGCCGCCCGCGGCGCCGGGTTCGTCGTCGAGCCTCAACGTCAGGGAGATGCGCTTGCGCTCGGGATCGGCTTCAAGCACCTTGACCCGCACTACCTGCCCGGACTTCACGATCTCGCGGGGGTCCGAGACGAATTTGTTGGACAGCGCGGACACGTGGACCAGCCCGTCCTGGTGCACTCCGACATCCACGAAAGCACCGAACGCGGCGACGTTGGTGACTGTGCCTTCCAGGATCATGCCCGGCCTGAGGTCGGAGATCTTTTCAATGCCTTCGGAGAACGACGCCGCCTTGAACGCAGGACGGGGGTCGCGGCCCGGTTTCTCGAGCTCGGTCATGATGTCCTTGACGGTGGGCAGGCCGAATGTGCCGTCCACGAATGCCTGGGGATCCAGTGAAGTCGTGGGCCCGCCACCGGCCGCGACAAGGATCTTACGGGCAACGGAGTAGGCCTCAGGGTGCACGCTGGAAGCATCCAACGGCTCCGCTCCCCCGGTGATCCGGAGGAAGCCGGCACACTGTTCGAACGCCTTCGCTCCCAGACGGGGTACCTTCTTGAGATCGCTCCGCTTGGCGAACGGGCCATTCTCATTGCGGTACGCCACAATGTTTTCGCTCAGCAAAGGTCCGACGCCGGCCACTCGACTCAGCAAGGCCGGGGACGCCGTGTTGACGTCCACGCCCACGGCGTTCACGCAGTCTTCCACCACGGCATCCAGCGAGCGGTCCAGCTTGGCGGCCGTGACATCGTGCTGGTACTGGCCAACGCCGATCGACTTGGGTTCGATCTTCACCAGTTCGGCCAGCGGATCCTGAAGCCGGCGGGCAATGGAGACAGCTCCGCGGAGTGAGACGTCCATGCCGGGGAGCTCGGAAGCTGCCAGGGCCGACGCCGAGTACACAGAAGCCCCGGCCTCGGAAACAACGAGTTTCTGGACACCCTTGGAACCTGCGGCCTCAAGGGACTTGATGAGCTCGGTGGCCAGCTTGTCCGTTTCCCGCGACGCTGTGCCGTTGCCGATTGCCACGAGTTCCACGTTGTACTGCTTGGCGAGGCGGCCGAGGGTAGCCAAAGCCTCGTCCCATTTCTTTGCCGGCGCGTGGGGATAGATGGTGTCCGTGGCAACCACCTTGCCCGTGCCATCCACCACCGCCACCTTAACCCCGGTGCGGAGTCCCGGGTCCAATCCGAGCGTGGAGCGGTTGCCGGCAGGCGCAGCGAGCAACACATCACGCAGGTTGGCGGCGAAGACCCGGACTGCCTCATCCTCGGCGTCAGCAAACATGCGTCCGCGAAGATCCGTGGTGAGGCGGTCCAGGATGCGACCGCGCCAGGCGAGCTGGGCAGTCTGGGTAAGCCAGAGATCGGCGGGACGGCCGTGGTTGGCGACCCCAAGGCACTTGGCCACAGCGTTCTCGTAGCGGCCGCGGGCGGCGGCCAGGGCGTCGTCGTCGGCGGGGTCTGCTTCGGCGAGGTCCAGCTCAAGTACGCCGTCCTTTTCACCCCGCAAGAGGGCGAGCACCCGGTGCGACGGCATTCCGGACGGGACTTGCGTGAACTCGAAGTAATCCTTGAACTTCTGGCCTTCGGCCTCCATGCCCTTCTTGACGCGGGAGACCATGCGCCCCTGCTTCCAGAGCCGCTCGCGGAGGTCCTCGGCCAGGTCAGGGTCCTGGGCAACGCGCTCCACCAGGATCGCCCGGGCACCTGCGAGCGCGGCGGATGCGTCCTCAATGGAGTGCTCGGCGTTGAGGTACTTGGCGGCTTCGGTTTCGGGATCCAACTGTGGGTTGGCGAGCAGGACGTCGGCCAGGGGCTCCAGCCCGGCCTCGCGCGCAATCTGTGCCTTGGTTCGGCGCTTCGATTTGAAGGGAAGGTAGATGTCCTCCAGCCGCGCCTTGGTGTCAGCACCGACGACGGCGGCTTCCAGTTCCGGGGTGAGCTTGCCTTGGGCTGCTATCGCTTCCAGGACGGTCTTGCGCCGTTCTTCCAGCTCGCGCAGGTAGCGGAGGCGTTCCTCAAGATCGCGGAGCTGGGTGTCATCGAGCGTCCCGGTGACTTCCTTACGGTAGCGGGCGATGAAGGGAACGGTGGATCCGGCGTCGAGCAGTTCCACCGCGGCCTTGACCTGCCAGGCCTTGACGCCGAGTTCGTTGGCGATGAGGTGATGGATGGCAGAATCGGCTGACTGGTGCTGGAGAGATTGAGTCACCCTGACAGTTTGCCTCACATGACCGACAGTTTTCAGGTTCGGGTTCCGGAAAGCCTATGCCGGGAGCGCTGTTAGTGCTGTAGTTGGAGCATGCAGGAACTGCTCATCATCCTTCAGGACGGGTTTGTTTCCGATGACGTGAGCGTGACCGTCAACGGTAAGGAAGCTGTGTCCGAACGGGATGTGTCCACCAAGATGCTGTTGGGAATGGCCGACGAAATCACGGTGGAGCTGCCGGCGAAAGGCGCCACGGTGGGAGTTGAAGTCCGCAGCAGAAAGCTCAGCGCAACGAAAAAGCTCGCTGGTAAACCCAGGAGCCTGATTGTCTCCATAGAAGATGACGAACTCGTGCTGCGCGAAGGAACGGGCCGCGAGGCGTTCCTCTAACGGGAGCGCTTCGCGGCGGCTGGATGTGCGTGCCGGATCGGCAACTTAGTGTGCCATGTGCTCCTTGGCGGAAATGTGCTCCACCAGTTCGCCAACGCGGTCCTCGGTGTAGTTCCGTGCAATGTCGCCTTGGCTGATGATGCCAACGAACTTGTGGTCGCTGATGACCGGAAGCCGGCGAACCTGGTGTTCCTCCATCATCCGGATACATTCATCGATGGTGGCGTCCGCATCAATCCAGTAGGGCTTGCCCTGGGCGAGCTCGCTGGCGCGTACTTCACGGGCATCCTTGCCTTCGGCCAGGACCTTGACCACGATGTCGCGGTCGGTGATGAAACCGGAGAGCTTGCCATCATTCCCGCAGATAGGAAGTGAACCGCAGTCCAGCTCCTTCATCTTGCGGGCGGCGTCCTGGAGAGTCTGGTCTTCAGGAATGCACCAGGCATTCGTTGTCATGAATTCACGTACGACACTCATGGGTCCTCCTTCATCGAATGGGCATTATCGACGCGGGGTCCTTCGGGATGGTCCTTTCGGCACCGACGCCGATGATGCCAGCCTACGCTTGGCGGCTGCGGCTGACTAGGAGGTCCGGCAGGTTGCCGAGCGGAAATTAAGGCAGCCCCTAGATATAATCCATTCGGTGGAGTATCCTCCTTTTTGGGTTACACACGGCTTCCGGGCATCGGCCACTCACATCCTTCGGGACTCCCCACATGCATCGCCCCCGCCCTGAACCGTCATGCCGTCCATCTGGTTATCCTGCGATGGGCGAACGCATATTGACTGCTTGCAGAGCGAGAAAGATCCTCACATGGACACCCCCAACGTCCCCAGTACCCACTACAACCCTGTCCCCAGCACCCCCTCTTACATCCCGTTCCCGCCTACTTATGGACCCCACGCTTCCGGGTCCCAGCCCAGCACCTTGACATGGCCCTCCGAAGACTGGTGGAGGTGCTGGCGCTCCGCTCCCGTGAGCGGCCGCTATGAAGGCAACCAGGCAAGCAGCGGCCCTGTTGGCAGCGCGCTGGACCTTCGATTGGACGTGGATCCCCGTCAGGGCGTGGAATCTCCGGTGCTGAACAAAGTCAGTGGCGATCTTTACAGCACCCGCTGGGTCAAAACAGGTGGCGTCAACCAACTCGTGAAGACTTATGTGGAGTCATGGATTGTGGATACCCCTGTAGTCACCATGACCCGCGCCGATGCACACATCACGGGAACCGTCCGTTACTGGAAAGGGACGCATGCCGCCACGACGGTGGAAATCACCGTCTCCTGGTCCCACGGGGCAATCACTGGCGCAGTGGCCACGTTCACGGCAGGCGGCGTTGCCGGTCAGCCATACGCATGTGCCTACCGTTCGGGGTGTTTCCGAGATATGAACCTTGAGCTCGACTACTGCACATCCGTGGACATCGAACCCAAGGCGCCCGTCTACAACAGCCAGTCACATAACAACCGCCCAGCAGACCTGGCTAACCGCACCATCACTATCGAGTCCTCATACCTGGACGCGGGAGTCGCCGTCACCATCGATCCGGTCCACACAGTGATCGATGACAGTGCGGCCGGCTTCGCCTCGTGGAACGTCGGCGAACTTCACGATGCCATGGAGACCTCCTTCGGCAAGTTCAACTCCGGATGGCCTGCCTGGAACCTCTGGGGCGTGCAGGCCGGTCTCTTCGACAGCGCCGGAGTTGGTGGCATTATGTTCGACGCCGCTGCAGGCTTTGGCGGCGCGGGTCGGGGGCCGGATCGCCAGGGTTTTGCGGTCTTCCGCAACCACTCCTGGTTCACCAATCTTGTTTCCAATCCGACCACCCAGGACCAAGCGTGGGCCATGCGCCATTTCCTCTACACCTGGGTCCACGAGGCAGGGCATGCTTTCAACTTCCTGCATGCGTGGGACAAAGCCAGGCCGGATTCCTTGTCCTGGATGAACTACGACTGGAAATACGATCAGCGCAACGGCGCCGATACCTTCTGGGGCAACTTCCGCTTCCGGTTCGACGACGACGAACTGCTCCACATGCGCCATGGCGACCGTGCATCCGTAATTATGGGTGGAGATCCGTGGGCTTCCGGTGGGCATCTGGAATCCCCTGCCGGCGCCATGACCGTCTCCGGACCGGGCAGCGATGTTGAACTGACGCTCTCAGCCAAGAGCCACTTCGACTACATGGAGCCTGTGTCCATTGAATTCCGCCTGCGGAACACCAGTGATGTAGCGGTGCTGGTGGATGGCCGCCTGGATCCCAGGTTCGGGAACACCACCGTGTACGTGCAGAGGCCGGACGGAACGGTGGTGCTGCACGAATCCGTGGTCTGCTTCTACGGCCTCCCTGAACCGGTGACCCTGGAACCTGCCGCCGGCGCCACGAGTGATGGCAGTGACCGCTACAGCCAACTGGTCCAGCTGGCATTTGGAGTGCAGGGCTTCGCGTTCGATGAGCCCGGCCAGTATCTGGTCCGCGCCATCTATTCGACCGAGGGTATCGTCCAGGCGTCCAACACCTTGCCTTTGCGGGTCGGCTTCCCGGTCACACGGGAGGAGGATCGGTTTGCACCCGAGTTCTTCACACGGGAAGTAGGACTCACGCTCGCCTTCGAAGGGTCCATGTCGCCACACCTGAGCAAAGGGCTGGACGCCCTTACCGAGGCAGCCGAGCGGTTCGGCGGTGAGCCTTTGGGCGTCAAGGCGGCTACCGCCGTCGCGCAATCCGTGGGAGATGACTTCTATCGGCGCAAGGAAGACAAGATGGTGAAGCACCATAGCGCCGACCCTGAGCGGGCACTTGCGCTGACGGACGCGGGCCTGGCCAAGTACCAGCAAGAAGGCGCAGCGGGCAGCAACCTCGCCTACCGCAATCTGGTTGAACTGCGCACGGAACTGCACGTCAAGGCCAACAACCCTGCGGCCGCCAAGTCAGAGGTCGAAACCCTCGCGAAGGACCTGGACACCCGCGGGGCCAACGCTTCGGTGGTGGCCCAGGTCAAGGAACTGATCCCATCAGCTGCGGTCCCATCCACTCCGGCGGCCCGTTCCCGCCGGTCGGCTCCGAGGAAGCCTGCCAAATAGTCGTCGGATGGCTCTTTGGCATGTGGCTCCTCCGCAGCCGGCGACGGCGGCACGCTCCATCGCTCGAAAGGTGGGTGCCGCCGTCGCTCTCTTCGTGTCTACTCCGCGATATCCTCCGCCCAGAGTTCCGGGTGTTCATCCTGGAAGGTGCGCATCATGTCCACGCACCGGGGGTCATTAAGGACCACGACTTCAACACCCCGTGAGCGAAGGAGCTCGAACTCACCCGGGAACGTCTCCGCTTCGCCCACCACGACGCGCGGAATCTTGAACTGGATGATGGTTCCGGTGCACATCGCGCACGGCGCCAGCGTTGTGTAGAGGGTGGTATCCCGGTAGCTTTTCTGGCGTCCTGCGGCCCTCAGCGCGGACATCTCGCCATGCGCGATCGGGTCGCCGTGCTGGACTCGTTCGTTGTGACCGCTGGCAATGACGTCTGCGCCCCGGGCCAGGGCCGCTCCGATGGGGATTCCGCCTTCGGCGAGACTCTTCTGCGCGGCTTGGTACGCGGCCTCGAAAGCGGGATCGGCGGTGGTACGTGCTGTTTCAGTCATGGGTGCAGTCTAAATTGTCGGGGGCCGCTGATAGCTTGGCTTCATGGTCCACTTCGCGTGGGTCATCCGGCAACAGGGAGTAGGTCACGGTGTTCTTTCTCGATTCGGAGATAGCTGGCGCGCCGCAGGATTTGGTGTTCTCGGCCAGCGATCTTGTCATGGCCGCCACCTGTGAGTACCAGCTGCTCCGGAAACTCGACGAAAAGCTGGGCCGCTCCCCCAAAGCTGAGTTCGCGGCAGATGCCATGTTGGAACGCACGGCGAAGCTCGGCGATGTCCACGAGCACAGGGTCCTTGACGAGTTCGTGGCAGAGTTCGGGCCGTGGGACCCGGCCACAGGAAAGGGCGTTTACGACGTCGTTCCCGCCTCCGGGATGGACCGCGCCACCCTTTTGGCCAAGCATGCGGAATCCATCGACGCCTTGCGATCCGGAGCGGATATCGTGTTCCAGGCCGCGTTCTTCGATGGCCAATTCCACGGCCGCTCCGATTTCCTGGTCAAGCGTCCCGGCGGTCAGTACGCCGTTTTCGATACCAAGCTTGCACGCCATGCCAAGGTCACCGCGCTTTTGCAGCTGGCTGCCTATGGCGATCAACTTCTTCAGGCCGGTATTACGCCGGATCCCACGGTCACGTTGGTGCTGGGCAACCGGGTGCACAGCGATCACCCGCTCGCCGAGATTCTGCCGGTCTTCAAGGAACGCCGGCAACGCTTCCTCGGAATGACCGCGGCGCATATAGCCGCTTCAGGCTCCATCGAGTGGGGCGACTCCCGCTTCTCGGCGTGCGGCCGCTGCGATTACTGCGCCGAGCAAGTCAAAGTGCACCGTGACCTTCTCATGGTTGCCGGTATGCGCATCAGCCGCCGCAAGAAGCTGGTGGAGGCCGGGGTCACCACCATCGACCAACTGGCCGCGCTCCCGGCTGTCGGTGACCCCACGCTGCTGCGCCTTCGAGAGCAAGCCCGGCTCCAGACGGGCACAGGGGCTCCGGACGGGACGGTGAACTACACAGACAAAGCCGGGGAAGCCAAAACGGTCAGCTACAAGGTGCTGCCGGAGAACACCCTTGGCAGGCTCCCGGAACCGGATCCCGGCGATATTTTCTTCGACTTCGAGGGCGATCCTTTGTGGCAGGACCCCGTCACGGGCAAGTGGGGCCTTGAGTACCTTTTCGGCGTCATCGAAAACCCGGCGGAGCCCGGCGCCCAGCCCGTCTTCCGTCCGTTTTGGGCGCATTCCCGGGAGGAGGAGGGCCAAGCTTTTATTGATTTCCTGGAGTACGTGGCCAAACGCCGGGCCACGTACCCGGGCATGCACATTTACCATTACGCCGCTTACGAGAAGACGGCCCTTCGCAACCTTTCCCTGACGCACGTGGTGGGCGAAACCGCCGTCGACGATCTCCTGAAGCAAGGCGTCCTGGTGGACCTCTACGACACCGTCCGCCACAGCATCCGCGTGTCCGAGAACTCGTACAGCATCAAGAAGCTCGAGCCCCTGTATATGGGCCAGCACCTGCGCTCCGGTGATGTCACCGACGCCGGAGCCTCCGTGGTTGCTTACGCTGACTACTGCACGGCGCGGGACACCGATAACCCTGACCAGGCTGCAGCCATCCTCGAAAGCATCAGGGACTACAACGAGTACGACTGCCTCTCAACCTTGGAGCTGCGCAATTGGCTCCTTGCCCGCGCCGCAGAGCGGTCCATCGTGCCGCAGGGCTCGGCGGGCGACGACTCCGGAAATGCGGAAGACTTGGGGGACGGGGCCGATGCAGCGCAGACCGCCGCTGAACCGACGAAATACGAAGCCGCACCGGAAGAAACCGCCCTGCTGGACTACGTTGCCGCGCTGCCGGATGAGGAAAGGCTGTCCCCCGATTCCTGGGCGATAGCGATTGTGGCAGCGGGCGTTGGATATCACCGGCGTGAGGACAAGCAGTATTGGTGGGCGCACTTCGACCGCTTGGAAAAGCCAGTGTCCCAGTGGGAGGACGGCCGCGATATTTTCACGGTGGAGCAGGCTGTGGTGCTGCAGGACTGGGCTAAGCCAACACCTCGCAGTAACCCCGCCCGGATTGTGAAACTGCTCGGCCGTTCCGGTGACGGCGCGGGTTTGGAACCGGGCAAGACGTATTTCCGCATGTACGGTCCGCCCTTGCCCGACGCCTTGGCGGCAAAGGAATCCTCCGTGCTCGGCCGTGCTGGCTGGAGCAATACCAAGATCATCGAAGTCGGCGAAGATGGGGACTTCGAGTCGGTCACCATGGCCGAGGGGCTACGCAACGACTCAACTGAGTTTTCACAGACTCCCATGGCGCTGACCCCGGACAGCCCGATTCCGACCAACGGCCAGAGGGCGGCGTTGGCCACGTTGGCCAGCAGGCTCAGGGATTCGCTGCCGGAATGGCCGCAGGATCCTGCCTTGGACCTGCTGCGAAGGAAGCCGCCAAAACTGCGTAGCCTGGAAACTCTGCCCGCTGTGGAACCGGGCCCTGATGGCTATATCGACGCCATCACTGCTGCTGTGATGGACCTGGACCATTCGTACCTGGCAGTCCAAGGTCCTCCCGGCAGCGGAAAAACGCACGTGGGGGCCCACGTCCTGGCCCGGCTCGTGGCAGATGGCTGGAAAGTCGGTGTTGTGGCCCAGTCCCATGCCGTAGTGGAGCACATGCTGTGCGCTGCCGTGGAGAAGGCAGGCGTGGATCCAGAACGCGTGGCCAAGGAAGTGAAGCACGGCGATCCGGTGCCGTGGAGTGCGTGCGCAAAGGCCGACGTCAGCGACCTCCTGTCTAAACCGGGTGGAGCTCTGATCGGCGGTACTGCGTGGGCCATGGTAGGCAAGGAAGTTCCTGCTGGCTCGCTGGATCTGCTGGTCATTGACGAAGCCGGACAGTTCTCTTTGGCCAACACCATGGCTGTGAGCCGCGCAGCAAAACGCCTCCTGCTGCTGGGTGATCCCCAGCAATTGCCACAAGTCACCCAAGGCAAACACCCTGAACCCGTGGACGAATCTGCGCTGGGGTGGTTGTCGGACGGCTACAACACGTTGCAGCCCGAACTCGGTTATTTTCTGGCGCTGTCCTGGCGGATGCACCCTGCCCTGTGTGACGCCGTTTCGGAACTCTCGTACGACCACCGACTCGAAGCAGCGCCCGCCGCATCACTGCGCCACTTGGATGGTGCCAGCCCTGGCATTTCCTGTGTATATGTCCCCCATACCGGCAACTCCACGAGCTCCCCAGAGGAAGCCACGGAAGTTGTCCGCCAGGTCCAGGCGCACGTGGGCCTGCTGTGGACAAACCCCTCTGAATCACCGGGAAGCCGACCTCTTGAAGAAACCGACATCCTGGTGGTCGCCGCTTACAACGCCCAGGTGCAGCTGATCAAGCACGAGCTCCGCGCCACAGGGTTGGCAAGAGTGCGGGTAGGAACTGTAGACAAGTTCCAAGGCCAGGAAGCGCCGGTGGTCATCGTCTCCATGGCCGCCTCAGCCGCAGGGGAAGTGCCGCGCGGCATGGAGTTCCTTCTCTTGCGCAACCGAGTCAACGTGGCGGTGTCGCGCGGGCAGTGGCGTGCGGTCGTCGTGCGTTCGCCTGAACTGACCAATTACCTCCCGACCCATCCGGAGGGTCTGGAAAACCTTGGCGGCTTCGTGGCCCTGTGCCAGCGTGGGGTCACCTAACCGTGTCACCCAGCCCAAGGGCTAGGGCCTCGTCCAACACGCGGCCGAAGTTGGTAGCGTCGTGCGCGAAACGGCCCAGGAACAGTCCGGAGATACCATCCAGCTGCGGCAGCAGACCCGGCTTGGCCGAGCCGCCATAGATGATGGGCAGCTCAGCCAATCCGTGGGCACCGAGCAATGCCCGCAGTGCACCTGCAACCTTGGACACATACCCGGCCGACGCCGGCTCTGCAGCACCGATCGCCCACACGGGTTCGTAGGCGATCACCAATTGGGAGGCGACGGACCAGTCTCCGGAAACGGCTGCCTTCACTTGCTGGAAGACAGTAGCGGCGGCATCTTCAGGTTCAGCAACCACGATCTCCCCGACGCACAGCAATGGCGTCAGGCCGGCGTCGACGGCGGCACGAACCTTCAGGGCCACCATGGCATCGTCTTCGGCAAAGTACTGCCGCCGTTCCGCGTGGCCGATCTCCACCAAGCCAACCCCTAGCTCGGCAAGCATCGACGGGGAGACTTCGCCAGTCCACGGTCCGTCCGACCAGCCACAGTTCTGGGCCCCAAGGACCAGTGGCGAACCCTGAAGCATCGCGGATGCTGCCGGCAGCACCGGGAAGGATGGGATCACAAACGGGACCACCCGCCCGGCCGCAAGGGCCGGACGGGCGTCCACTTCTGCCATCAACTGCTCCAGCCACGCCAAACTCTGCGCATACCCCATGTACATCTTTGTGCTGACCCCGACGAACACAGGGGCAGCCGGGAAATCAGCGGAAGCATTGTTCACGGCTACTTGTCCAGCAGCTCGTCGGCCTTGTTGGTAAAGGCCCGGGTGCCGAACATCATCAACGCGGCCAGGAACGGCAGGACACCCAGAGCGTAGACACCCATGGTGCCCGTGTCCGAGGATGTGACCTGGTTGACCGTGGTGCGAAGGATCGGTGCGACGAAACCGCCGAGGTTGCCCAGGGAGTTGATCAGCCCGATACCGGCAGCCGCGGCAGTTCCGGTGAGGAACGCCGTCGGATATGACCAGCAGATGGGACCGGTCGAGAGGAAGCTGCACACCGCCAGGCTGATGAAGATGATGCCCAGCGCGGGAAGGTGGTTGGCGCCGGCCCAGGCGGAACCGAAGATGCAGAGCCCCGTGGAGACGAACAACGCGGTGCCCCAGCGTCGGCGACGTGCCACGGTGTTTGCAGCCTTGCCAACAAAGTAGCAAGCAAAGATCCCGAAGAACCAAGGGATAGCGGCCAGAAGTCCGACGGCGAGCCCCACCTTTTGGCCGGTCAGCTGGGACACCTGCTGCGGCAAGTAGAACGTGACGCCATAGACGGCCACCTGGAGGCAGAAGTAGATGACGGTGAAGTACCAGACACGGCCGTTGCGCATTGCTGCCAGGACGCCGCGGGGACCTGATTCTTCCTTGACGGTGTCTTCCAGTGCCATGACATCGGTCAGGGCAACTTTCTCTTCTTTGCTCAGGAACTTGGCGTCCTGTGGGCTGTTGATGAGGAAGAAGAACGACGCGATGCCTGCAACGATGGCCAACGAACCCTCAACGAAGAACATGACCTGCCAGCCTGCGACACCGGGAACCTGGTCACCGATGTTGATCAGCCAGCCGGACAGCGGAGCGCCAAGCATCTGGGAGAGAGGCTGGGCCAGGTAGAAGATGGCGAACATCTTGACACGAACTTTGTTGGGGAACCAGGCGGCGAGGAACATGATGACGCCCGGGAAGAGTCCTGCCTCGGTGACGCCAAGCAGGAAGCGGAGGATGATGAACGACGTCTCACCTTGTACGAAGGCGAAGCAGGCGGACACGATGCCCCAGGTGATGGCGATGCGGGCAAGCCAGACCTTGGCGCCGAACTTGGTGAGCAGCAGGTTGCTGGGGATCTCGAACAGTGCATAGCCGATGAAGAAGATACCGGCACCCAGGGCATAAGCACCTGCCGTGATGCCTTTGTCCACCCCAAGGGCAGCTTCGGCGAAGCCCACGTTGGTGCGGTCAAGGAATGCCACCACGTACAGGATGACGAGCATCGGCATCAGCCGCAGCGAAGCCTTGGATATGGCCGACTTCAGAATCGGTGAATCCAGCAACTCCTTGGTGGAAGTTGAGGCAACGGACATTGAAACTCCTCTTTGAGCAATCAGTTGGGGTTGTGATGGCTAAGGCAGCGCGCCATCAGCGCGGGAAGAAAATGAGCACCATGCCCACTGCGCAGGCAAGGATGCCCACAGCAAGGTAGATCTTGCGTTCTCTGGTCCAGGCCTTCATACCGTCAGTGTCTTCATGGCTGGCCCTAGTGCATGTACAGACCGCCATCCACATTCAGCGTTTGGCCGGAGATGTATCCGGAGTCCTCGCTGATGAGGAAGGCGATGGCGGCGGCGATGTCCCTGGTGGAGCCCACGCGGTTCACCACGAGGTCCTTGGTCAGTTCGTCCTTGCGTTCCTCGCTCAGAGTGCCGCCCATGATGTCGGTGTCGATGGGGCCGGGTGAGATCGCGTTGACGGTGATGTCGTATTCGCCGAGTTCCCGGGCTGTGGCACGGGTCAGGCCGATGACACCGGCTTTGGCAACCGAGTAGGGGGTTTTGGAGAACGTTCCGCCACCGCGCTGGGCAGAGACCGAGGAGATGTTCACGATCCGGCCGATCCGGTTCTTCACCATGGATTCGGCCACCCGGCGGGTGGCGTAGTGGACACCGTTGAGGTTGATGCTCAGCACGCGGTCCCACTCGGCAGGTTCGAGTTCCAGGTAGCCGATGGGCGAGCTGACGCCGGCGACGTTGGCCAAGGCGACGATCTGCGGCAGTTCGGCTTCCAGCTCGTCGATGGCGGCCCGGACTTCAGCTTCGCTGGCAACGTTGGCGCCAACTCCGTGGGCCTGGACCCCGTATTCTGCAGCAACTTCCTTGGCTGCAGCCTTGCAGGCGGCGTCATCAAGATCGATGATGCCGATGTTCCAGCCTTGGGCGGCCAGGTAGTTCACTGTGGCGCGGCCGATGCCGCGCTCGGAAACAGCGCCGGTGACGATGGCGGTGCGTTCAGCGGGGAAAGTCATGTGTTTCTCCTGGGAAAGAGTTAGTTGATGGGTGCCGGGCCAAGCTCTTCGATGAGCTTTTGCATGGCGACGTAGGCCTTGTTCCGGTACGCGATGAGTTCGGGGGTGCGCTCGGCGGGGACGTTGAGGAAACCCGCACCGGTCTTGGTGCCGAGTTTGCCTGCCTCCACGAGGTCCGACAGGATCTTCGGCGTCGCAAACCGCTCCGGGAAGCCGGTCTGCAGGGACTTGTAGCAGAAGTTGTAGACATCCAAACCGGCCATGTCCGCGATCGCGAACGGACCAAAGAACGGCAAGCGGAAGCCGAACGTCGTACGCACCAGGGTGTCGACGTCGTCCGCTGTTGCGATGCCCTGCTCCACCAGCTGCGCAGCTTCGTGGAACAGCGCATACTGCAGGCGGTTGAGCACAAAACCCGTAACGTCCTTCACAACGGCGGTCTGCTTGCCGGCCGCGTGGACCAGCTCGCGGGAAGCGGCTACCGTGGCGGCGGCAGTGCCGGCGTGCGGAATGACCTCGACGCCGGGGATAAACGGTGACGGGTTGGAGAAGTGAACGCCCAGGAACCGCTCCGGGTTGGTCACGGCTTCTGCCAGGGCGGCAATGGAAATCGTGGAGGTATTGGAGCCAATCAGGGCATCCGGCCGGGCTGCCGCGCTGATCCGGGCCAGGGTCTGGTGCTTGATTTCCAGGACCTCGGGAACGCATTCCTCGATGAAGTCGGCATCAGCAACGGCTTCCTCGATGTCCTTCGCAGCCCACAGGTTCTGCTTGAGGATTTCGGTGGATCCCACCGGGAACAGCCCATCGGCGATGAACTGATCGGATTCGACCAGCAGGCGATCGAAGTTCTTCTGCGCGATCTCGGCAGACACATCCGCCAAAGCCACGCGCGCCCCACCGAGCGCCAGGACCTGGGCGATGCCGCCGCCCATGTAACCGGAGCCGACGACGGCGATCTTCCGGGCTGCGTTTTTCGCGGTGCCTTCGGTTGCTTCAGGAATGGTCATGATCAAACTGCCTTCGTGTAGTTGGGCTCGTAGGAGCAAATGGCGTCCACCTTGGCGGCGGAGGATGAGTTTTGGTCAAAGCGGTGGCCGAGCCACTCCCCTACGAGCTTCTTGGCCAGTTCCAAGCCAATCACCCGCTGCCCGAGCGTGAGGACCTGCGCGTTGTTGCTCAGCACGGACCGTTCCACCGAGTAGCTGTCGTGGGCGGTAACCGCACGGATTCCGGGGACCTTGTTGGCCGCAATGGCCACGCCCAGCCCGGTGCCGCAGATCAGGAGGGCTCGATCGAACTCACCGTCAGCTACCTTGCGGGCGGCATCGACGGCGACGTGGGGATAGGCAGTTGAATCGTTGGCACCAACTCCAACATCGGTCACTGACGCAACCCGTGGGTCGGATTCCAGCAGTGCCAGGAGTGCTTGCTTGTATTCCACTCCGGCTTCGTCATTGCCGACGACGATGCGCCAGCCTTGGGTATCGCTCATTCTCAGGCTCCGTTTCCGGCCGGAGCCGCTGACGCAGCGCTGGCCAGTAGTGAATCGATGTGGTGGGAGATCCTCGTGGCGATCAGGCCGAAGGAGACCGCGCCGGGATCCGGATGGCCGAGGCTCTTCTCGGCCAGTGGCCGGGCCCGGCCCTTGAGCGGCCGCAGTTCAGCAGTCTGCGCGGCAGCCAATTCAGCAGCCGCGGCGGCTGCTGCCAGTGCCCGATCCACGGGTGCACCGCCGTCGAGCTCTGTGTGGAACGCATCGCGGAACGGCAGGAGGGCGTCCACCATGGTCTTGTCTCCGGGCTCGGCCTTGCCAAGTTCAGTGATGGCCAGGACGAAGGCATTCACCGCGTCGCCGGCATCCGAGGAGCTGTACGTTTCACGGTTCCCGAGCGACTGCCCGGCCGCAATGACCGCCGAGCCCCACAATGCGCCCGAAGTTCCGCCAGCCCGTTCGCTCCATGCTTCGCCGGCCGCGAGGAGGATTCGCGCTACCGAGGAGCCCGATGCAGCTTCGCCTGCAGCGGCTGCTGCGTCGACGCCACGACGCATGCCGATTCCGTGATCACCATCGCCGGCGATAGCGTCCAGCTTGCCGAGCTCGTCTTCGTGTTCGACGACGACGTCGCGCACCTGGGCGAGAATCGCCACGGCCTGCCGCCCGAGTTCCGCCGCCGCCGGGGTGGACTGTTCGACGTCGGCGGTTTCGGCGTCGACGATCGCTGCTTCGGCGCGTGTTGCGCGGGGTGCCATGCTGCCCTTGCGGAAAGCGGGAGTATCGGCGGGCGCCGCCCAATACTGTTCGAGTTCATCGTCCAGCCAGAGCAGCGTCAGGGACAGTCCGGACATGTCCAAACTGGTCACCAGCTCGCCGCATTCCGGTTCAACAACGGTAAGACCAGCGGCGGTGAGCAGCTTCTCGACCTTGCCGAACAGCAGGAAGAGTTCGTCATACTTGACCGTGCCCAGGCCATTCACGATCGCCACAACGCGGTCCCCGGCGTCCTCGGGCTTGTCCGCGAGCAGCTTGGTGACCAGCAGCTCCGCCAGCTCGGACGCGGTGGGCATCGGGTGCTCGGAAATGCCGGGCTCACCGTGGATCCCGAGGCCCAGGGACATCTGCCCGGCCGGGACGTGGAACAGCGGATCCGTTGCACCGGGCAGGGTACAGCCGTCGAAGGCCACGCCCAGGGACCGGGTCCGGTAGTTGGTCTTGATGGCCAAACGCTCGACGTCGTCAAGGTTCAGTCCCGCTTCGGCGGCGGCGCCTGCGATCTTGAAGACTGTGAGGTCGCCTGCGATCCCGCGGCGCTTCTCTCGTTGATCGATCGGGGCACTGGCGATGTCGTCTGTGACGGTGACAGTCCGCGTTTCAATGCCCTCGGCGTTCAGGCGGAGCTGCGCCTGGCCGAAGTGCAGGACATCGCCAGCGTAATTTCCGTAGCTGAGCAGAACTCCACCTCCAGCATTGGCCGCTTTGGCCACGCGGTACACCTGGCCAGCGGCCGGGGAGGCGAACATGTTGCCGCAGGCCGAACCCGTTGCGAGCCCGGGGCCGACCAAGCCGGCGAAGGCCGGGTAGTGCCCGGAACCGCCGCCGACCACCAACGCCACTTGTCCGGCAGGTACTTCGGTGGAGCGGACCACGCCGCCATCTACCCTGGCAACGTAGCCGCGGTTGGCAGCCACGAAGCCGTCCAGGGCTTCATCGGCAAAGTCTGCCGGGTTGTCGAAAATCTGTGTCATTCCTTAGACTCCTGCGAGCTGGTTTACCGGTGTCTGCCGGCCTTGCGCTACCTGGCTCGTGCCGAGTTTGTACCCCTCGGTCTTCGGCAGGATGTGGCGGCGCAGGTATTCCTGGTTGCTGGCCGTGACGCTGAGTCCGTCGCCACCGTAGTGCTCTGTGCAGAGGATGCCCTGGAAGCCGACCGAGAGAGCGAACTTGAATGCCTCGCGATAGTTAATCAGGCCGCTTTCCATAGGTGCGGGCATGGTGATGTAGCTGTCGCGGGCCACGTCCTCGTCGCGGATGTAATTCTTCATGTGCCAGTAATTGGAGTACGGCAGGGTCTTGGCCACCATCTCGCGCCAGTCCTCGATGGGACGATGCAGCCGGATCAGGTTGCCGAGGTCCGGGTTGAGGCCGACGTTGTCCAATCCGATGTCCTGGACCAGTTGCACGGATGAATCGGCGGTGCCGAGGTAGGTGTCCTCGTACATTTCCAGGGAGATGAGGATGCCGGCTTCTGCTGCATGCTTGCCAAGTTCACGAAGGCGGGACACTGCGTTGCCCCACATTTCCTTGTCCCCTACCGGGTCTTTGTAACCCTCCACGGTCCAGAACCACAGCTGCTTCTGCTGCTCGGGAGTGATGGCCTGGTGAAGGCCAAATGACACAACCTCGCATCCAAGCTCCGCAGCGGCGTCGATGGTGCGGTGGCTGTAGGCGAGGTTGTCGGCCCAGTCCGTCTGGTGGATGACGCTGCGGCGGATTGCGGAGATGACCGGCACTCCGATGCCCACTTCGTCAGCCGTCTGCTTGAACTCGGCAAGGCGCTCGTTGCTGAGATCGCCTGGGCGGACCCAGCTGTCTGTAAGGTCCGCGTTTGCGAACCCAGCCTCTTTCACTTCCTGCAGGACGGCCGCCCAAACGGAAGCATCGGCGTCGTTGACCTGCTGTCCCGAAGCGTCGGCGCCGGGGAACTGCAGGAGGGCCGCGGTAATCGGCCAATTCTCGGCGGTGTACGCCATGATGAACACTCCTTCGTGGAATCCTGTTTCCTATAGGATTTACGAACCAAGCAAAGCTGTCAACCCTTTTCGCGAAACTTCCTAGATCCTATATGTCTTACATATGCATGTGAAGAGGCTCACGCAGCGCATGAAAAAGGCCCGCCGAACTTGCGGCGAGCCTTCGTGGAGCTGCGGGCGTTCAGTCTTCCGGCGCGTCAGCCATGGCGCGGCCTCGCACCTTTTCCACGTGATTGATCATTGCCTCCGCCGCTTTTCCGGGGTCCCCGCTGGACATCGCGTCGAGCACTGCTTGGTGCTCGGCGATAGCCTGCTCCGCATCCGTGATGCCCACTCCCCCAAACAACCGGAACCGCTGGATCTGGCCGCCGAGTGTGTTGTAAGCGGCGAGCAGGAACTGGTTCCTGGCTTGCGCCGCGATCAACTGGTGGAAACGCTCGTCGGCCTCAAGGTAGCTGCGGTACTCAGCAAACGTGCCGCCGCGGGGTGCCGTTTTGAGGTCCTCGACCGCTTGCTTCAACGCGTCCAGGCCTTCCGACGTCATGCGCTCGCACGCCAGTCGGGCATTCACAGGCTCAATGGACAATCGTGCTTCCATGAGTTCTGCGAAATCCTCGCGCGTGAACACGGGGGCAACGCGATACCCCTTCAACGCCACGCGCCGAACCATGCCCGTATGCTCCAGGCGCGCCAATGCCTCTCGCACCGGAGTGGGAGAAACGTCCAGTTCCCGCGCCATTCCGTCGATGCTGACGGCCGCCCCGGGTTCGAGCCGACCATCCATGAGCCACTCGAGGAGGGCTTCATAAACGTGATCCGCCAACACTTGGCGGCTGACGGGAAAGCCGGGGCGGGGAAGAGCCGGCGAAGGATCAGACATGCCACAAATCCTATAGGAAGCAGGCGCGGAGCCGGGCGGGTAGTCCTGTCACATTCCTGGCGAAGTCGGGTTCGCACGCGTTAAACCACGACGCCGGCACTTTGCTAAGTGCCGACGTCGTGGTTTTGCCCGGGGTGCTGCGCGGTTAGTTGGCGTAGAACGGGTAGTCCGTGTAACCCTTGGCACCCTCGCCATAGAACGTGGAGGCATCAGGCTCGTTGAGCGGGAGGCTTTCACGCCAGCGGCGTGCGAGGTCCGGGTTGGCAATGGCGGGGCGGCCAACCACAACACCGTCCGCGAGGCCATCGGCCACCAAGGCAACAGCTTCCTCGCGAGTAGTGATTTCGCTGAAACCGGTGTTCACCAGGAACGTGCCATTGAAGCGCTGGCGAAGATCCTGGACCAAGGTGCCCTGCGGGTTGTGGTGCAGGATGCTGAGGTACGCCAGGTTAAGCGGCGCAATGGTCTCCACCAGCACTTCATAGGTGGCGCGGACGTCCGCGGCATCCGTCTCGGCGATGCCCTGCACATTGTGTTCCGGGGAGATCCGGATGCCCACGCGGTTGGCACCGAGTGCCTCGACCACCGCATTGACAGTCTCGATCACGAACCGGGCGCGGTTCTCGGGGGAGCCACCGTAGCTGTCGGTGCGGACGTTCGAGTTGGGCGCAAGGAATTCATGCAGCAGGTAACCGTTGGCGGAGTGGAGTTCCACGCCGTCGAATCCTGCCTCAATCGCATTCTTCGAGGCGGTGACAATATCCTGGATGAGTCCCGGGAGCTCGTCCGTGCGGAGCTCGCGCGGCACCGGGTACGGCTGCTTGCCGTTGGGAGTGCGGACATCGCCCTCGATGGCAACGGCACTCGGGCCCACGATTTCGTGGCCGCCCGTGATGTCCGCGTGGGAAACGCGGCCGCCGTGCATGATCTGGGCAAAGATGCGTCCACCTTCAGAGTGGACGGCGTCAGTGACCGTCTTCCAGCCTGCAATCTGCGCTTCCGTCACCAAGCCAGGCTGGCCGGGGTAGGACTGACCGGCCGGCGTCGGGTATGTTCCTTCGCTCACAATCAGCCCAAGGGAGGCGCGCTGCCGGTAGTGCTCGGCGATCAGTGAACCGGGAATGCCGTCAACGCCGGCCCGCAGCCGGGTCAGCGGCGCCATCACCAGTCGGTTGGGAAGTTCCAGCTCACCAAGGGCCAAGGGGGGAAACAGCATGCGCAGTTCCTTTCAGAATGAATCAGGTTCACTCTGCCCAACTGTGCAGCGCCTGCAACTATTCCGGATGAGTGGCAGATCACAAGCTGGTTAGCCTTGGCCGCGCAGCCTCATGGAGTCATCGAAGCACTCGCAAAGAGCCAGCACGGCAACCAGGTGCGCTTCTTCGGCATGCGGTGGATCAGTGTCGATGCAGATCGCCTCGTTGACAGCCTGGGCAAGGTCCTTGGACTCCTTGCCCGTCAACGCCCACACCTGTGCTCCGGCAGCCTTGGCTGCGGCAGCGGCCTCGCGGAGATCGTCCGTGATTCCCTTCGCAGCGAGCAACACCACGATGTCGCCGCGCCGAACCGAGCCTCGAATCTGGTCACTGATGCTCCCGCGGGCGCCGTCATTGGCGCTATTGCTGACAGATATGGCTTTGAAGGCAGAGCCATCGCCGGGTGAACCATTTTTGGCATCGTGCGCCGCCAGTTCGGAGGTGAATCTCTGTGCTTCGTGCGCAGAGCCATCGCTGCCGGCAGCAAACACGCTGCCGCCACGAAGACGTACGCGGGCCAGTTCTTCTCCCCACTCAGCGAGCCGGGACGATTCACGCCGCAGGGCCGCTACCGCTGGGCCGATCTCGCCCAAATGGCCAAGAACGACGTCAACTGCATGCCTGTTCTGCCTTGAATCCATCGGGCGCACCACCTGTCCCGGCCGCCTTACCACGATGCTCACTTCCTGCCTCCGTTTCACCGTAGGAACTTACACGTTCCTGTCTCCGTCCCGCCTGGAACCGTCCCGGGTAGAACCGTCCCGCAGGGGCTCTTCCCTGACGGCGCCGTCGCGTGCCGAGCGATCCCGCGTGAGTCGTTCGTCGCTTGAATCCATGTCACGGGCACGTTCCCGGTCCGTGTCGTTCTCCCGGTCGCGGTCGGTCCTGACGTCAGGGTCCACTTTGTCGGCATGGCGCAAGTGCTCCTCAACGCGCCCGCTAGCTTCATTTGCCTTCTCCGCGTGCCTCTCCGCTTCGCGACGGAGTCGATTGGCCTCGACTTCTGCCTGAACCGCCGATGCCTCGGCTTGGGCCGACTGTGCCTTCGCCTGGTGTGCGCCGACGGCTTCCTGGTCCGCCTTCTCGCGCAATTCCCCTGCACGCCGGCGATTGAGCTCGGTCTTCTTCTTACGTCCAAATACCACCGCAATGATCACAGCTGCGACTACGACGACGGCCAACACGATGATCAATACCAGTTGCCCTGTGTCCATGTGAATTGCCTCCCTCGTGGACGGCTTGATATTGGGCGCCGTCCGTAGCCCATGCCGTGCCCGGTACTGAAGCTGTACCCATTCCTCGTTCGTTCAATCCGCTCATTCCCCGGGCGTCCTTGCCCGAAAAACCCTGTAACTCACTATCAGCTTAACACTGGTAATCAGGCTACTTACTATGTGATGGCAACAGGTCTGTGTCGGCAGCGGCCTAAGGGCCGCCGTCGTCATCGCTTGGAAAGCTAGCTTCCGGTGGCCTCAGGGTGTTCCCTGGCGCGCTTCTCGTCAGGCGTCTCGCCGCTCTCATCCGGGATGAAGGCAGGGTCCACTTCCGTGCTGAAGTCCCCCGTGCCGGGGCTGCTGCCGGAATGCCCGACGTCGGCACTCACCGGAGGTTGTTCGGCGTCAGCAGGTGGTTTGTCCGGTTCTCTCGATTCTTCGCTCATAGCTCAATGTAGGCCCGGCGTCGGGGCCTGTCGAGGCCATCGGAGACCTTGTGCGGCGCTGCCAACTCTGCTTCGCTGGGAAGGTCTCCTGCAGCGCGGGACACCTCCAGCCGACCAAGCAGGGAGAGCGATTGTGAAAGCAGTGACGTGGCAAGGAAGGCGCTCGTTGAGCGTTATTGATGTCCCCGATCCCACCATCCAGGAACCAACGGATGTCATCGTCCGAATAACATCTTCAGCCATTTGCGGCTCGGACCTGCACCTCTATGAAGTCCTCGGCCCCTACATGCACAAGGGCGACGTCATCGGCCACGAACCCATGGGGATCGTGGAAGAAGTGGGCTCGGAGGTCCACCGGCTCCAGAAGGGCGACCGCGTTGTTGTGCCCTTCAACATCTCCTGCGGCCGGTGCTACATGTGCAACCAAGGCCTTCAGTCGCAGTGCGAAACCACGCAGGTCAAAGCCAAAGGTACAGGGGCTGCACTCTTTGGATACTCCGAGCTCTATGGCTCCGTCCCGGGCGGCCAGGCACAGTACCTGCGTGTGCCATTCGGCGACTACGGGCCCATCAAAGTAGATTCAGACCTCCCCGACGAACGCTATCTGTTCCTCTCCGACATCCTGCCCACCGCTTGGCAGGCCGTAGAATACGCCAACGTCCCCGAAGGTGGCACCTTGGCGGTGCTCGGACTCGGTCCTGTGGGCCAGTTCGCCTCCAGAATTGGCGTCCACAAGGGTTTCCGTGTCATTGGCGTAGATCCTGTTCCTGAGCGCCGGGCCATGGCGGAAGAACATGGAGTGGAGACCATGGACTACAGCCCGGACGTCGCCGCCCAAATCCGCGAGGAGACCCTTGGCCGTGGTCCGGACGGAGTGGTGGATGCAGTGGGCATGGAAGCCCACGGCTCCCCGGTGGCATCATTCCTGCACCGGGCGGTTTCACTGCTCCCTGACAAGCCGGCGCAGGTGGCCATGGAGACCATGAGCGTGGACCGCCTTGCTGCCCTCCACACGGCAGTGGATCTCGTGCGGCGCGGCGGCACCGTTTCGCTCAGCGGCGTTTATGGTGGCCAGGCCGACCCCATGCCGCTGATGACCATGTTCGACAAGCAAGTCCAACTCCGCATGGGGCAATGCAACGTCCGCAACTGGACTGACCAGCTGCTCCCCTTGGTAGAGGACGACGCCGACCCGCTGGGAGTCATGCATCTGGTCACCCACACGGGCGGTCTGGACGATGCACCTGAGTTGTACGAGAAATTCCAGAAGAAGCAGGACGGTTGCATCAAGGTGGTGCTCAAGCCCTGATTGGCCGGAAGGAACCGGTGGCTGGCCCCTTAGGCGAGGTGCTTTCCGCCGGTAACCCCAATAACCGAACCGGAAATGTAGCTGGACTCCTCAGTCGCCAACAGGACATACGTCGCGGCGAGTTCAGCAGGCTGACCGGCCCGGCCAAGAGGCGTGTCCTGTCCGAACTTTACGATCTTCTCCTCCGGCTGGGTTGGTGGCTGCAATGGGGTCCACACAGGCCCGGGAGCTACAGCATTGACCCGGATTCCCTTGGAGCCCAGGGATTCTGCCAACGAGAACGTCATGCTGTTGATGGCGGCCTTGCTGGCGGCGTAATCGATAAGCGAGGGACTCGGATGGTAACCCTGGATCGATGAGGTGTTGATGATCGAGGCCCCGGGCTGCAAATGAGGCAAAGCTGCCTTGGTAAGCCAGAAGAGCGCATAAACGTTGCTCTTAAAGGTCCGGTCGAACTGTTCGCTGCTGAGGTCCTCGATCCCCTGGCTGGTAGTCATCTGGAAACCTGCGTTATTCACTAGAACGTTCAGCCCATCAAATTCTTCGATGGTTTGGGCGATGACTTCCTGACAGAATTCCTCGTCCCGCAGATCCCCCGGCAGTGCCAGGGCACGGCTGCCGGCGGCCTCGATCAACTGAACGGTCAATTCGGCGTCCTGTTCCTCTTCCGGCAAATATGTGAAGGCCACGTCTGCACCTTCCCGGGCGAAGGCAATCGCTACGGCTTTCCCAATCCCGCTGTCGCCGCCCGTAATCAAGGTCCGGAATCCCATCATGCGGTGATGGCCCACATAGCTTTGCTCCCCGTGGTCCGGGCGCGGGATCATTGCCTCGGTCCAGCCAGGGTAGTCCTGGGTTTGCGGCTCGAACTCCCCCGACGGATACATCGTCCGTGGATCTGACGCGTCTTCAGGATCCTCCGCCGGGTTAAGGACGTGGTTTTCCAAAGCCATGGCGATGTCCTCGTCGAGGTCGGTTGTCGACTCGGCCTGCTCGGATTCCTCGGTCAGCCCGGTCTCTTCGTTGCGTTCGTCCTGTGCCATGCCTCATTCTAAGCATCCTGACTATTCGCGCCCAGCGTCAGCCCAAGCAGGTCGCATTACATGCCGTTTTGAGGGCCCAAAACGACATCTAATGCGACCTACTTGGGGCAGCGCGCCTACTTCCGGGCCGGCAGCACCAGTGAACCTGACTTATCCGTGGACAAGGCGAGGGAGGAGATGAACCGGGGTTCGCCGTCGGGACCGTCCTCGCCTGAGCGGAGCATGTCCGGGCGTTCGAACTCCAGGCCGGTGACGTGGCAGAGGAGCTTCTCGTCGCTGGGGTTGCCGTCGGCGTCGAACATGGGCAGGTCAATCCCGTCGTCGTTGCGCCGGAGGTAGTAGCGGCCGCGCGTCGCCAAAGCCAGAACCGGGGGAAGCACCAAAGCAAGAACGACGGCGAAAATTGGCGAATACGGCTGCACTCCGGCACCGAAAGCCCCGAAGAAGACCGCGATGGACATCCCTGCGGAGACCAGCATGGACACGAAACCGACCGGGTTGACGGCGTAGAGCATGCCCCGGCGGAACTCAGGAACCTTGGGCGAGATCTTCAAAAGGTACTTGTTGATCGCAATATCGGAGGCAACTGTAACCACCCAGGCCATGGCGCAGTTCGCGTAGAAGCCAAGGATCGTGTTGAGGAACTCGAACATGTTCGACTCCATGAGCACCAATGCGATCACCAGGTTGACCACCACGAACACCATGCGGCCCGGGTAGGTCTTGGTGATGCGGGTGAACGAATTGGTCCACGCAAGCGAGCCGGAATACGCGTTGGTGACGTTGATCTTGATCTGCGAAATAACCACCAGCACAACCGCCAGGGACATCGCGAGCCAGGCCGGCATCATCTCCTGGTACACGCCCAGGAACTGGTGGACGGGTTCGTTGGCGTGCACGGACGCGGCGGGATCGAGCCTGGCGATCAAGTAAATGGCGATGAACATGCCCACAACCTGCTTGATGGCACCGAAAATAACCCAGCCGGGTCCGGCAAGAATTACGGCACGCCACCAGGCACCTTTGTTCTCCGCGGTCTTGGGTGGCATGAAGCGCAGGTAATCGATCTGCTCTGCGATCTGGGCCATCAGGGAGAGGCACACGCCGGCAGCCAGCATCACCGAGGCGAGATTGGTGCCGCCCTCGCCCGAAGCGCCAGTGTAAGCAAAGAAGGCGTCGATGCTGTCCGGGTGTGACAGCAGCAGATAACCAACGGGAACCACCATGAGCAGCAACCACAGGGGCGTGGTCCACACTTGCAAAGTAGCAAGGGTCTTCATCCCGTAGATCACCAGCGGAATGATGATGATGGTGGACACGGCATACCCAAGCCATTGCGGGACGCCGAGCCCCAATTGCAGTCCCTGGGCCATGATGGAGCCTTCGAGGGCAAAGAAGATAAAGGTGAAGGTCGCGAAAATGATGTTCGTGACCACTGAACCGTAGTAGCCAAAGCCTGACCCGCGGGTGATGAGGTCGAGGTCGATGTTGTAGCGGGCGGCGTAGTAAGCGAGTGGAAAGCCCGTGGCGAAGATGATCACTGCGGCCACGATGATGCCGAAAATGGCGTTCACGGTGCCGTAGGCGATGCCGATGTTTGCCCCGATCGAGAAGTCAGCCAAGTAGGCGATCCCGCCAAGTGCACTGGTCGCCACCACGCCGGCGCTCCACTTCCGGTAGGAGCGCGGGGCGAACCGGAGTGTGTAGTCTTCCAGGCTCTCCTTCGCTGCGCTCATCGCATCGGCGTTTCCCGCCGTCGCAGTTCTTTGGCTGTCTGTCAGAACGTCGCTCATCCGTGCTCACTTTCGAGATTCGTGGTCGGTGCTTCGCCAACGACGCTAGTCACGCAGCGGGTCAAATCAGTCACAACGATGTTTCACAGCTGTAACTTCTGCACCAGCCGTCTCGCTCACGAGCCATAAGGGCGCTCCAAAATCCGCGACGCCACTTTGTGCGTACCCCACAAAATCGCGATGCGCGCCCCCGGATACCGTCAAGTCCATGACGACCCAAACAACCCAAGAGGCCACTGCCTACGCCATCCTGGACATCGCACGCGAGCAGGTCCTTGAGCGCGGTGAAGGCCTCGACGAAGCCCAGCTTGTGGAGATCCTCCAACTTCCTGACGAAGCGATTCCGGCCGCCATGCAGCTCGCCCACGAGGTCCGGCTGAAGCACTGCGGCGAGGACGTTGAGGTTGAGGGCATCATCTCCATCAAGACCGGCGGCTGCCCCGAAGACTGCCATTTCTGCAGCCAGTCCGGCCTGTTTGATTCCCCGGTCCGCGGCGTGTGGCTGGATATCCCCGAGCTGGTGAAGGCCGCCAAGGAAACAGCCGCCACCGGTGCCACCGAGTTCTGCATCGTCGCAGCTGTGCGTGGCCCCGACATCAAGCTCATGAACCAGATCAAGTTCGCGATCGATCGCATCAACGAGGAAGTTGATATCAACATCGCGTGCTCCCTGGGCATGTTGACCCAGCGCCAGGTTGACCAGCTGGCCGAGTGGGGCGTCCACCGCTACAACCACAACCTCGAAACCGCCCGGAGCTACTTCGCCGAGGTCGTCACCACGCACAGCTATGAGGAACGGCTGGACACCTGCAACATGGTCAAGGCCGCCGGCATGGAATTGTGCTGCGGCGCCCTGATCGGCATGGGCGAAACCCTGGAGCAGCGGGCCGAACTCGCCGCCCAGCTGGCCGCATTGGAACCACATGAGGTCCCATTGAACTTCCTCAATCCGCGTCCGGGAACGCCGCTGGAAAACCAGGGCATCATGGACGGCAAAGACGCCCTCCGCGCCATCGCCGCCTTCCGGCTGGCCATGCCGCGCACAGTGCTCCGCTACGCCGGCGGCCGCGAACTGACCCTCGGCGACCTCGGCACCCGCGAAGGCCTGCTCGGCGGCATCAACGCCGTGATCGTGGGCAACTACCTCACCACCCTGGGCCGCCCAGCCACCGCCGACCTCAACCTCCTGGTGGAGCTCAACATGCCCATCAAGGAACTCCAGAAGACACTATGACCGCGATCGGCGCCACGACGGCGGAATACTGCGGGCACTGCGGCGGCACGGTTGCCGACGCCCTTGTTGAGGACGGCACCGTTGTTGAGGACGGCACCGTCATTGGAGGCGGTACCGTCCGCCGCGGCACCAACGGCGAGCGCCCGACGTCGGACCCCCGCCCGACGTCGGACCCGCACCAGGGCTGCCAGCAACGGTTGGCGATGGAGCCACCCAGGTATTGCGCGCAGTGCCGCCGCCGGATGAAGGTCCAGGTGACGCCGCTGGGATGGTCGGCCGAGTGTTCGCGTCACGGACGGGTGTCCCGATGAGTTCGCTGATCGAGCGCGACCGGGCGAGCCTGTGGCATCCTTACGCTCCGGCGTCCGGGACGCTGCCGCTGTGGGAAGTTGAAGCGGCCGACGGCGTGGCGCTGCGGCTTCGGGACGAGGACGGCCGAACGCACGAGGTGCTGGATGCGATGTCGTCGTGGTGGTCGGTGATCCATGGGTACCGCCATCCTGTGCTGGATGCCGCGGTTCAGCGCCAGCTGGGCTCCTTTAGCCATGTGATGTTCGGTGGATTGACACATCAGCCTGCCGTGGATCTTGCCGAGAACCTGCTGGCGCTGGCACCCGGCGAGCCCGGCCGCCGGTTGGAGCGCGTGTTCCTGGCTGATTCCGGTTCCATCTCGGTGGAGGTTGCCCTGAAGCTTGCGGTGCAGTTCCAGACCGCCTCCGGGCGTCCACAACGGCAGCGTTTCCTGACGGTCCGCGGCGGTTATCACGGCGACACGTTCGCGGCGATGGGCGTTTGCGATCCCGTTGACGGTATGCACTCCGCGTTCCCTGGTTTGCTGGCGGGCAACGTGTTCGCGCCGCGTCCTCCAGCCGCGGCGACGGCCACGCCAACAGCTATCAGTGAGTGGCGGACGTCAGTTGAGGCGCTGGCCAGTGAGTATTCCTATGAGCTCGCGGCCATCATCGTAGAACCTGTCCTGCAGGGGGCCGGCGGGATGTTCATCTACCCGGCGGAGTGTGTGCGGATCCTCCGGGAGGTGGCTGATGCACACGGATTGCTGCTCATTCTGGACGAGATCGCCACGGGCTTTGGGCGAACAGGCGAGTTGTTCGCGGCGAACCATGCTGGCGTCGTTCCGGACATCTTGTGTGTCGGCAAGGCACTCACGGGCGGGTACATGACGCTGGCCGCAACGTTGTGCACAGGTGAGCTTGCCCAGGTGGTCTCCAGCGGCGGTGCCGGTGCGCTCCTCCACGGCCCCACGTTCATGGGCAACCCGCTCGCCTGCGCCGTGGCCAACGCGAGCCTCGGACTGCTGCGGGACGGAGATTGGCGCGCAGACGTTGACCGCGTAGGCGCAGGCCTCGCGGAGGGTTTGGCCCCGGCGTTGGGGCTCGACGGCGTGAGGGACGTCCGTACTATCGGCGCTGTGGGCGTCATTGAGTTGGCGGACGCGGTGGACGTCGCTGCAGTGACCCGGGCTGCGATCAGGCAGGGAGTGTGGATCCGTCCGTTCCGCAACCTGGTCTATACGATGCCGCCGTACATCAGCTCAACCTCCCAGATCAGGACCATCACCGCGGGCATGGTGGCGGCAGTCTCCGCGGCCGCAGACAGGCTGGGGGCCAGAGCATGAGCCTCTCCATGACCGCCTGGCTGGAGCAACAGGCAGAGGTCCGCGAGCGCCGTGGACTCGTGCGGAGGCCGACAGTGCGAGGCCCGCAGGGCGGACCTCGCCGGATGATCGACCTCGCAAGCAACGATTACCTGGGCCTGTCCAGGGATCCACGCCTGGCGGAGGCTGCCACGGATGCGATCAGGCGTTGGGGCACTGGCGCTGCATCATCCCGGCTGGTCACCGGTACCACGGAGTTGCATCTTGAGTTGGAGCACCACCTTGCCCTGTTCACAGGAGCGGAGGCTGCGTTGGTGTTCTCCTCCGGCTACCTCGCCAATCTGGGTGTCACCACGGCTTTGGGTGGTCCCGGAACATTGATTGTGGCGGACGAGCACTGCCATGCCTCGTTGATCGATGGTTTTAGGCTGAGCCGCTCCGAGGTGCGGGAATTCAAGCACAATGACGCTGCGGACGCGGCACGCCTCCTTAAGGAGCGGACACAGCCGCGGGCCTTGGTTGTTGTTGAGTCCATCTACAGCGTCGGTGGGGACGCTGCTCCACTGCAAGAGCTGTTCAACCTCGCCCAGGAACACGACGCCGTGCTGCTGATTGACGAGGCCCACAGCCTGGGCGTTGCCGGCGTTGGTCCCTTTCAAGGGCGCGGCGCGGTGGCCGGCACCAGCCTGGCGGACCATCCGGGCGTCGTCCGCACGGCCACCCTGTCCAAAGCCTTGGGCAGCCAGGGTGGGGCCGTGCTTGGTTCAAGCCTGCTGCGGGAGCACTTGGTGAACCGTTCGCGAAGCTTCATTTTCGACACCGCGTTGGCCCCGCCCGCAGCGGCCGCTGCCATGGCCGCCGTCGGAATCATCCAGCAGGAACCCTGGCGCGCCGCGGCGGTCCACCACAACGCAGCCGCTCTCGCAGCCCAACTGCAACCCACGCTGGGACTCTCGGCCGCCGTCGAGCGTTCTGCCGGAGCAGTTCAATCCATCGCCATGCCTTCAGCGGAAGCCGCCTTGGCTGCGAGCCAGGCCGCTTACGCTGCCGGCCTCCAGGTGGGCTGTTTCCGGCCACCTTCAGTGCCCGACGGCGTCTCCCGCTTGCGACTTACAGCCCGGGCCAACCTCACCGCCACCGACCTCGACCACGCCTGCGCAGTGCTGCGCGACATCCTGGAGCGAACCCCATGAAACTTCCCCGCATCATCCTGGTGACCGGTACCGATACCGGCGTCGGGAAGACCATTACGACGGCGGCACTCGCCACAGCGCTTAAGCAACGCGGCTGCTCGGTAGCGGTCTACAAGCCGTGCCAAAGCGGCAACGTGGACGGCGATTCGGACTGCGCGGAGGTGGTGCGGCTTGCCGGTCCGCTCACGGCCGAGGCGGGCATCGTCCTGGAACAGCCGCTGGCTCCCGTCCCTGCGGCTGCTTGTGACGAGGTGGTACTGCCGCAGCTTGCTTCGCATGCCCAGCGAATCCGGGCCCTGGGCAACACGCATGACCACGTCCTCGTGGAAGGTGCCGGCGGGGTGCTGGTGGAGTTGGACCACGACGGCGGGACGCTGGCTGACCTCGGAATCCTCCTGGGCGATTCAGCTGGCTTCGCCGTGGTGGCGCGGCCGTCGCTGGGCACCTTGAACCACACGGCGCTGACGCTCGAAGCCCTCGATCGGCGGGGCCTGCCGGTAGTTGGTGTAGTGCTTGGCAGCTGGCCCGCGGTCCCTGGCGCCGTCGAACGCAGCAACCGTGCCACGATCTCCGACTGGCCTGTGCCGCTGCTGGGTGCCATCCGGCACGAAGCCGCCGGAATGGATCCCGGCGCGTTCCGCGAACAGGCGGCCTCCTGGCTTGCCGGGGTTCCGGCATGAGCACCGTTACTACATGCCCCTACAAGGTGCTGCGCGATCCGGATACCGTCCGCGAGGTCCTTCACCGTCCGGGCGACTTCAGCCCTGCCAATGCACTTCTGGCCGTGACGCCCCTGAGCGGTCAGGCTCTCCGCGTCCTGCAGAAGGCACGCTTCGCCCTTCCACCCGTTCTGGCCAGCAACCACTCCCCCTCACACGCAGCTATCCGCAAGGTAGTGGCGGGCTTCTTCACTCCCGCCAAAGTTGCCGCCATGGAACCGCGCATCCGGCAGCTCTCCAGGGAGTCAGCCGCGGCCGCAGCCCAACTCCTCAGTTCTGCAGGAAACGTTGACTTGGTGCAGGCAGTGGCCGCGTATCCGCCGGCAGTCGTCATGCTGGAGATGCTTGGCCTTCCCGTCCGCGACCTCTCCCAGTTAAAGGCGTGGAGCCTGGACTCCCTTGAGCTGTTCTGGGGATGGCCGGATCCTGCGCGGCAGCTCGAGTTGGCTCACACCGCGGCGGACTTCTACACCTGGCTGCGGGAGCTGGTCCTGGAATCGGTGGAGGCACCCGTAGTTCCCGGCACAACCAACCTGTTCAGGGCACTCGCAGACCACGGGCTCAGCACTCCTGAGATCTGTTCATTGGGCTACTTCCTGCTCATCGCTGGCCAGGAGACCACCACACAGCTCATCAGCACCACGCTCTTCCGGCTGGCCGAGGGCTCCCGGGGAATCTCCTGGGATGAGGCCTCCTCCAATGCCAAGGCGCGGGAGATTGTCCGGCATGTGTTGGCCACTGAATCTTCCGTGCCTACTTGGCGGAGGGTGGCCGCCCGCGATACCGAGCTCAACGGTGAGCACGTCCTTGCGGGGGAAGAAATCCTGGTGGAGCTGACCGGGAACCACGGCTTTCCGTGGGCTGCCGGGGAAGGCACTGGGGAACCTGCCGGGGAAGCCACCGAGCATCAAGGACCCACACCGTACGGCCTGGCCTTCGGCTCAGGAATTCATCGCTGCCTTGGCGCCAAACTGGCTGAGCTGGAGACCGTCGTCGTGGTTCAGGAGACTACCGCGGCACTGAAGGGGGTCCGGCTCCAGGACCCCAACCCCGAATGGCTCCGGCTGCTGTCCTTCCAGGCTCCCCGGACGGTCAGCGTCGCCCACTCGTAGCGAGTTTGGGTGGGTAGGCTGGACTTTATGGGCGAGAGCCGGGACTTGCTGACGCCGGAGCAGCGCAGCCGAAACATGTCCAGGATCAGGGGCAAAAACACCAAGCCCGAGTTGCTGGTCCGGAAACTCCTGCACGCCAAGGGGTACCGTTACCGGCTGCATGGGCAGGCTGGCGGGACCAAGCTGCCGGGCCGGCCCGATTTAGTGTTCTCGAGCCGTCGCAAAGTCATTTTCGTCAACGGCTGCTTCTGGCACTTCCATGACTGCAAGGTTGGCCAGAACTCCCCCACCGCGAACGCGGAGTTCTGGGAGACCAAGCGCACGCGGACCCGTGAACGCGATCTCGCTCAAAGGGAACAATTGCGCGCTGCCGGTTGGGACGTGCTGACGGTGTGGGAGTGCGAGTTGCGGGACAGCTCAGTCCTCGAAGAACGACTGACAGCGTTCTTGGAGGGGTTGTTGAATGCCAGTTCGCCCTACGGGGCTCTGGAGCCGGCAGTCCCAGCGGACCCAGCGGAGTCCGAGTGATCGGTGCTGGCGTGGGAGCCTTGCTCCCACAACGCATACGCTGACGTTCCACCAATACCCAGCAGCACCGTCAGGCACAACACGATGATGACCATGAGGCCCGCCGAGGGCCGAACACCATCGTTCATGCTGAATTCCATTCCTGTATCCACGCCTTGATCCCCCCGATTCGGCGATTACTCCATTTCCTTTACTTACTTTCGGGGGCTTCGATCAAGACTCCCTCTGAGTCCGCTCAAGATTGGATCAAGCTTTCGATTTCCGGCGTTGCAGTAGTTCCCCGGGACCTACTGTTGAATCGTGCATCTATTGTTCGGAGGCGGGAGGGGTTTGGTGTCTGAGTATGACGAGTGCACAGAATCACTGGTTGATCCCACCGTCCTCACCGGACTCCAAGCGGAACTTGGCGGAGACCGATCCATCGTCACCAGATTTGTCCGCAACTACATAGACCTGCTGCCGTGGCGGGTGGACCGCCTGCATCACGCACTGAACAACCTGGACATGGAAGATGCCATGGACGCCGTGCTGAGCCTGAAGACATCAAGCCATATGGTGGGCGCCATCTGCATGCGCCGCTTGGCCACGGAACTGGAAATCAGCATCAGGCTCCTCCCCAACGCCGGGCACCTTCAGGAGCTGAGGCCGCAAGTTCAGATGATCGAGGCCTTCGTATTCGGGACGATTTGCGAACTCCAACCCCCGCTTTCGTAAAGATCTTCACGAAAATAAAGAAAACCATTGACTCGCTAAAAATCTTCACTATAGTTGTGTGAGTTAGCTCACCAACGAAGGATGCGGCAATGACTACCGAGACTCCTGCACCGCCAGCCACCAGCGAACTGCTGGCAACTGTGGGGAACAAGGTGCGCACCATGCGCAAGGCAAAGGGCATGACCCTCGCCCAGCTCTCGGACATCACCGGCCTCAGCCAGGCGATCGTCAGCCAAATCGAACGCGGAATGGCCAACCCTTCCTTCACCACCCTCGCCCAATTGGCCCACGGCCTGGACATCCCCGTAGGGAGATTCTTCATTGGCCAGGACCAATCCACCTCACCGGTGGTCCGCAGATCCGAGCGACGCAACCTGAAGAACGTCACCCGCGAATCCGTGGGCGAAGCCGTACACGAACTGCTGACTCCCAACCGCGACGGAAGCATCGAAGCGCAGTGGATCAGCACGCCCCCAGGGCACGACACCAGCGCAACCCCTTTTACCCACAGCGGTGAAGAGTTCTGCTACATCATCTCCGGCCGTAAGGACGTCTATCTGGACGGCGTCTGCTACAGCCTGGAAGAGGGCGACTCGATCACCTACTCCTCAGAGATCCCCCACTGGTACAAAAACAGCTACGAAGAGGTATGCGTAGCCATCTGGGTCAACGCACCACACGCGTGGTAACACTGCTGCCCCTCAACGGCGCCAGCGTTTTCCCTTAACTGTCCGGACACGAACCGTGGCCGCAGACAATCCTTGCCACTTTCGCACAACACGCCTCCTCCGACAGGCGTTCCTGCGTCATACCCTCCCACGCCCTCCGGGGCGTCAGCGTAAGGACACTTCCATGCTCAACACCCAAACGACGGACAACGCCGTCCCGTCACCAAGCACCAGCCACTCCTCCCCCACAAAGAACCCAAAGTTCACTCCCCAGGTCCGCAAAGGACTCTTGGGCCTGGGCCTCGGCAACGCCCTTGAATGGTACGACTGGATGGTCTTCGGCCTCCTGTCAGCCTTCATCGGACCGAACTTCTTCCCCAACACCGAGCCACTCTCCGCCACGCTGAACGCACTGGCCGTGTTCGCCGTCGGGTTCGCCTTCCGACCCCTGGGCGGCATATTGCTGGGGACGCTCGCAGACCGGATCGGCCGGCGTCGGGTCATGCTGTTGTCCATCATGCTCATGGCCGGCACCACGCTGATCATTGCCATCACGCCGAACTACGCCACCATCGGTGCTTGGGCCGGCATCATCCTGCTCGTGTGCCGCGTCCTGCAGGGCATCTCCACAGGAATCGAAGCCCCGCTCTCCACCTCCCACGCTGTAGAGCTTGCCCCGGAAGGCCGCGAAGGCTACGTGGCCGGCATCATGTCCTTCTACGTGAACATCGGCATCCTGCTGGCCTCGCTGGTGAGCTTCCTTTGCAGCCTTGTCCTCGGCGGCGCGGCCATGGCCGATTGGGGCTGGCGTGTACCGTTCATCATCGGCGCTGCCTTCGGTTTTGTGGTTCTCTACCTCCGCCGCTCCCTGCCGGAAACCCTCAAGGCCGAGGAAATGGCCACGAACACTCCGCGTGCCGTGTGGTCCGGGGTCCGTAAGCACTGGCTCTCCGTGCTTGCCATCATCTTCGTGGTGGGTGCAGCACAGGCATACAACTACGCCTGGAACGTTGGCCTTCCCACCGCAGCCCGCAGCGGTTTCAAGGAAGATCCCACCGCGGTCTTCGCCCTCACCACCATCCTGGCCATCATCCTCGTAGTGGGCAGTTGGATCATCGGCAAGCTGGCCGACGGCAAAGCAATGTCCCGCTGGTTCCTGGTGACCCGCATCCTCGCCATCCCGTCCGTGTTCCTCATGCTGATGTACGTCCAGCCGGGCATTGGCGGATTCGCAGCAGTCCTCCTGGGTGGCTCGATCGTTCTGGTCCTGAACATGACCCTCTATAACGTGATCAGCTCATCCCTGATGCCCAAGAACATCCGGGGCACCGGCGTCGCCCTGGGTTATGGCATCGGCGTGGCGCTCTTCGGTGGCACCGCCTCCTACCTTCTGGTCTGGTTCCAGTCCCTGAACCTCACCTGGATCTTCCCGGTCTACGTGGCCGTCCTCTCCACCCTCAGCATCGTTTTCTACCTCGCCGCACGCCGCTCCAACGGCATCTTCGTCGGAAAGTAAGGAACCTCCCGTGAACACTCCCGCACTGAACACGCTTGAACTCAGCACTACGACGGCGGACCTCACCGCCCCGGTCATCTCACGATCCGACGTCCTGGTAGTCGGCGGTGGTCCCGCAGGCGTCGCCGCGGCGGTTACCGCCGCCCGCTCAGGAGCCAAAGTCACGCTCCTGGAACGCTACTCATCCTTGGGCGGCCTGGCTTCCGGCGGTATGGTCCTGGTTCTCGATGACATGATCAACGGCCAGGAAATCACCGTCACCGGCATAGTCTCCGAATACGTGGAGCGCTTGCAGAAGCTTGGCCTGGCAATCGTCCCGCCCGCGGATGACCGCAAAACGTCCGAGGAACTCTGGAACAAGTGGGGCCGCTACGGGACCTTCGATTTCCACTCACACACCAACCCCAAGCCCATCTGCTACGCCGCGGCTTTCGATCCCGACGGCTGGAAGCGCGTCTCCAACGACCTCGTTCGCGAGGCCGGCGTGGACCTCCGCCTGCACTCCTGGTTCTCCCGGCCCATCGTGGACAACGGCGTGATCAAGGGCGTCATCTGCGAAACGAAACTCGGCCCGCAGGCCTTCATGGCCGACGTCGTGATCGACACCACCGGGGACATTGACGTCGCCTCCCGCGCCGGCGCCAGCTATGCCAAGGACAACTACCTCACCACGCTGGTCTTCCGCCTCGGCAATGTGAACACCAAGGCAGCCGAAGCCTTCGAACAGGCGAACCCCAAGGAAGCGCGGGCCATCAACCGCAAGATCAAGCGCCTCCTCGGCGGGGCCTGGGAACTCTGGTGGCTCAAGACCCCCATCGACGGCGTGGTCTGGTGCAACGCCCCGCACATGAGTGGATTCGACGGCGTTGACCCGGCGGACATGACTGCTGCTGAGTTCGCCGCCCGGGACCGCATCTCCGAGGCCGTAGAGTACGTCCGCGCCAACCTGCCTGGCTTCGAAAACTGCTACATGCTGGACGTCGCCTCCCAGATGGGCGTCCGCCAGACCCGGCTCCTGCAGGGCGAGTACGTCATGACCAAGGACGACGTCACCCAGCGCCGCCACTTCGCGGACACCGTTGCCCGGGGCCGTGACTACTACTACCCGTACCGCTCGCTGCTCCCCAAGGAAGTGGACCAGCTCCTGGTCGCCGGCCGCCATTACTCCGCCACCCCCGAGGCACAGAAAATGTCGCGCGAGATTCCACCCTGCATGGCAATGGGACAGGCCGTCGGCGTTGCAGCGGCCCTCGCCGTAGAAAACAACGTGTTGGTCCGCGACGTCTCGGCGCTGGATATCCAGCAGGGTATGCGGCGGCATGGTGCAGACCCAGGCGACGTCCCGTCATCGAACGCTACCGTGGACATCGACGTGGACGCAGTGGTGCCGGCATGAGCACCGTTCTCCTCGACCAGACTGAAAGCACGACGACGTCCCCCGCCACCGCTGCCACCGGCGCCTCAGTTGCTTCGGCAGTTACCCCGCTGCCGCTGGACGGCATCAAGATCGTGGACTTCACGCAGGTGTTCATGGGCCCGTCCTGCACGCAGTTGCTTGGCGACTACGGCGCAGACATCATCAAGGTGGAACGTCCCGGCGCCGGCGATATTTCACGCAATTCGTTCCCTGACCAGGACGGCCAGGACAACCCGATCTTCCTGTCCATCAACCGGAACAAACGCAGCGTCTCCGTGGACACCCGTACCGACGAAGGGCGTGAAGTGCTGCACCGGCTCATCGCTGATGCGGACGTAGTGGTCAGCAACTTCCGCTCCGGAGTCATGGAACGGATGGGCTTCGGCTACGAGGACCTGAAAGCTGCGAACCCGGGAATCATCTGGGCCTCCGGCACCGGCTTCGGCCCGGAAGGGCCCTACGCCCATAAAGGTGGCCAGGACGCGATCGCGCAAGCGTATTCGGGAGTGATGTGGCGACGGGAATCCGATGACGCCAAACCCTCCATCTACCCCACCACGCTGTGCGATTACATCACCGGCATGCACCTCATGCAGGGCATCCTTCTGGCGCTGCGAACACGCGAGGCATCGGGGGTGGGCCAGAAGGTGGAGGTAACGATGTACGACTCCATGCTGCACCTGCAGATGCAGGAAGCGTGCATGCAGCTCAACCGGGGCTACGAGGTCAACTGGGGTGCCATGCCACTGAGCGGTGTCTTCGAAACCACCGACGGCGCCGTGTGCATGGTGGGTGGTTTCACGCCCGATCCCCTGGCCAGGATTTCTGAAGCACTTGGCCTGGACGAGGACCTCACCCAGCGGTCCGAATTCTCCAACCTTGAGCAGCAATTCAAGAACAAGCCGGCACTGCAGGCCATCTTCCGCGAGCGCATCGCCACCAATACCACCGAGTATTGGACACACCAGCTTGAGGAGCAGGGGCTGCTGAATGCTCCCGTGCACACCTTGGAACAGGCCTTGGCGGATGCGCAAACAGAGGCCAACGGGATGATCGTGGAAGCAGAGCACCCCGGCGTCGGCACTGTCCGTATGCTGAACGCTCCCATCCGGCTCTCCGCTACTCCGCCCACCATCCGGCGGGCTGCACCGCGCCTCGGTGAGCACAATGTGGAGGTCCTGCTGGAGAACGGCTTCGACCAAGAGACGATCGAGCGCCTGCAGCAGCTGGGGGTATTGCGGTGACCACTGTTGTGGAGGCTCCCGTGGATGCCGTCACCCTGACAATCGAGAACCACGTGGCCACGGTGGTCATCGATCGTCAGCACGTCCTCAATGCCGTGGATGCCATCACGCATGCACGGCTCAACGAGATCTGGGCCCAGCTTGAGCAGGACCCGTCCGTACGTGCGGTTGTCATCACCGGTGCTGGGTCCCGCGCCTTCTGCGTTGGTGCTGACATGTCGGCGTCGGCCGTAGACAAGACCGGCCTGGAGTATTGGGCCGGACTGGATCCCAATGGCTTCGGTGGCCTGAGCCTGCGCACCAGCTTGGACATCCCGGTCATCGCCCGCGTCAACGGCTACGCCCTTGGCGGCGGCATGGAAATTGTGCTGGGTGCCGACATCGTGGTGGCAGCCGACACCGCGAAGTTCGGCTTGACGGAACCTCGGGTTGGGCGATTAGCGCTCGACGGCGGCATCCACCAGTTGGTGCGGCGGGTCCCGTATACCCAGGCCATGGGGATGCTCCTGACGGGCCGCAAGGCAGACGCTGCCGAGATGCAGTCCATGGGACTTGTCAATGAGGTAGTCCCTGCAGAAGAGCTCGACGCCGCTGTGCAGCGTTGGGTGGACCAGGTCCTTGCGTGCGCACCCACCTCGGTCCGCGCGGTGAAGCAGATGGTCACCCAGACGTCCCACTTGACGGCCCCCGAAGCCCGCGGCCTACGACTGCCGGCTCTTATGGCCGCGCTGGACAGCGAAGACTCCGCCGAGGGAGTGCGTGCTTTCCAGGAAAAGCGCGCGCCGATCTGGCCGGGGCGTTGAACGGCTCAGTGATCCGGCACGACCGCTGACCCGCCTCGCCAACAAAATCCATATCGAAGGAAGTAAAGGAGATACCGATGCCGCCATCAGTCGCGCCCGAATCCCTGAACCATAAATCTTTGGCTCCAGGAGTGTGGGGCGTTGTTGCCACACCATTCCAGGGCAGCACGCTGGACGTGGACCTGGACAGTTTGTCCGAGCTCGTGGAGCATTACGAGACCATCGGCGCCACGGGACTCACCGTACTGGGAGTCTTCGGCGAAGCAGCCGCACTGACGGCTGAGGAACGCCGGCAAGTGCTGGAGACCGCCGTCGAATGCACCGAGCTGCCGTTGGTGGTGGGCGTGACCGCCCTGGCCACCCGGCCCGCCATCGAGGAAGTCCGGGCAGCCCAGGACGTTGCCGGAGAACGCCTGGCTGCTGTGATGGTGCAGGCTAACTCGGGCAAGCCCGAGACGGTGATTGCGCACTTGGATGCCATCCACCGGGCTACTGGCGCCAAAGTGGTCCTCCAGGACTATCCGTTGGCGAGTGGGGTCACTATCTCGAGACCCGCACTGATCAAGGCAGTGGCCTCTTGCGACTTCGTCATTGCCGTCAAGGCCGAAGCACCGCCCACCAGCGTCGCGATCGCGGAGCTGAGTGTCGGCGTCGGGGTTTCAGTCTTTGGTGGCCTCGGTGGGCAGGGACTGCTGGATGAACTGATGGCTGGGGCGGCAGGCGCGATGACCGGTTTCTCCTACCCTGAAGCCCTCATAGGATGTGTGCGGGCATGGCAGCAGGATGGCTACGAAGCAGCCCAGCGCGAACTACTCCCCTATCTCCCGCTGATCAACTTTGAGCAGCAGGCGAAGGTAGCGCTGGCTATTCGCAAGGAGTGCCTGCGCGAACGGGGCCTCATCAAAGACTCCGGTGTTCGCGCCCCTGCAGCGGGTTTCCCCGAAGCCCTGCGCGGGAGTATGGGCATGCATCTTCGTGAGGCGGCTGCTGCCCTTGAAAATGCCGCCGCCCCGGTAAGGAGCTTCTGATGGATCTGGGAATTGCGGGCAAGACAGCGTTGGTCGCCGCTTCCACGGGTGGTCTGGGCCTGGCCGTGGCCCGTGCCCTGGCAGCCGAAGGCGTGCGCGTGGCGATCGTGGGCCGTCGTCGGGACCGTGCCAAGGAGATCGTCGCTGAACTACAGGCCGCGTACGGGACTGGAACTGCCGGCGCCTACGGGGATGGTGTTTCCGGCATAGTCACCAAGGGCTTCGACGCCGTGGCGATCGAGGCTGACCTGACCACGCCCGAGGGCATCGAATCGGCGGTGGAACAGACGGTCGCTGACTTGGGACCGATCGACATCCTGGTCCTCAACGGCCCCGGCCCCAAACCCGGCGCCGCAGCCACACTGAGCTCCGATGACATCGCGGCGGCGTTTGATCTGTTGGTCAAACCTCAGCACGCCTTGGTTTCCCAGGTGCTTCCGGGGATGCGGGAACGGCGATGGGGCCGGATCCTGGCTATCGGATCCAGCGGTGTGACAGCCCCGCTTCCCAACCTCGCCGTCTCCAACACCGGACGTGCTGCCCTGGCCGGTTACCTCAAGACCCTCGCTGCCGAAGTGGCCCTGGACGAGGTCACCGTGAACCTGCTCCTGCCTGGCCGCATCGCCACCGACCGGGTCACCCAACTTGACCACGCCGCCGCCAAGCGACGCGGTACCACTCTGGAAGACATCCAGCTCGAATCCCGCAAGACCATTCCCGCCCGGCGCTATGGAGAACCTGCCGAGTTCGGCGCCGCTGCCGCCTTCCTGTGCAGCGCGCCGGCGTCGTACATCACCGGCGTCGCGCTCAGGTGCGACGGCGGCCTGATCCGCAGCCTTTAGCCTCCCCCTCAAATCCGATAGGAACATCATGACTTCCACAGCAGTTGACCCCCAGTCGATCACCGACCCGCAGACGATGACCGCCCAGCACCTCATCAATGGCCAATGGCTCGGAGACTCGGACACGCAGCGAATGAATCCCGCCCGGCCAGGCGAACTCGCAGCGCTCTCACCCAGCGGCACCGTCCAGGACGTGGACTCCGCCATCACTGCCGCCGTCGCAGCCCAGCCGTCATGGGCGGCCCTGCCAGCACCAGCCCGGGGCGCCATCCTCATCGCGGCCGGAAACCTGCTCAACGAGCGCCGGCACGCCATCGCTGAGGACCTTGTCCGTGAGGAAGGAAAGACACTCGCGGAGGCAAAGGGTGAGGTCAAGCGTGCCTCGGACGTGCTGCGCTTCTTCGGCTCGCTGGGCTGGGCGGCAACCGGCGAAGTCCTGCCCAGCGGCCTGCCAGATACCACCATCACGACGCGTCGCGAACCGTTGGGCGTGGTGGGACTCATTACCCCGTGGAACTTCCCCATCGCCATTCCTGCATGGAAAACCGCGCCTGCCCTGATCAGCGGCAACGCCGTGGTGATCAAACCGGCCGAGCTCACTCCGTTGTCCACGACGCACTTGGCGCGTGCCCTGCAGGACGCCGGACTGCCCCCCGGCGTGTTCAACGTGGTGCACGGCAAGGGCCGCGTGGTGGGCGACGCGCTGGCGCGGGACCACCGCATCGCCGGTTTGTCGTTCACGGGTTCCACCAATGTTGGCCTTGGTTTGCAGGAGATCCTCAACGCCCGGCGCGCCCGCGTCCAGCTCGAAATGGGCGGCAAAAATGGCGTGCTGGTGCTGGATGACGCCGACCCCCGCAAAGCTGCGCAGGTAGTAGCGGCTGGCGCATTCGGCCTGACGGGCCAGGCGTGCACAGCGACGTCCCGCGTCTACGTGACGCCCGGCATCCGGGCCGCCTTCCTCGATGCCTTGGTTCAGGAGGCCGCCGCCTACACCACCGGCGACGGACTTGATGGCGACGCCCGGATGGGCGCTGTGGTGAGCAGGCAGCAATTCGAGCAGGACCAGGCAGCGGTGCGTACCGCCGTCGAACGCGGTGCCACACTTCTGCACGGACAGTACGACGGCGACCCCAGCGGCGCGCTGTTCTTCCCGGCGGCGATTCTCACCGGATTGCCCTTCGACGACGCAGCCGTGACGGAAGAGATCTTCGGTCCAGTGGTGGCGATTCTCGAAGTGGCCGACTACGAAGCTGGCCTCGCCGCCATCAATGATTCCCGCTACGGGCTCACCGCCGGCATCTGCACGGACTCGCTTGCCCTCGCCACGGACTTCGCTGCCAGGGCACAGGCAGGCGTCGTGAAGATCAACCGGCCCACTGCCGGGCTGGACCTGAACGTCCCCTTCGGCGGAGTGAAGGATTCCTCCACCAACACCTTCCGCGAGCAAGGCAGGTCCGCCCTGGACTTCTACACCTGGGGCAAGACCGTCTACACCGGTGTTTAGTGCGCCATGAGCTACGTGATCGCACAGCCCTGCGTGGATGTTAAGGACAAGGCGTGCATTGACGAATGCCCGGTGGATTGCATCTACGAGGGCGAACGCTCGCTCTACATCCACCCGTCCGAGTGCGTTGACTGCGGGGCATGCGATCCCGTGTGCCCCGTAGAGGCGATCTACTACGCGGACGATGTCCCTGACGAATGGGCAGACTACGTCGGGGCGAACGCGGAGTTCTTCGAGGGCGGGTTCTTCGGGGACGTGAGACGCGATCATCCTGTGGTGATCGCGGAGCCTTTGCGGGTGGGCTAAAACTACAAAAGTAAAACCGTCGTGCAGGCCAGGATCGAGTAGAGGGAGCTTCTTGATGAAAGCAATTGTTGTGACAGATCAGTCCGCCGGAATGGCCGGGCTGATGATGGCCGAACGGCCGCAGCCGTCGGCATCCATAAACGATGTCATTGTTGAGATCCATGCCTCGGGATTCGTCCCGACTGAGGTCCAGTGGCCGTCGACCTGGACTGATCGAGCCGGCCGGGATCGGACACCCTCCATCATTGGGCACGAGGTGGCCGGCGTCGTAACCTCGCTCGGCTATGGCACGACAGGGCTAACTGTGGGTCAACGCGTATTTGGCCTTGCGGACTGGCACCGAGACGGCACCTTGGCGGAGTATGTGGCGATGGAAGCACGTAACCTTGCGCCGCTGCCGGGCGACGTCGCCTTCACAGTTGGCGCGAGTCTGCCCATCTCTGGCCTGACAGCATGGCAGGGGTTGTTTATACATGGCCGCATCCAGCCGGGACAGAGTCTTCTGGCGCACGGCGCCGCTGGCGCCGTCGGAACGATGGTGACTCAGCTGGCACGTGAAGCAGGCGCCTACGTCATCGGCACCGGACGCACTGCCGATCGGCAGAAGGCACTTGACTTCGGAGCGCACGAGTTCGTCGATCTCGCCAATGACACCTTGCAAGATATCACCGGAGTTGACCTGGTATTCGATGTGATCGGGGGCGACATCCAGAAGCAGTCAGCGGCGCTGATCCGGCCCGGCGGAACGCTGGTAAGCATCACCGGGCCAGTTGAAGCCCGCCCCAGGGATGGTCTGGCAGTGGATTTCGTTGTCGAGTCGGATCGTGCGCAGCTGGGTGAGATCGTTCAGCGAATCCGAGACGGACGACTGCGGACAAACATCGGAAACATCGGCGAATTCGACGATGCGGTCAATGCCCTTAACCCTGCCGCACGCCGGAATGGGAAGACGATCATCCACGTGCGTCCGTAGGTTCGCGTCCCGCCGAAGAGACGGGTGTACTCTATCCACCGGGTGAGTGTCGCCCGTACAGCGCAGGCCTTGAGAGGAGCCGACTATGGCTGATGACAGGGTGACCCGAAAGCAGTGCCACGTGCGACGGGACCGGGGCCGGTGAACAAGAACCGGCTCGAGGCGTTCAGTGACGGCGTACTGGCCATCATCATCACCATCATGGTCCTGGAGCTGCACACCCCGGAAGCGCCAACGTGGGAGGGCGTGTCCGCAGTTCTGCCGACCCTCTTCAGCTACCTTCTGAGCTTCGTGTATGTCGGGATCTACTGGAACAACCACCACCACATGATCCACCTGGCCGGTCGAGTGAACGGCGGTATCCTCTGGGCCAATTTACACCTGCTGTTCTGGCTGTCGCTCTTCCCCTTCACGACCCGGTGGATGGATGAGTCCGGCTTCGTGCAGGTCCCCGTCCTGCTGTACGGAATCAACCTGCTGTGTGCAGCGATCGCGTACTACATCCTGGAACGTCGGCTGATCGCCGCCCAAGGCAGGGACGGGGCCCTGGCCAGGGCTCTCGGCCGGGACTGGAAAGGCAAAGCGTCCCCCGTGATCTATGCTGTCGGCATCGCCGTCACCCCGCTCGAGCCCCTTTTCGGGATCGCTATCTTCACGGTCGTGGCGCTGATCTGGCTGGTGCCGGACCGCCGGGTTGAGCACTTTGTCGCCAGGACTCATCAAAGCGATAACGGCGCCGGCTAATCGGCTAACGTCGAGGCCGGGCGTGTAGGCAGCGCCCGTTCCCATCGACGGGTGAGGCGGCGCCGCTCCCGGTGCCAGCGAGATTGGCGTCTACTCTTCGCGGTCGATCTCCAAGTAGCTGAGGCCGCTCAAATCCAGCCAATATTGGGTCGGTGTTTGGACCAATCGCAGCAGCACGCCCTGGCAGTCGCGGCACCGGACCACAATTCCGGGCGCATCCGTGAAGACCATGGCTTCGCCAAAAGCCCTGACGGAACCGCAGTGCCTGCAACGTCCCAGCGCCGCGATGATGTCGATTCGGAAGACTTCGGACAGGGCGCCAGCCGCGGCGTTCCCGTCTACATGCGAAATCGGGTCATGGGGTCCGGCTGCAATGTCCTGGTCTTCGGACTCGGGGACAGCGAAGTCGTCGGTGCTGTTCACCGGATACCTCCCGTCCCGCCAAACCGCTCGGTCTTTATCGACTCCGGCCGATAGCCGGCCATTACAAGCCAGTCCGAAACGGTCTCCACAAACACCGTCTGGCCGCAAACGAAAACATCCGGGTTCTCCTCTGTTGGGAAGATCTTGCCCAAAAGGCTCTCGGAGGTAAGGCGACCTGGCGCTGCCGGCCAGCCCTCCGGCGTCGAACGCGTGTAGACGTAATCGACCATCAGCTTGGCTGATTCCCGGTCCAAACGGTGCAGTTCGTCACGGTAAAGCACAGCTTCCGGAGCCTTAAGGGAATAGAGCAACCTGAAAGGGGCTGCCCTGTTGGACGCCTGATGGGCGCGGATCATCGACATCAGCGGCACCACACCTGACCCTCCTCCGATCAGCTGCACCGGGTTCGAATTGGCTGGCCGCCAGACAAACCAGCCGCCCACCGGTCCCCGGATTTCCAGCTGGTCCCCCACGGCCAGGTCCCGGACAAGGTAAGGCGACACTTCGCCGTCGGGCAGTTCGTCAACGGTGATTTCCAGATGCTCATCCGCACTTGCGGATGCCACCGAGTAAGACCGGATGGCTGTATACCCGTCCTCTGCGGTGAGGCGTATATCAATGTGTTGCCCAGCCAGATATCCCATCAAACCATCCACGCGCAGCCTAATGGTCCGGGCTGTGGCGTTTTCCAGTTCCCCGCCCACCACTTCAGCGACGCGCCATACAGAACTCACGGCAAAGGCCTCACGAGTACCGCTCCTCGCGCCACGGATTGCCGTGAAGATGATATCCATTCGATTCCCAGAAACCAGGAACGTCGTCCTCTGTCAGTTCCAAACCATGAATCCACTTGGCGCTTTTCCAGAAATACAAATGCGGCACCAAGAGCCGCGCCGGACCGCCATGCGCCCGTTCAAGAGGTTCGTGATCGAACTCCCAGGCCACCCAAGCCTTCCCGCCCAGGAGGTCCCACAGCGGAACATTGGTTGTGTAACCGCCGAATGAATGGGCGGTGGCGAAGTCGCGGGTGGTCTCCACGTTTTCGAAAAGCGTGTCCACCGAAACTCCACGCCACACTGTTTTCAATTTTGACCAACTGGTCACGCAGTGAATGTCTTCGGTGATCTCCTCCTGCGGCAAGGCCATGAACTCATCCCAGGACCACGCGAGCCGCTGGCCGTTCTCCGCAGTAATGAAGAACTCCCATTGATCGGCGGGAATGAGGGGAGCGGGTCCAGCGGTCAGGACGGGAAAGTCGTGTGTTTCATGCTGGCCCGGAGGTAACGCAGCATTCTCGGACCGCCGTCCACGGAAACCGGAAGCAATAATACCCATGATGCACCTCCGCGATGGAGCTCCACCGGCCAACGACCGTTGATGCCCCAACCTTAGGGCAACCTCTGGGTGTGGTCTAGGGATCGACGAGACTGAGCAACTGGTTCCTGCGTTGCCGGGGACGGACCGGGCCAGGACCACCTCCCGACAGTTTCTTATTCCTGCCCAAAAACTGCGCCAAGGCTATGGAAAACCACGGCTGCTCTTGATCCACAGGAGTCATGGTTAATCCAGCGGCAATCCAAGGAACCCGAGCCGCTGACGCGGCAGGCAATCAGCAAGACTCCGGGAGCAGGAAGAGCCATGAATCAGACAGCACGCTTGAAAAAGGCATCCGCCTTAGCGTCCGGTCAGGGTGGCTGGCTGAAATGAAACGGATAGCAGCGTGCCAACCCGTCTGCCGCCCCTCCTGCGAAGGCACTGACGTTCGCGTGTCCAGCGGCATCAGCTGCCCGGCCACGGTGTGGTGTACCCCATCGAGCGTTGCGAAAACATGGACCTCCGGTGACCGCATTCACGATGGCGGATCCGAAATCTGGCCTGACTGCCAAGACTGAAACCTGGCCCAGCTCCGCACCCGCCCTACTGACGGAAATGTCTCGTGGAATCCGAGGTCAACTTGCCGGTTATTGTTGCTACTGGGCAGACGCCGGATCCGCGCCGGCCGCTGACACAAGCGGTCCCAGCATCAGACTTCCTGGGCTGAACTCTTCACCGCATTCCCCACATGACACCACCGGTTTCAGGTCGGCCCCGCAGCTGTGCCGGTAGGAGGCGCGGGGTGTCTCGTCGCGCATCCATGTACTGCTCCACGCTGCGAGTGAAATGAGGATGGGCGCGACTTCGGACCCGGAAGTTGTGAGGTGGTACTCGTAGCGTGGGGGGCGCTCGGAGTACTGGACACGCTCGATCACGCCTTGGCTTTCGAGTGTGCGCAGGCGGCCCGTCAGGATGTCGCGGGACGCGCCGGTATTACGCGCGATCTGATCGAAGCGGTGAACGCCCAAGGACATCTCGCGAAGCGCCAGCAGCGCCCACCGCTCCCCGAGCACGTCGAGCCCCGCCGCGATGAAACACGCCCTGGGCGCATCTGCCGCTTTGTCGGTCGGCCGGTTCATCGTTCACCTGCTTTCGCTGCTTGCCTCCAGTATACAAGTCAGTTGGAAAATCAAACTCACTCCGCTACTCTGATGCTCTGAGGTCACGACAACCGCGTCGCCGCCTTCTGAGATCAGGAGAATCCATGCCACTGCTATCTGGCGCCGTCGTCCTCGTTACCGGTGCAAATGGAGGTCTGGGCCGCGAGCTAGTGGAACAGGCTCTGGCCCGGGGTGCTTCGAAGGTGTACGCGACGGCCCGCCGCCCGCAAGAGTGGAACGACTCCCGGGTGGTCCCCCTCGCGCTCGATGTCACCAACCCTGACTCGATCCGGGCCGCCGTTACCCAGGCCCAGGACGTCACCGTTCTGATCAACAACGCCGGCATGAGCGTCGAATCGGACACGTTCTTGGCCCTCCCCGACGAGAAGATCCGTGAGGTCATGGAGACCAACTTCTTCGGACCGGTCGCCTTGACCAGGGCATTCGCCCCGGTGCTCGCCGCCAGTGGGACATCAGCGGTCCTCAACATCCACTCGGCGCTCAGCTGGATCGCACTCACCGGCGCCTACAGTGCATCAAAGGCCGGGCTGTGGTCGGCGACCAACTCCTTCCGCGTGGAATTGGCCCCCCAAGGCACGCAGGTCACGGGTGTTCACGTCGGCTACATCGACACAGCCATGGCCAAGGACGTGAATGCCCCGAAGACCTCCCCCGAGGAAGTCGCGCGGAAGTCGTTCGATGGGCTCGAACAAGGTGATTACGAGGTCATCGTGGATGAGATCAGCGCCGGAGTGAAGCGCGGTCTCTCTGGCTCGATCTCGGATCTGTACCCTGTACTGGCAGCCAACATCCCGGCATGACCGCCACAAACCCTGAAAACCTACAGAGCCCTAAGGAGGCAACCCCGGTGTCGACCAACCCCTCAGCGCAACGCTCGGAAACCTTCACCTGGATTGATCCGGCAGTCGCGCTCGAACAGCTGCCACGGCTGTCGGGTCTGGACTACTTTTCCGGCCTCCGCGACGGCAGCATTGCGCCGCCGCCGATCTCTGCCCTCATGAATTTCGATCTCGTCGATGCGAGGTACGGACACGTCGAGTTCCAGTGCCTGCCGGGAGAAGCCCACTACAACCCCCTCGGAATGGTGCACGGCGGCTTGGCCTGCACACTCCTGGACACGGTGCTCGGCTGCGCGGCACACACTACCTTGGACGCAGGGATCGGCTACACCTCTATCGACCTGGCGGTGAAGTATCTGCGACCCATCACGCTTCAGAAGGGTACTCTGCGTGCAGAGGGGTCAGTCGTAAAAACCGGCTCGCGCGTAATCTTCACCGAAGGCCGCCTCAGCACCGCCGACGGAGAACTCCTCGCCACCGCCACGAGCACGCTGCTCATATTCCCCCACCAACCGGGCGCTGGGACAGCATGACGGCCTTTGTCCCGCCCGGATAGACTCTTGGCCAGCATCCGCTGATTATTGAGCACACCGGCGAGGGCGACGAAGTCGACCATGCCGCTCTGTCCGTCCGGGTTGAAGGCTGAGCACTGCCTCCCCCGAGGGACACTTCATTGCGGACCGCCAATCGACGAGCTTTTTGACAGCCCATTGACACGGGAAGTTGGCCGCCGTGTTCCTTCGATGGGTTGGTTCGGTACAGTCTGCCACGCGTACCCGATTCATTGGAGAAGACGTGAAAGCGATTGTGTACGAGGAGACAGGTTCGTCCTCAGTGCTGAAGTTTCAGGACAAGCCGCTGACTGACCCCGGCGCGGGTTACGTTCGGGTTCGCATGGTCGTCTCCGGGGTGAACCCCACCGACTGGAAGGCCCGGGCAGGCGGAGGAGGAAACATCCCGCTGGAAGCACCGAAGGTTCCTAACCAGGACGGCGCCGGCGTGATCGACAAGATCGGCTGCGGAGTGACAGGACGCAGCATCGGCGACCGCGTCTGGCTCTGGGACGTCGCCTGGGTCAGCCATGAGGGCACAGCACAGGAGTATGCGGTTGTACCAGCGGCCAAAGCAGTGGCGCTTCCGGACGCTGAATCCTTCGACACCGGGGCGTCCATCGGCATCCCCGCCCTGACAGCGCATCGGGCGCTGAACTCGCACGCCTCGCCGGAGCCCATATCATCGTGAACTACCGCACCGACGACGTCGTGGCTGCCGTCCGTCGCTCCGCCCCCGGCGGGGTCGACACCATCGTTGACGTAAACGCTCCAGCCAACATCGATTCCGACGTGCAGGTGCTCAAGCCAAGCGGAACCATAGCCATCTATGCGGCGAATCCCGGGGAACCAGTGACGGTTCCCCTCCGTGAAAGCATCACGAAGAACGTCCGATACCAGTTCATCCTCACTTACACGGTGACGGACGAGCAGAAACAGCACGCCGTGGCCGCCGTCTCTGAGGCGCTGAAGGCCGGTGCGTTGCGCGTCGGCGAAGAGCACGGCCTGCCGCTGACCCGCTTCCCACTCGAAGATACCGCCGCGGCACATGACGCCGTGGAGCAGGGCACCATCGGGAAGGTGCTCATCGACGTCGCACCATCATCCTGAGACTCCCCACGGCCTCCCGGGAAGTAGGGCAACAGGCTTCGCTGATGGCCATCCATGGCTCCGGTGAGACAGTGGCCGGACTACTCACCCAAAGAAAGACTTCAACTACCTACCGCTATGGGAGCCCGGACTGCATTGCCCCATTCGGTCCAGGAACCGTCGTAGTTCCTCACCCTGTCCATGCCCAGCAGGAAAGTCAGGGCAAACCAGGAATGGCTTGAACGCTCACCAATCCGGCAGTAGGTGATAACTTCATCGTCCACTTTCAGGCCTACTTCCTGGAAGTAGATCTCCTCCAGTTCCCTTCGCGGCCTGAACGTTCCATTATCCGAAACAGCCCGCGCCCACGGGACATTGCGTGCCCCAGGGATATGCCCGCCACGGAGGACGCCCTCCTGCGGGTAATCGGGAATGGAAGTCCGCTCACCGGTGTACTCCTCAGGGCTGCGGATGTCGATGAGGGATAAGCCGAGGTGTTCCTGGACGTCATCCTTGAACGCCCGGATGGACGAGTCATCGCGCGTGACTACCGGATAGGATGTTGCGCTCCTTGCCGGCGGCAGCGAAGTCTCGAGGGGACGCCCTTCGGAGATCCACGTTTCCCGGCCGCCGTCGAGCAAGCGGACGTCAGGATGGCCAAAGAGACGGAACACCCAGAGGGTATAGGCAGCCCACCAGTTGTGCTTGTCACCATAAATGACAACGGTGCTGTCCCTCGAAATACCTCTGGACGTCATAAGATTGGCGAATTCCCGCCCCGTCAAATAGTCGCGTATAACAGGATCGTTCAGATCTGTGTGCCAATCAATTTTGACGGCCGACGGAATATGGCCCACTTCATAAAGCAGCGGGTCCTCGTCAGACTCCACGATGACCAGTCTGTCATCAGCCATGTGCCGTACAAGCCATTCGGCGGTGACCAGCCTGTCAGGATGCGCGTACTCGGTGATTCGGGCGGAATTGTCGGGAGGTAAAGCTTGCATTGGGGTCCTTAGTGGGGTTAATAGCCCGGTGTGCGAAAAGACCCTTCTTCCCATTGTTTATGAACGAACAGAAATGGGAGTCAATTCACGAGCTTTGATTCAAGTTTTCGTGCCCGGTGCGCCCGAAGATTCGCCGGGTTTCCACAAATTCTTACGTCATGCCACACGCCGCTGTTGTTGCGCGAGCGATCAAAGAACGCAACCCTGCATTTTTCGCTGCGGCACAGTTTGAGCCGGTGCCAGGTCCCTGCGAGTTGGGCCTGGAAGATCTCCGTCATAGCCAGGGATTCAATGTGCCCGGCTCCGGCTCCCTGCGGTTCGGCTTGGATCTCGCCATTGGACTTGAGCCTCAAGGAGGTAGCGGTCGTCCAGACTGTGGGCAAAGCGTCAATGTCGGAACCAACGACGGCGTCAGGGTCGCCTCCGGCGTTTAGCGTGCCTGCAAGTTCATCCCGAAAGTACCGCAGGTGTTCAAGGTCGCGTTCCGTAAGTTTGACTTCGACATAACGCCGCCCGGTGGCCAGTGCCCACTGTTTCAGACCAGCATCCAGCCAATCCTGGGCAAGCCCGAGATCAAGCAACAAATCGGTCCTTCGCGGCTTTCCAGCGGATTTCGTGTTGAGCAGGTCATGGACAAAACCCAGCCCTCCAGGAGCACTTTCCATGTCATAGCGTTGCGTCGCGTTCCAGTCGCTCACTGCATCCCCTCTCGCCAACTTCCAGGGCACCCTTGGCCATCCACCATGTTAAGTGCGATTAGCGGCCTTGAAATTCCAACACCGGGCGCGGCCGCCCCGCTTCCAGTGCCTCCACGGCCGATTTCAGCCCGGCCTGGGTGTCTTCGCGTTCAAACAACGGCATGGCGATATCGAACATCGCTTGGTCTGCCGCAGCCACGCCGCCCAACGACCAGGTTCTCAGGAGCGCCTTATGCGCAGCGTATGCCTGTGTAGCTCCAGTGGCGATCCGCTGGGCAAACGCCAAGACTTCCTCCCGGAGCTTGTCATCGGAAACGACGCGGTTCACCACTCCTGCACGGTTCATTTCAGAAGCGGACACTTTCTCCGAAGTCATCGCCCATTCTGCTGCCCGGGTCTTGCCTGCCCTTTCGGCAACGCGATAGATGCCACCCAAGAGGGTGACGATGCCAAGAGTTTGCTCCGGATGCCCGAACTCCGCTGATTCTGCTGCGAAAATGAGGTCGGCCCGCAGGGCGAGTTCAAACCCTCCTCCAAAGCAAAGGCCCTGGACTTCGGCAATCACCGGCATCGGCAGCAACTCCAACTGGTTGAAGACTGACATGTAGCGCTCAAACAAGGCGCGCAACTCCCGCGTTTCCGCGCCCGGCCACGTCATGATGTCGCCTCCGAAGCTGAAGTCCGCGCCTTCAGCCCGAATAATAACCACACGGGCGTCGCTACTGCCTATCGCGGTTATAGCTTCGGAAAGCTCGTCGGCCATCTGAAGGTCGATACGGTTCTGGGGCGGATTGTCCAGGATGATGGTGGCAATCTGGTCCTGGACCGTGAACGTAAGGTGGGTCATTGGCATAAGCCCTTTCGCTGAAAAGTAGTTGCGAACCAGCTGAATCCGAAGGAATCAGTCGGCGGAGTAGAAACGGGATTCATCGCCCACGGACTTCCCGAGGCGTTTCCCCAGTTCAGCCGAAAACCGGAGCGCTGCGTCAAGCGGGCGATGGTGGATGGCGGCCGAGACGATCTGGCCTGCTTCGTCCTTGGTGAGGATAGTGACACCGTAGATTTTGAGACCGCTGAACGCGGTGGCCTGCCACTCAAGGTAGGTGCGCGGCCCATTGACCGTTTGATGGGTGAACTCCAGGGATTCGTAAATGGAGCTGGCTGCGCTCATTACCGCTTTCACGTTCTCCCGGCCGGTGATGGGCGATCGGATAACGGAAGCCTCAAGCACAACGTCGCGGTGGAAGGCCTCGCCAAAGTCGTCAGCGGATTTGCTGGCAAAAGCGTTGATCCAGCCTTGGGCGTCTCCTCCGCCAGACGTAGTGGCAGATGCTTCAGAAACTTCTTTGAGGAATCGGCCGATGAAACCGGCCACGTTCCGAGGCTGCTCGACGTGAGGCCAGTGGCCCGCCCCGCTGAGTACTTCCTCCTTGACGTGCCGGAATCGCGGGGCGACAGCTGAAGAGATCAGCTCGGCGGTCGCGAACGGGTCTGCTTCACCGCGGATTATTAACACTGGTGAGCTAAATTCGCTCTCCGCAGGGGCGTTCGGAATCCCTTCGTTCCAGCAATCCACGAGGTGGGTCACGACTTCCGGACGGATGCGGCCCCCTATGTAGGTGAGCTTGTCCAACCCGAACTCGTTCAACCCGCCGCCGAGGTACTGCCGGATCCCTCGTTGGGCTGCTGCATCTCCACCCAGATGCCGGAAAGGACCAACAGCTTCCTCAGGAAGGTGTGTCCCCGCTAAAGGCACCGGGGTAACAAATACAGCACCCACCACTTTGTCTGGATGGCGGACCCCAACTAGTTCGGCTACGAGCGTTGCCATGCTCTGCGCGACGACCACGACGGGCCTGTCCAGACCCGCCACGACGCGAGCGACGTCGTCGGCGTATCGCTCCAGGCTGTACGGGCCTTCGTCCCCGCTCCGGTCCCCCATCCCTGCCAGGTCCAGCCTCAGAAACTGGGCGTTCGCGGTGGCGAGTTCGGAGACGACGTCGTCCCAGACACTCTGGTCATCCAGGAATCCGTGGATGAAAAGTACGGCCACATCGCCGCTGCCAGTGGTTGTCAACGAGGGGTCCTGCTTCTGCAACTGCTCCATTACAGTGCTCATCTACTGCTCCTTGGTGAGGGTCGAGCCGGATGGGGACCAGGCTGCTGTATTGATGGGTGACCAGTCATTCGGCTGACCGTCCAGCCGTGCCATGCGCTGATTGTGCTTGGACTTCAGGAGTTCATCCTCAAGCGGCGTGGTGAACACGTTTTCAACCAGTGTGTACTCAGCCGCCAAGCGCCCGACGGCAGTAACTGCTGCCGTATCAATCCGGCCTCGTTCCAGGTAAAGCTCGTCTTTGACGTGGAAACGGACAACTTCGCCCCAGACCACGTGATCGTTCATCTCGCCCACAGGGATGATGCGGTTAACGATGCATTCCATTGCGATGGGGGCGTCTTTGATCCTGGGCGCAGACACGGCTTGTGAAGCCTCTTTTTCAAGACCCACGGCCTCAAACTCGTCGATACCCGAGGGAAATTCGAAGGCCGAGGAGTGCAGGGCGTGCGCCTGTGGAAGCGTCGCCACGTTGACCACAAAGTTTCCCGTTTCGCGAATGTTGACGAACGTGTCCTTGAGGGTCTTCCCGTCTGAGCGCGGCTGCAGCGAGATAGACACCATGGGCGGCTTTCTCCCTACCGCCGTGAAGAAGGAAATGGGCGCAAGATTGGCCACCCCATCGGGCGAGACGGTGCTCACCCACGCGATGGCCCTAGGAATGATGCTTCCGATGAGGAGTTTGTAGGAGTCGACGGCGTCGAGGTCCGCACTATTGATGATCATGGAGAGCCTGTATCTTTCCTTGTCAGTGTGGGGGCGTTCCTGTGGAAGAAACGCGACCTGAGGCTGCATCGGCGCGGCCTGCGGTGGTGGGAAGTTTTGGAGCCTAGTGAAAGTCAGCTGAAGTAAGCGTATCCGTTTTACCTATTTCAGACAAGAGTGTTGATTCAGAATTTGAAAACGCCTTGGGTGCCGCAACCGTGCAGGGGCGGGGGGCGGCAGCTATCGCTCCAGAACGACAGCAAGGCCCTGTCCGACGCCGATGCAAATGGCAGCTACTCCAACACCGCCTCCACGGCGCTTCAGCTCGCGCGCCAGGTGTATGAGAATGCGGGAGCCGGACGCCCCCAGCGGGTGGCCCAGCGCCAACGCTCCACCATGGATATTCACTTTCTCCCGGTCCAGGTCGGGCCAAAGTCGCATGCACGCCAGGCTTTGGGCGGCGAACGCCTCGTTAAGCTCCACGACGTCCACGTCTGCCCAGGTTTTCCCTGCCCGCGCCAAGGCCTGGTTGGCAGCCTCTACGGGTGCAATGCCGAAAATATTTGGATCGTTGCCAGCCACCCCGCGTGAAACGATGCGAGCCAGAGGTTCCGTTTCCAGGGCACCTTCACGCCCGATGAGCATGGCCGCCGCCCCATCATTGAGCGGAGAGGAATTACCCGCCGTTACCGAGCCACCGTCGCGGAACGCCGGCTCCAGGCCAGCCAGGGCCACCTCGGAAGTGCTGGGTCGCACGCCCTCGTCGGTGAGGAGCGCCGAATCCGGATGGGGCACGACTTCGTCGCTGTAGATGCCCTCGGACCAGGCCTTGGCAGCCAAGGTGTGGCTTCTCACGGCAAACTGGTCTTGCTCGGTCCTTGATATGCCAAACTTGTCAGCCAGGATCTCAGCCGTCTCGCCATTGGAGATAGTCCAGGCCTCGTTCATCCGGGGGTTGACCATACGCCAGCCCAGCGTCGAACTGTGCAGGGTTTCAGGGCCGGCCGGATACGCCCGCTCGGGTTTTGCCAGGATCCAGGGCGCCCTGCTCATCGACTCAACGCCCCCGGCAACAATCAGCTCCGCATCCCCGATTTCCACAGCACGGCTTGCCTGGATGGCAGCCTCAAGTCCAGAGCCGCACAGTCGATTGACCGTGACGCCAGGTACCGACGTCGGAAGCCCGGCGAGCAGCGCAGCCATGCGTGCCACATTGCGGTTATCCTCCCCAGCACCATTGGCGTTGCCCAAGATCACCTCGTCAATCCTGTCCGGTTCCAGCCCTGGCTGCCTGCCCACCACTTCGCGGACCACATGGGAGGCCAAATCGTCAGGACGAACGCCGGCCAATGACTTACCGAATTTTCCGAAGGGGGTACGGATCCCGTCGTAGATGAAGCTGCTTGCCATGCTTCTGCCTTTCGTCGTGCATCGGGGAAGGAAATCTGGAATGGGTAGCCGGCTCGCGGCCGTGAAAGGAGCATACGCCAAAAATTCATTGCAGGACAGAGCCTAAAGCTGTACGCTTGTTTCACATCTTTACGCCCTTCACCCACACGTCAAAAATTCCCCGCGGCGCGCGGCGTTGCTCCCGCGGCTTCACCCTGCCCGTCCAGGGGCGCTTGAAAGAAGAGAGAAACTCATGGCAGAACGACTGGATGTTGAATTCATGGCCGACGGGGGCATCACGCTCCGCGCTTGGCTCTACATCCCGGATGGGCCAGGACCTCATCCGGCCATCACCATGGCACACGGCTATGCGGGAACCCGCGCTCACGGCCTCGCCGCTTACGCCTCCCGCTTTGCCGACAACGGATTCGTAGTGCTGGTCCACGACCACCGTAATTTCGGCGCGAGTGATGGGGACCTCCGCCATGACATCAACCCCTGGCAGCAGATCAAGGACTGGCGCCGGGCTGTGACCTACCTCGAAGGAAGGCCTGAAGTGGACCCTTCACGCATAGGCCTGTGGGGGTCAAGCTACTCCGGCGGGCACGCCCTGGTTTTGGGAGCTACGGAAGAGCGGCTCAAAGCTGTTGTATCTCAGGTGCCCGCCATCAACGGCCATGTGGCCGGTTCCCGCCGCGCAGTAGGTGACGCCCGGATTGCGCTGGAACAGTCCTTCGTCGACGACGAACGAGGCCAGGCCGCCGGCGAGGCGCCAAAGATGATCGCAGTGGTAAGCAGTGATCCGAACCAGCCTGCCGCGTACCGGCTTCCCTCCGCCCTGCGTTTCTACACGCAACCCGGCCCGGAAGAATACGGCTGGGACAACACCGTCACGTTGCAATCCACGCGGGCAGCGCGCCTCTACGAACCGGGAGTCTGGGCCTCAAGGGTGTCCCCGAAGCCGCTGCTCTTCATCGTGGCCGCTGACGATGAACTGACCGGCACGGACCTGGCCCTCGAGGCCTACGAGCAGGCCCAGGAGCCTAAATCGCTCGTGATGCTTCCGGGGGGCCACTTCGAGCCGTACGTAGAAAACTTCGAAGAATCAAGCTCTGCTGCCCTCGACTGGTTCTTGCTGCACCTCTAAACCACCACAATCTTCAGGGAAAGTGACGCATATTATGGCACCCACAACCGATCTGGTTTACGACGTATTTGTCTCCGGCACCCTGCCTCAAACAGGACGAGGGACACTTCCCAACGGTGACCCCCGCATCTGGTCCCCGCTGTCCTCCACGCTGATCTCCGGACAGGAGAACGCGGTGTTGGTTGATCCGCCCATGACGGTTGACCAGACAACGAAGGTCGGGGACTGGATTGAAGCATCGGGGAAGACACTTAGCCACATCTACATCACCCACGGCCACGGCGACCACTGGTTCGGCGCAGGTCCCCTGGTCGAGCGGTTTCCGGGGGTTACAGTACTGGCAACCCCGGGCACACTCCAGGAAATGGCCATGCACGGCTCCCCGGAGTTCCGTTCCTCCTTCTGGGACTCGATCTTCCCGGACCAGATTCCGCCCACCACAACAGTGACCCAGCCAGTGGAAAATGGGTCGTTTGAACTTGAGGGTCAGGAACTGCAGATCATTGAAGTGGGCCATACCGACACCGACAACACCACCATGCTCTTCGTTCCCTCCATCGGGCTGCTGGTAGCCGGGGACGCCGTCTATAACGGGGTCCACCCCTACCTGACTGAGTCCCAGGACGGGGGTCTCGAAGCCTGGCTGCGGGCGATTGACATCGCGGAGAGCCTCGAGCCGAAGTTCGTTGTGGCCGGGCACAAGAATCCCGCATTGCCCGATCTGCCCGGTCAGATCGAGGAGACCCGGAAGTACCTTTTGGACGCATCAAAGCTCCTGGCTGAGCAACCAACGCCGGAGGAGTTCTTCTCCGCAATGCTTGCGCTTCATCCTGACCGCATAAACCCGGGAGCGTTGTGGGGTGCGGCCATGAAACTGCTCAGTTGACCAGCAGAGAGGCGCCCACCATAGGGCGCGTTGCGACGGCTTCGGAAGCGCGGCCGCCCGATCTCGTCACTGAACCACCGCCAAAGCCTCCTTCGCACCCCTTCAACCTGTTCGCCATTCCCCTGGGCATCGCGGGGCTGGGAGGCGCCTGGCAGGCGGCCCGCCTGACAGTTCATGCCCCGGCGTGGCCAGCGGAGGTCCTTTACGGGATCAGTGCCTGTATCTGGTCCGTCCTGCTTATCCGGTACCTGGCAAAAAGTTTCCCCTACGCTTCCAAGGGACACTTCGACAAAGAACTAAGGCACCCCGGAAACGGCCCGTCAGCGTCGTTCATTCCCCTGGTGGGCATCCTCCTGAGCAGTCACTACATCGAATACAACAAGGTCTTCTGGTCCGTGCTGTGCCTGTGCTTCGTCATCGCTCTCACGCTGCTCGGAGCAAGTCTTCTGGCCCACTGGGTGACCGGAGGAGTGACTCTGGAATGGGTCCACCCGGGTTACCTGCTTCCCGTTGCCGCAGGTCCCTTCATCGCCAGCATCGGCTTCTCCACCATGGGTTGGCCCCAAGCGGCGATCGCCGCGTGGGGAACCGGCGCTTTTTTCTGGCTGATGATCGGAACGGTGGTGACGGTGCGCTTCATGGCGGGGATTAAGATGCCGGACGAGTTGAAGCCCGTCTTGGCCGCGTATGTGGCCGCCCCCGCAACGGCCTGCGTTGCCTGGATAGTCATCCGCCCGGCGGGTTCCGGAATCATCCAGACAGGACTCACGGGAATCCTCCTCATGATGATTCTGATGCAGGTTGCCCTGATTCCCCAGTACGCCAGACTGCCGTTTTCGCTGACGTTCTGGATCTTCACCTTCCCGGTGTCAACGTCGGCGAACTACGGCATCCGGTGGCTCAGGACCGTCGACGTCGCCGGCTCGGAACTCATCTCCTGGGCCCTCTTGGGCCTTGCCACGGCTTTTGTTCTTGGCACCGGAATACGGACACTCATTCACGGTTCGCCAGCCCAGAAGCCGCGCTGACGCTTCCGCGCAGGCGTGACCACAGCAAGTCCGCGCGGGGGCGCCAAACTGGATGTTCGACGTCGGGCGCTTGAGTTGTGGGAATCGGTTGCGGCGTGCAGGGGTGACAAGGAAAGACCTCCGGGTGGAGCGGGACTTGTAGAGAGTCCAGCTCCACCCGGAGGTCTTTTCCGTGTTCCGGGCACTCATCAGTGGGGCATGACCCCAACGGGATCATGGAGCCCTGAGCATCTCGGTGCGGGATGCCAATTGCTTCTCCAGTCGCCACCTGCCGGAGGCGGCGCCCACGAACTAGGCCTGGAGGTGCGACAGCACCCCGTCCGGAAGTCACCGAACCCTCCCTCCGGCTGATTCGACACACAGCGGAGCCACCTTGCTCCGGAGCAGGAGCAAGGTGGCTCGGATTGGGACTCTTTATCACTGACGTCCGGTGACCCTGTGACGAGGTAACCCTGTGGCGATCAGGGTCCGCAGTTGAGGGCCGCCTTATGCGTCGGAACGTGAACGGCGTGTGGTCATCGCCCTGACTGCACCCACGGCTGCAGCTCCCGCCAGGAGTGGAATGGCCAGGGCGACGAAGATCTGGTCCACGCCCCATCCTGCACCCAGCATCACGCCGCCCAGCAGACCGCTGACGATGGAGCCGGCCTTGCCGAAGCTGTGCATCCATGACACGCCGGTTGCGCGGGCTTCAGTGGGGAAAACCGATGTGCTCAGTGCGTTCATACCGCTGTTGGCACCCACCAGCACAACGCCGATGGTGAAGCCCAGAACCAGCAGCAGGGGCAAGGTCAGATTGACTGATGCAAGGATCCAGGCCGCTGCGGCGGCCAGCGTGAAGGCCGCACCGAGGGATACATATTTGCCCAGCTTCTCCATGGCAAACCCGATAGCCAAGGCTCCGATCACACCGCCGATGCCGAACATCGAGACCACATTGCCTGTGCCCGCGGCGTCGATATGGAGTTGCTTGACGATCAGCGGCAGGTAGTTCAGGAACATATAAACCACTGCGGCGCAGATGAAGTAGCAAAGCCAGATGAGCAGCGATACCACCACAAGTTTCTTGGACAGTACCGCCCTGACACCTCCAACCGGCTTGGCGGCGCCAGCCTGCGGTGCGCCCGTCAGATCCACTGTGTTCATGTCAAAGCCGGGGATGATGGCACTCAGTACCTTCGTGACGTTTTCTGTCCGGCCTCCCCTTCGAATCATGAACACCGTTGATTCCGGAAGGCCCCACACCAGTGCGGGCAGGAGAATCAATGCCAGCGCTGTTCCGGTTCCGAGCAGCCACTGCCAGCCCAGGGTGGGAAGAATGGTGGATGCCAGGAAGCCGGTGATGACTGTCCCCAACGGGAAACCGGTGAACGTGATGGCCACAATGGCGGCCTTACGCTTTTCAGGCGCGAACTCGGCAACGAGTGTGATGACCAGGGGCATCACAGCTCCGAGGAACAGGCATGCCACCACCCGGAAGATTCCCAACGTAAGGTCGTTTTGTGCCAGCGCGCCGCCCAAGGTGGCCAGCCCGAATCCTGCTGTGCCTACGATGATCGGGAGCCTTCGGCCGATCTGGTCCGACAGCGGGCCGGCAACCATTGAACCGACGGTGAGGCCCACAACTCCCAGCGTCACCATGGTGGTGACTGTTGCCAGCGAGGTACCCCACTGGGTGACTACTTGTGGGTAAATGAATCCCCACAGGCCGATTTCAACTCCTTCCAGGGTCATGGTCAGGAACCCGAGAAGGATGATCACGCGCCTCCTGTTGCCAAGCGGCGCTTGATTGAGTATTTCCTGAACGGTCAAGCGGGAGGATCCCGGGGTCCGGAGGCCGGTCGTCTTTGACGCCTCGTTGGCAATTGCCATGTTATTTGCCTTTCGAATGCACGCCGTCGTTGGCGTGCGTGAGCTGATGCGAAGCTCGTAGTGCTCGTGGATCGGGGCACGCAGTCTTCCGTGAGCGATTGCCGTCTAGGTTGTTCCCTTGCGCCTTGCTCATGGCAACCGAATCCTCAAGTGTGATCGGGGACACAAGGTGAACTCTGCGATTGAAAGAAGCTTAGGCTATACAGCTCTTTCAAGCAATGGTTTTTCGGCACTCAATCCGCTGGCCTTGCCGTCCGGGAGATGGCCTCGACCCGCATCGCCTTCCACCAGTCGCTGATCACGTTCCAGGACTCCTCCCAGCCGCCGTCGAGCATCATGTCATGTCCCATCCCGGCGAGTTCCCGCACATCGGCGCCGTAGCGTCGTGCGGTTGCGCGCGCTGACCGCGCTGGCACCATTCGGTCATGCTTGCTGTAGACGGACAGAGTGGATATTCGGACTTCACCCTCGACGGCAAGTGGAAAAGCAGCTGGTACTGGACCCAGGGCGACTCGCCGCAAAGGGATCGGGAGATCTCCGCCGCCTCCTCAGTGCCCATCCGCTCGAACAGCATGTCCGGCGGCAGCCGAAGGCTTCGACCCGCGAGAAACCGCATCGCCTGCCACGGATGGCTTCTCAGCACCGAAAAGACCATTCCGAAGGCCGGACCGGAAGTAATGGAGCCAACAAGCACGCCCGCGCTCACCTTCGCCGGCTGCAGCGCCAACACCCGCTGCACCACCAGGCCACCGAGTGAGTGTCCAACCAAGACGAGCTCATCGGCATCGACAGCCTCGACCGCGCGAAGGACGTCTTCAACATAATCCTTCAGCCGCGCGGAACGCAGGCGTCCTCCACTGCCGCCGTGACCCCTGAGCGAGACCGCGTACGCCGCATAGCCATCCTCAGAAGCCGCGTGCATCCAGTTGCGCCAGCACGTGGCGTCATGGCCGAGGCCATGCACAAAGAGAAAAGCAGAACGGGGTCGGATCCCGCCCGGAGGGCCGGACGCGAGAATCTCGAGTTGAACATTGCTACCGAGGTTAAACATCATCGTTTCCACAGCAGCTGAACCTATCAGAGAGTGACATAAGTAACAATGGTTTGCCTATTGCTACGGTGTCCTGCCGCAAGCCGTGGCATGATCAGCACCGCTCCATGAGCGACGTCCGCAATATCGCACCTATCTGGTCCTTCCCTGCCGGAAGCAAAAATGCTCGACCGGAACATACCCGGCCGAGCATTTTGCCCGAACTGTTAGTGATTCCCGAGCCTCAGCGATGCTGCCAGAACCTGCTTGGAAATCGGGTTGCTCAGTAATAGGGAACGGGACGGTTCTCCTTGCGCCAGAGCTCTTCGTACTCGGACCATCCAGGTGGCGGAATCAGGCCCTGAACACGCCAAAGGTCCTCGGGAGTTTCGTCGACGTGGATCTCCCAGTCGTAGCCGCGCTCTTTCACGAAGGGCACAAGGACCTCCTCTACCCTCTCGTGGAAGTCTGCCCGGATCTGTTCCGAGGTCAAGCTTCCGAGGGCGATTCCGTTCACCATCGTTTTCTTGTTCGCGTGGTGCTCGATGTAGTCAACTGTTTTACGGGCGATGTGGTCTAGGCGGATACGTATGAAATTGTTCGCCGCTTCGCCTCCGACGTAGATGCTGTTGCGGGGCATCTCGTGAAAGACGACGACGACGTAAAACTTCGGCAGATCGACCAAGTCGTAGTAGATCGACGTTATTCCTTGAGTCAACGCCTCCTTATCCTCATCGGTAAAAGCGTCCTTGGGTGTGTAAATCTCCCAGAATGGCATTCCAGGCTCCTCCTTCTCCTTTGTAGGTGTTGCATGGGTGACCGTGGATCCCGTCGCAGGCTTAGCAGCGCTGCAATCGTGATCTTCATCACCGTATAGCCGCTCGTGACTGCCGGATTGGGACCAGCGCGTCAAGGTGATGTACAACTGCGCCTCGTTGGACAGTGCGCGATTCAGGCGCGCTCCGGCCAAGTCCAGTTGCGTGGTTTAACGTGGTGGCTGAGTGATTTATTAATGCCTATCCAGCGCCACCGCTGTTGGAACAGCAGCCATTGAGGGGAACTCTTCGCCATCACGCAGGTGCTCCAAGAACCAGGAAATTGCGGCTTCGCTGGATTGCTCGAAGTGGTCCGTGTAGGTGTCAAAGTGGCCGCCTTCATGGACGAGAACCTGCTTCGGATGACGGGCGGACTCGAATGCTGCCAGCTGGACTTCCGGGAAGGTGCAGGTATCAGCCCGGCCGACGATCATCAGCAAGGGCTTCGGTGCCACGTGAGGAATCCATCCGGCTGGTTCGAACTCCAGCAAGTGGGCAACCGATCGTAGCGTCACCTCGTTGCTCCATGACGGCGAATCCCGGAGAGCGAAGTCGATGAAGTCCTGCTCGACGATCGGAGGAAGGGCACAGAGCGTGTTGGGGTCCGACGAGAAGACCGGAATCATTTCAGGCGCTTCTCCGGCGATGCGGCCGCGGCGATCGGCCGCGAGGCGCCGTTCGAGTTCGGCTCGCTGCTCAACGCTGAACATCTGCCGGCTGTTCAAGTGCCCACTCACCTGTGGAATCTGGGCCACGACACATCGGACCCTGGCGTCGTTGGCGCCGATCACCATGGCCAGCCCTCCTGCAAAGCTGGATCCCCAGAGGCCAACTCCGGCAGCGGCGTCAACTTCGGGAAGTTCTGTAGCTTGTGTGATCACGTCTCGCCAGTCCGCCATCTGCACATAGGGGTCAACCTCATGACGGAGCTTGCCCCCTGAGGTGCCAAAGCCTCGGTGGTCGTAGACAATCACGGTGAAACCGGATGCCGCGAAGGCCGCCGCAAAGTGGTCGATGTGCTCTTTTATCCCGCCGAATCCATGGGCCATGACGATGCATGGTGCGGCCACGTTCGGTTCTGCGTGCAGGTAGCCACGAAGAACGGTTCCGTCCTCGGTCTTGAATTCAATATCTCTTCTTACGAATGCTTCACTATTTTTCACAAGTGTTTCCTGATCTAACTCGTCGGCAGTTGGTGGTCAGTTGCAGTCCTGTTGAATGGCATCCAGGCTCCTCCTTCTCCTTTGTAGGTGTTGCATGGTGACCACGGATCGCTTTGCAGGATTAGCAGCCCTGCAATCGTGATCTTCATCACCGTAGAGCCGCTCGTGACCGCCGCATTGGGACCAGCGCGTCAAGGTGATGTACAACTGCGCCTCGTTGAATCGAACTGCCCCTGCCCCTGACCCTGGCGCACATATGCGACTGAGGGACGCGATTTTCCTATAGGGACCGCTTTGTTCATCCGTAGCGTGGCAAATGTGGCGCCTCGTTCGGAGTCGCCAGCCACACTGGAGGTCATAATGAGCAGCAACACCCGTTCCTCGAAGCCAAGCCCGCCGGTCCGTGCGACGGTCTACGCTGGCCGTTGGCCCGAGATCCCGGCCCGCGAGTTTCCCGGCATCCCAACTGGTACTTTCTCTCCCACCACGGCGACTCTTATCAGCGGCCCTACGGAGGCAATCCTCGTTGACGCGCTATTCCTCAAAGAGGACGTTCAGGATCTCGGGGACCTGATCGAGCGCTCTGGAAAGAAACTCACCACGATTTACCTGACCCATGCGCATGCCGATCACTATCTGGGCTTTGGACCGCTCCTGGAGCGCTTCCCCGAAGCCAGAGCCGTGGCGCTTCCCCACGTGGTGGAGGCCATCAAAGAAACAATGGAGCAACAACGGGTTGACTGGGATCTGTTGTTCGGCGATGCCTGCGTGACGCCGGGGCCTCTCCCGGAGCCTCTGGAAGGCCACACACTGCATGTCGACGGGACACTGGTGGAGATCATTGAGGTGAAGCAGGCTGACATCAATCCAACCACCGTGGTCCACGTGCCCGACATCGGCCTGGTAGTGGCAGGCGATTCAATTTACAACGAAATCCATCCAATGCTGGGACTGTCCACGCCTGCAGAATGGGAGGACTGGCTGGAAACAGTGGACCTTGTGGAGGGCCTCAATCCCCGGATGATCGTCAGTGGCCACCGACGGCCAGACGGTGATGACCATGCCGTCACTGACATGATCGCCACCACCCGGGCCTACATTAAGGATTTCGCTGCCGCTTATCAAAATGCCAAGGATGCCGAAGAACTCACCCGCGTTATGGTGGCCAAGTATCCGCATCACGGAAACCTGTGGACACTTCAGTTCTCTGCCCAGAGTGCGATAGCACTCCGCGATTCCGGCGAACTCCTCGTAGGCACTGGGACAGAAGTGAACTAGTTACTGTTCTTCTCCAGGCGTTCGGAAGTAAGGCCGTATTAACTCTTTCCTAACATACCCATTCAGCTTATGGTGATGTCGGAACCGAGATGGAAGACTGAAGGTTCATCCTTCGGGTTCGAGACTATCCTGCATGCCTTGGAACGTCCCGCCCAGCGGTCACAGACAAAGAACCCGGGGCGAAGTGAAATGTGGAAAGGGCGATTTTGTCAAACCTGCGAAATACTCTCAGTACCAACTCGGAGTTCGATGCTCATTGGAGAATCGAAGCAAATGAGCGCATCGCAAGGATGGATCTAAAGTCGATTGGAGCAACCGAACGTCCAGGGAAGTTCCTGAAACGCGACCTTGGGGACATCCTGATCACGGACTGGGATTCTCCGCCGATCGAGGGAGTGCGCAGCGCGAAGAACGGACGTGGAGGCGAGGAGGCATTGCTGCTCTTCACGGCCTCTGCGGGCAAACAAGTCATAGACACGGCCTATGGAAGCGCGGTCCTCCAGCCCGGGACCGTGCTTCTGTCCGACACCCGCGGGCCTGGCAAGTTTGTCATTCCGCATTTCGTGCGCAAGAAGAGTGTCAGGATACCTTCGTCCGCCCTCATCCCCTTCCTTGCCAAAACAAGTATTCCGGACTCCTTGGTACTCCGGACAGCAGACAGCCCCCTGGCACAGATCCTCCAAGACCTACTGCACGGGATCGACCGTCAATACACCCGAATGTCGCAGTCGGAACTCGAGGGTGCCCGTAACGCGATGCTTTCGCTCATCGCCGGACTGGTCCTCGGTAATAAGGCCAACGTTGGCGGCAGCGACTTCCTGCCAATGCTTCGGCCGCGTCTTGAGCAATGGATTAGCGAGCATCTTCAATGCAGGACCCTCCGGGTAGAGGACATCGCCACAGCACATAATGTCTCTCCGCGAACGGTACAGCGAGCCTTTGCTTCAACAGGTGACAGCGTCCGGTCAGTTGTTCGCGCTCATCGACTCGCGGCGGTCAGGCGCGACTTGCTCACATCCGACCAACCGGTGGCCACAATTGCCCACCGCTGGGGATTCTTCGACGCTAGTCACTTGAGCCGGATATTCAAGCACGAGTTTGCGATGACACCCGGAGAGTTTCGTGAGAGTTATCAGCAGACAACAGCGCCGGCATCAGCTCCTGCACCCCTTGGACGCGGCGTTCCGGCGCCAGACTCGGGAGTCAACGAAGCGTCACGATCAACCGGGTTGATATCCCAGCCCTTGGATGACGCTTGGGCGCCACTCTTCAATGCCCTTGCAGGGGCGACTCCTGCATAGGAGCAGTTCCTCTTCAGGACCAGTTACGAGTCGCCGGCGCCTGCACCACGACGACAGAGTAAGGACACAAAATTGACGAACCTCCACGCAAACAACATCGCTGCCACATCCGGCCTCGCCATGAGAGAAAAAGTGATGGGGAAAGAACATGTCCAAAGGTCTCTTGAGGAAGCAAGTGACTTCTCGCGAGCCATTCAGGAACTCGTTACAGATTTCGCTTGGGGAAGGATCTGGACCAGAACGGGTCTGGATCTGCGAACCCGCAGCATGCTGAATCTCGCCATGTTGACTGCTCTGAACCGAAACCATGAACTCGCCGGGCACGTCCGTGGAGCACTCAACAACGGTGTCACCGAAAAGGAGATACAAGAAGTGTTGATTCAGGCAATGGTCTACTGCGGGGCTCCAGCCGCCTTGGAGTCATTCCGTGTCGCCGAACGGGCCATCATCCTGTACAACGCCGAGAACAACGGCTGAGTACCACTGGACGAGGGCCGTGCCAAAGCCATTCGTCTCCCATCTCTAACGTGATTCGACCCCATGACCCCACCAGTCGCTCAGGCCTTGTCAGCATTCCGCCAGATAGACCAGCAGGCCCTGCGTTATGGGGGCCGGGAGTCGGGGCCGGAGGGTTGGACGAGGCTACATACCCCAGTACCGTCATCTCGGCGAACACTTTCACTACGTCAGGGCGAACGCGGAGTTCTTCGAGGACGTGGGCCGCGATCATCCTGCGGTGATCGCGAAGCCCGTACTCGTGGTGGGCTGACCCAACTGAGTCGCAGTTGATGCCGTACTGTGCCCCCTCAAAACGGCATCAAGTGCTACTTAGATGGGCCAGCGCAGGGTCAGTCGGCCTGAGCCAGCGGCGCCAGCCGGTACCCGACGCCGCGCACGGTCTCGAGCCAACGCGGGTTCTGGATGCTGTCCCCAAGTTTCTTGCGCAAATTGCCCATATGCACCTCAACGGCACGTTCGTCCGCGTCGCTGACGTAACTGCCGACGTCGTAGGGTTCATTGCGAAGGCGCCGCGCCAGATCTGCCTTGGTCCGCACGATCCTGCCGGTCTCGAGGAGGGCAAGCAGGAGGTCGAATTCGGTGCGTGTCAGCCTTAGCTCCTTGCCGTTCAGGACTGCCGTCCGGGAGCCGGCCGAAACGGCTAGGCCGTTGTGGGTCATTTCCGGGTCGGTTTCTTCCACGGCGGCTTTGGACTCCGACGACGCGCGGGGCCTTCGCATCATGGCTTCGACGCGTGCACGAAGTTCCCGCGGCCGGAACGGCTTGGTGAGGTAATCGTCACCGCCGGCCTCAAGGCCCATGAGGGTGTCCAGTTCCTCCGCCCGGGCGGTGAGCATGATGATGTAGGCGTCCGAGGATTTCCGGATCTGGCGGGCCACCTCGAAACCATCGATGTCGGGCAGGCCAAGGTCCAGCGTTATGACGTCTGGATTCAGTTCGCGGGCTGATGTAACGCCCGCGGATCCAGTGGATGCAACATGGACGTCAAATCCCGCTTGGGAAAGGACCACACGCACCAATTCGCGAATATCCTGGTCATCTTCAATGACCAGCCCCACACGTACTTCACTCATCGCTGCCCCTCAGCCCCTTCGATAACCCTTCGAAGTATAACCATTATGGTTAGGCTGATCTCATGAACCGACTTTCTTCTGCATTCCCGGTGGTTGCGCCGTGACCCGCCCAACCACCTGGGATCTTGGCGAGAAGAAAAAACTCCTGGTTTTCCGGCGCTCATTCCACGAACACACCCTGCGAATGAGGGTGGTTCTCAGCCAATTGCCGCTGTCCGTCTGCGTGTGCATTTCGGCGATTCTGGTGTGGCTGTTTTTCCCGGCCACGCTTGAAAATCCCCTGTTCCTCCTGTTCCTCCTGAGCCAGGCATTCCTGCTGGCGGTGTGCGTCATTGTGCCGTGGCACCGGCTGCCGTTCCCCAGCTTCCTGGTGATACCGATCCTGGACATGGTCTCGATTTCCTTCGGCAGGGAAGGAGGGCAGGAAGCGCTCACGGGGCTCAGTGTTCTGGTGGTCCTGCCCGTCATCTGGTTGTGTGCGTCCGGCCTGTACCCAAGATTGGCGATTGCCTTGTCATTCATGGGTCCGCTCTGCATCGTTTGGGCTCCCTTGTTCGTCAAGGGATCGTTGACGGAACAGGACCTCACCAAGCCCTTGCTCTTCCCAATCCTGATCCTTGGCATCGGCGTCTCCGTGAGCGTACTGACACTGAGCATGGTGCGCCAGCAGCGCGCATTGGAGCAAAAGGACGAGGAGCTAAACAAAGCCCTCGACGTCAGCACCAAGCAGGAACGGCTCCTGAACACTGTCATGGAAGCCTTGCCGCTGGGTGTGGTGGCGGTGGATGGCGAAGGTCATGACATCCTCATGAACCGCCGACAGCGGCACACCCACTCCCTGGCAACTCCTCCAGGCAATGACGATCCGAACGAATCCGAACTGCTCGTCTTCGACCAGGACAGGACCACGCCGCTGCCCGCGGACCGCCGTCCTGTCCGGCGTGCTGTCCTGGGTGAAAGGTTCACGGACCAACTCGTGTGGCTTGGTTCCGGAGCTGAGCAGCGTGCGTTCACCACAAGCGCCCGCCCCATGGTTGAGGACGACGGGAACTTCGCCGGCTCGGTTGTTGTCTTCAGCGACGTGACAGACCTGGTCAATGCCCTGGCCGCCAAGGACGACTTCGTCGCCAACGTCTCCCACGAATTCCGAACGCCGCTGACGTCCATCCTTGGTTACGTGGAGCTTCTGCTGGATGATCCCCGTTCCCTGGATCCGTCCTCCCGCAGGCAACTCGATATCGTTCGCCGGAACGCCGAACGGTTGCTTACCCTGGTGTCCGACTTGTTGGCAGTACGGTCGGGCCAAATGGTCATTCAGCCACACGCCGTGGACGTGGCTGAGCTGGTGCGGGGAAGCGTGAGCTCCGCCGGTCCCCGGGCAGCCAAAGCGGGCATCCGGTTGTCCATGGATGTCCCGGAATCCCTGGAGGCCCACGTGGATTCCTCGCGTATAGCCCAGGTTCTGGACAACCTGGTATCAAACGCCATCAAGTACTCCCCCAAAGGCGCGGACGTGGAAGTTGCCGCGTGGGAGGAACAGGACTTTGTGTTCTGCCGCGTCTCCGATACCGGCATGGGCATGACCGAGGAAGAGCAGTCCGAGGCGTTCACCAAGTTCTTCCGTGCCGGCGGCGTACGCAACAGCACCATTCCCGGCGTCGGGCTTGGACTGCCCATCAGCAAGGCGATCGTTGAAGCGCATGGCGGAACCATCACGCTGGAAAGTGAACCCGGCCGGGGTACAACCTTCCTCGTGAAGATGCCCGCCTAAGCGTTAGCGCGCTGTGCCCGCCGTGCCCGTGACTGCTGTGCCCGCTACTGCGGCATCACGACGGCGGCCAAAGAGGAAGTAGCTCACAGGTCCGAAGAAGTTGATGAACGAAACAGCGCGCCACACCGCCTTCTTTCCCCTGATCCTGGAGTCGGGGGTCTTGCCGATACTGCGTTGCGCTGCACCCAGCAGGGCCATATTTATGGCTCCGCTGACGATGAGCATGATCCGCTGGCCCTTGCTCATATCGCGCCACGATTTCCTGCGAGCCATGATGCCTCCATCCGTGAAGATTTAGTTATCAGGCTAGTCCGACGCTGTTCGTCCCGCCACAGCCTGACGCACTACCTCGCCCCACGATTGTTCCGCAAGGTCCGCCACTGCGGCCAGGATCTCCGACGGCGGCAGGGACAGGTCCAGCGGATACTCCACGATGTCGATGTCCGTGTTCAGGATCCTGCGAAGCTTCATCTCCCCCGGTCCAGCGTAGACAAGCCATGCCGTCGGGACCCGGAGTGCGGTGCAGTACGCCAGCAATTGGTAATGGTCCGCGTTCAGTGAAGCACCGGCATCTCCTGCCGCTGTGTACTTGGAGTCGTACACCACCACCGGCCTCCCACCGAGGAAGTGCACGGCGTCGGGGCGGACTGTCAGGCGATCCGTGTCCCGGACAGCCTCATTGAGCAGCGCCCCGTATTGCAGGCGCATTTCCCCAGGATAGGCACTCATCGCATGCCGCAAAGCCGTGCCCACGAACTCCTCGAAAACCTGTGCCATATCCACCACAAAGGACGCCGTCTGCTGCTTCCCTTCTCCAGCCTCGGCGGAGGCATTGCGCAGGATAACCTCCGAGAGCCGCAGAACGGCGTGGTACCTGAGATTCATGCGGTTGGCCCGCCACGGCGGCAGCGGGGCTCCGGACTGAAGGCGGGTGACGGCGTCGAGCTTTCCCTTAAGCTGGCGCAAGCGGCTCAGGACGTCGGCCCGGACGCCTGGCACCTTCCCCATCCGTTCCAAGGCGGCGCGGAGGATGCGGTTTTCAGCGATATCCTCGGTGAATTCGTCGTAGGACACTTCCAAGGGCACCATCATGCCGGGTCTGCGGGAGATCTGGTCCGAGATGCGGATGCGGCCTTTGACAGTTCGCAGCGATTCATCGATGGTGAGGTAGCCCTGAAGGACGCCACGGCTGAGCGCGCGGTCAGCCAGCTGGGCCAGTGACTCGGCCAGGGCGCTCCAGAGATCCGGGTGCTCAGTTGCTTCCACGGAGTGATCGCGGAAGCCTTGATCGCCGGCGTAGCTGAGGAGGAAGAGCAAGCGACTCAGGCCAAGCCGGTCCTTCGGGCGGACCTCAAGCTGGACAGTGGAAGTCCTTACGGAGCCGACTTTGCCGACCGGTTCGATCCTGTAGAGGCCCATGCCAATCGGTGACGCCTTCGCCAGCCCACTGGCGTTGACGAACGCAGCCGTTGGGGGGTCAAGCTTGTCAACCACTCCGCGTGAAAGCTCGTCCATGACGATATGCCGGATCCCGGCAGCCGTCCGCGCTGTACCGGCACTTGCGGGTGGACGGCATGGGCGTGGCGGGGCGGCCTTAGCGGGCAGCAAGTCGTCCCAGCAACTGGTCCAGGCCGAAGCGCTCCTCCAACTGGGCACGGTTCAACTGCCCGTGGTAGTGCTCCTCCAGCAACGGCATGAGCTCGTACTTCCAGATGCGGCGCAAACCTGTGGGGTTTTGGGCAGCGTTCTTCATGAAGTAGGACGGCCCGATCATCAGGTCACGGTCCCAGTCATCGATGGCGTCGTTGAGGGCATCCAGGAGATCCGCATTCAGGGTGTCCAGGCCGCGGGCTTGAAGGAAGCGTCGCAGCGAGCCCCTGACCGGTTCCACCTTGGGATGGAGTTCGATGAAGGCGAAACGACGACGGATGGCGGCGTCCATCATGGCGATGGAGCGGTCAGCGGTGTTCATGGTGCCGATGATGTACAGGTTGTCCGGCAGGCTGAAGGGCTCGTTGGGGCTGTACTGCAGGTAAATGCGGTCGTCACGGTACTCAAGGAGGAAGTACAGTTCGCCGAAGACCTTGGCCAGGTTGGCACGGTTCATCTCATCGATGATCAGGAAATACGGCTTGTGCGCGTTCTCCGGCTTGGCAGCTTCCTCCGCGAGCCGACGCAACGGCCCGGCCACGAGCTTGAAGGATACCTGGCCGTCGTCGGTCTTGTCCGGCCGGTAACCCTCAAAGAAATCCTCGTACGCGTACGACGGATGGAACTGCACCAGCTTCACGCGTTCATCGGTGCTGTCGCCGGCAAGCTCGGCAGCGAGGTGCTTGGCCAGGTACGTTTTGCCGGTGCCGGGCGGACCGTAAAGAACCAGTTGGCGGTTCTCTTCGAGCAGTTCCGCGATCTCCTTCAGGGGCTCGAGGTCCATGTGAAGGGAAGCTGCGAACTCTTCCGTTAACGGCCGGAAACCCTGCTGGACAACCTCGACGACGGCGGTGGGCGGCGCTTCGTCCTCGCCGTCGGTTTCGGCTTCTACCGGCAGGAGTTCCTGCAACGCCTGAATGACCCTGGTGACATCCACGATGATTCCGGGCGTGGATAGTTGCCGCTGTGCATGGCGCGGAAGTTCGGTGATGGCGTAGCTGTCATCGAACCAGCGGACCTTGCGGCGGATGCGCCGGTTGTCCTCGTGGTGTTCGGGCTCGCCAAGAACGACTCCCACGCGAACGCGTCCGGCGTGCTGGTAGAGGGTAAGGTCGCCCGGTTTCATCACCGTGAGGAAGGCGAAGACCGCCGTCTTGGTGTCCTCGCGCTCTACATAGCCCAGGTGCTTGTAATCCTCATCCACGGCGTGCTGGACCACGCCGGCAGTGACTCCGGCAGTGAGCGAGCGGAGGTGCTCAACGTCCAAGGTGGCTTTCTCTTCAGCAACCCAGGCGGCCAGCAGGTCAGCGTTGTCGTGATGGGTACGCAGCAACCAGGATCGGCGGCCGGGGTCCCCCACCTTGCGCCACTGGCTGACCAACTGCCGGGCGTACCAATCGATGCGCTGGCCGGCCTGTTCGTCCAGGTGCAGCCGGATCCGATGGATGTCCGCAGTCACGTCCTCCTCGGTATCGCCCCCGGCGCCACCAACGAGTGAGGCGAAAGCGTCGCGAATCTCCCGGCGCTCCACGTCAGCCACCACAGGCTCGAAGTAGCTGGGCCACACCAAATACTCAATACTGCGGCGCAGGGCTGGCTGGTCCTCTGGCGTTCCGACCGCAAGCTCGTGGAACTTCAAAGGATCGGCGAGCGCCTGGTTGATGGTTTCCGTGCTCTGGCTGTCAACGTGCGCAACAAAGCGGCACAGCCATTTCAGGTGGTCCCAAATGGTCCAGTTGAACTCGGCGGTACGGTCGCGGATCACACCGTGGTCAGTCATGCCCTCGTAGAGCTGTTCCGGCAACTCGATAGGCGGCTCCACCCATGAGCCAGCCTCGGCAACCCGAGCGCGCTTCACCCTGAGGGACTTGACCTCATGGGCCAGCGGCAACGACTGCAGGAACAGCAACTCCACTGCCAGCAGCTTGGCTTCTCGGGACGCACCTTCGAGGTTTTGCCGGAGATTGGTCATCATCGGCGCCTTGGAGTCGGCCACTCCGCGCTCAAGGCGTTCAAGCAGCTCCCCGGCGGCGTCTGCCGTCCACGTCAGCGTGCATCCGTCCAGCGCCGACGGTCTCCCTTGGAGCGCCGGGCCCAGCACATACCAGGCCGCGTCCTCGATCTCCTTGGAGATTCCGGGGGCGCGGTCAAGGGCAGGCTTCACGGAGGGGGTCACCATGCCAACTTACCTTGTTTGACTTAGCCAAGCATCTGGATTTGGACGCGCAGAGGACAGGTAGAAGTCTGATTGAGTAGCGATGTTTGCGCGCACATGGCTTGACGTGAGCCTGTCATTCCCATAGACATGCAGTACCCGTAATATGCAGTGATCGGATCCAGACAATGGTGTGGACCTCCAACGCTTTTCGCCGGGCACGGATCCATGTCAGGAGCGGGTTTTGTGAACAACAAACCTCCTGACAAAGGTCCAGCTCGGCTCCGTGGGCACGCCCGGATTCCGTTAGCGGTTATCGCGGCGGCGGTCATGCTTGGCTGCTTCCAATCTGGAGCGGTCACCACGGCGCCCCCAGCCATCCAGCAGATCCGGGCAGATTCATCGGGTGATGCGCCCTCAACAGCCAATCGGTCCACGAATGACACTCCGGTTCAGCGCCCTAACCCTTCGGGAACGGTTGAGCCTTCGGCTACAAACCCCTTGGCGTCGACGCTCTGCCAACAAACAGTCTCAGGATTTGGAGTGGCGTCCACCAGCGGCGTCCCCTCAGATGTCCAACTCCGCAATGCTTCGGCCATCATGGTGGCGGGCCAAAAACTGGGGCTGCCACTCGATGCCCAAATCCTTGGGGTACAAGCCGCGCTTGGCGAATCTTCCCTTGAAAGCAAGGATTTCGGCGACGCTGCTGGTCCGGACTCGCGCGGGCTGTTCCAGCAGCGCGCCAACGGGGCATGGGGCTCCTATGCCGATCGCATGGATCCGTTCGTCAGTGCAACCAGCTTCTTCCTGGCCCTGAAGGGCATCAAGGACTGGCAGCTTCTGCCTTCCAGCTTGGCCATCCACCAGGTACAGCGGAACCAGGATTCAGACCACTACACCAAGTACCGGGAGCTGGCCCAGGAGATCGTGGGTTTCCTCAGTTCCCAGGGTCCATTCACCTGTTCCGGCGGCGGTTCGTGGCAACCATCAATTGGGAACCCTGTGTCCCGTCATGTACGGCCAGGAACAGGAACTTTGATGTCCCCACTGCTGAATCTGCGCCCCAGTTCACCCTTTGGGCTACGCACCAGTCCCATCACGGGTACCCCTGGTGAATTTCATACCGGGCAGGACTTCGCTGCGGCCTGTGGCACACCGGTTCATTCTGCCGACGACGGCTACGTGCGCGAGGTGGGCTGGCATGCCTGGGGTGGTGGCAACCGTATAGAGATCGATCACGGCAATGGGCTTATCACTACCTACAACCACCTGCAGGCGAGCGCTGTGCGCAAAGGGCAGGTAGTCGAAGCCGGGGACGTCATCGGGTTGGTCGGCTCCACTGGTTCGTCGACGGGATGCCACCTTCACTTTGAAACAATTGTGAATGGCGTGCTGGTGGATCCATCGTCGTGGAGCCTGATTCCCCTGGGTCAAGAGTCGTCGGTTGCTTTCCTCCGACTAACGAGCTTCTCACCAACAACAGGAACGACGCCGGTTGGTGAGGTTCCGGTGTGGTCGCTCGGCATCGCGCTTGGCGAGCCGGAGACATCAGCCCCCGAGCCGGCTGCGCCGAGCACTCCTGCACCTGCAGCTACCCCGACCGCTTCGCCGACGCCAACAGCAACGGCTGAGCCCACCCCAACTGTGACCGCTACGCCGACGCCGACTGCAACTGCCAGCCCGACCCCAACGGCCGAACCCACGGCAGCTGCAACGCCCACGGCATCTCCAACAACTACGCCCACACCAACTGTGACGGCTACGCCAACCCCAACGGCCAGCCCGACGCCAACCGAAGAACCCACGGCAACTCCAACGCCCACATCCGAACCCACACCGTCGCCCACTCCAACGGCCACGGCCGCTCCCACCGCGACCATCCCAGCGACCCCGACTACAGAGCCCACACCGACCCCAACCATCACGGCCACGCCGACTCCAACCATCACAGCCACGCCCACTCCGACGCCCTGAGCGTGTCCCTGAGCGTGTCCGGCCTAGCCCGCACGCAGATGGAAGGCCGGACTGGATTCCTGTTGGCCGGCAGCCTTCCTGCTAGCCGGCGGCCGCGATCCTGAACACCATGGTGCGTGCTTCAGGTTTGAGGGCGAAATCCGGCCAAACGTCGGGTCCGCAGGCCCGGGAGCCCAGCCCGTGCTGTGCGGCGTCAAGGTAGAGGAAGCTGTTCCGGCTCTGCGGCAATTCGTGTGGATGGGCCGCGCCCGAGACCTGCTGCGCCGTATGCCGGGACAACGTGAAGCCAGGGAGTCGATCCCTGGAATCGGGAAGCGCATGGAACGTCACCCAGGGATCCGTGCCGTTGCGCAGCTCCAGGGATCGGACGGCGCTCCTGTGCCCTGTCTCCTGCGGCCGGGCGTAGTTCACGCCGAGCTCGTCGATTGCCGCAGAGTAGCGCCCCACCAAGGCAGCGCGCATGCTGTCCGGATACGATTCCCGGGGTCCTGTTCCGAACCAGGAGGCCCCGTCCACTGATCCGGGCAGGTCAAACCGCACTCCCAGGCGAGGCCACACAATGTCCCAACCCGAGCTGGGTGCAATGTCCAGGCGCAACCACAGCTCTCCCCCGGAGAACTGCCACTGCTCATCCACGGAAACAGAATGTGCGTTGTCCGCGGCGGCATAGCGGGTGGTGACGAACACGCCGTCGGCCTGCACCACTTTCTCGACGCGGGCCGTCAACCTATCAAGACCTGCCTTGAGCCACACACCCTGGTTGGACGGAGCCGGAACCCCGTTGCCATTGTTGAGCCACGGGTCTGCGAGGTCGTAGCTGCCGGAATTCGAGCCTTGGTCGTTGTCCGTTGGTGCCCTCCACAGTTCCAGGCGCGGGCCGGATACCGGCAGTCCAGCCAGGGCAACAAGCCGCCCATCCTCGAACTCGGCAGGTCCAAGGGATAGGGCCCAGGTCTCCTCGCGGTCAGCCGAGGCCAGGGGCCGCGGCGCCTTAGATGGACGCCTGGCAGCAGACGCAGTGAAATCCAGTTGCGCAGTGAAATCCAGCTGCGCAGTGGAGATGACATGTCCGGCAGGAGCCCACGCGGTGTCCTTGCGCAGGGCAACCTCAACGGTGAGCCACTGTTCGCCGGCCTCCACCTTACTGAGAGCCCTCAGCGCCAACTCCGGCAGCTCTATAACTGTGGAGTCACCGGCGGCAAGTTGACCGCCAGCGGAGGTCACGACGTCGAACGTTCCAGACGCGGTGGGCTCGCCGTCCGTTTCGGTGCGCCAGCGTAGGACGACGTCGGACGCGTCGGACGTGTGCCGCAGGTTGGCGACTGTGAGCAATGGGCGGGTGACGCCGTCGGTGACGGTTGTTTCGAAGCCCAAACGGAGGGGCGCCACGATCTGTTTGTACTCGAACAGTCCCGGGCTGGGCGTCGAGTCCGAAAGAACCATGCCGTCCATGACGAAATTGCCGTCGTGGACAACCTCACCGAAGTCGCCCCCGTAGGCGAAGAACTCTGTACCATCAGCGGTGGTAGTGCGGATCCCATGGTCCCGCCATTCCCACACGAACCCTCCATGTAACCGCGGGTAGCGGTCCACCAGGTCCTCATATTGGTCGATCGCACCGGGACCGTTGCCCATTGCATGCACGTACTCGCACAGGATGAACGGTTTGCTGCGCTGGCGCGCCGATTCCGCGGCGGAGCAGCCCAGCAGGAGCGAGCCGGAATCGTTGCGGCCGATGGCCTGGGTTTCGGGGATCGAGGAGTACATGCGCGAGTAGACGTCGGTGTACGCGCCGGTGTAGTCGCCCTCGTAGTGGACTGGACGGCTGGAGTCTCGCGCGTGGGTCCAGGCGGACATGGCTGCGAGGTTGGCGCCGGTTCCTGCCTCGTTACCCAGGGACCACATGACGATTGAGGGGTGGTTCTTGTCCCGCTCAACGGTGCGCTCCATCCTGTCCACCAACGCCTCGCGCCAGGCGGGATCATCACTGGGATTTCCAGTCCAGCGATGCCGCTCAAAGCCATGTGTTTCAAGATCGCATTCCAGGATTACCCAAAATCCCATTTCATCGGCGAGATCCAGCAGGCGCGGGTGCGGAGGGTAGTGGCTGGTGCGGATGGCATTGACGTTGAACTGCTTCATCATGGCAAGATCGGCGCGGGCAAAATCTTCGTCGAAGACGCGGCCACGGTCCGGGTGCGTTTCGTGCCGGTTGACGCCGTGGAACACCACCCGCCGCCCGTTCACGAGGAATTGGTCTCCCTTGATCTCCACAGTGCGGAAGCCAGTCTTCAATGAGACCGTTTCGCCTTGGCTTGAGATCGTCGCCGCGTACAGCCGCGGGACTTCCGCGGACCAGGGTTCGACGGCGGCAATCGCCACCGGCGCGACGTCCGCCGGAGTTTCCCACGTGACATCAACATCGAGCTCAGGAACGCGCAGCCGCACAGGATAGGCAGCGGGAGCAGCAGTAATTTCGGCGTCGATGATGCCTGAACCGGAGTCGCTGGTGCCCTCAAATGGGGTCCGCAACCAGACGTCGTTGATACCGGCTTGAGGACGGGCCTGCAGCGTGACGTCACGGAAGATGCCCGGCATCCACCATTGATCCTGGTCCTCGACGTAGCTCGAAGCAGACCACTGATGGACGCGGACAGCCAGGACGTTTTCCCCGGGACGGACTGCCTCGGTGACGTCGAACTCCTGTGCCAGCCGGCTTCCCGTGCCCACGCCGATTACTGTTCCGTTGATCCACACTTTGTAGCGGGATTCCACCCCGTCAAAGCGCAGGACGATCCTCTCCGCCGCGGCCCAGTCCGTAGGAATGTTGAAGGTCTTCCGGTAGTCGCCCGTTGGATTCTCGTCCGGCACGTGGGGTGGCTCGGTGGGAAAAGGGAACTGGACGTTGGTGTAGATGGGGCGGCCATAGCGGCCCTCACCTTCCAGGACCCAGTGGGAAGGAACCGGGATCTCATCCCAGCTGGAATCATCCAGGCCTTCGTCGGCGACTCCATCTATCTGCTCGCCTGCGGGCAGCACTCCCCTGCCACCTGGCGTTCCGGGAGCACCGGGCAGCAAACGGAATCTCCACAAGCCGTTGAGCGGGATCGTGGGAGCGTCACTCCGCAGCCAGGAACGGGCCGGCAGCCGATTGCCCGAGCCGGGGCCACGATCGGTGATGTAGGAAGTGCCGGTAAACAAGGCCGAAGATGTCGATTCCACGTGGCTCCTTCAAGCGTCCACTGCAGGGTTGGGTGTGACCACGCTAACACAAATTTCGAGTAGTTACTCTAATTTCAGAGGTTGCGTTGCGCCCCGCTGTACACTGGCTTGCCATGACCACAAAGGACACGGCAAGCGCCAAGCGGGGACCCTATGCCAAGGCGACGGAAAAGCGACGACTCATCCTCGACTCCGCCCACGCCGTGTTTGCCGCGAAGGGGTATTTGGGCGGCTCCCTGCAGGACGTTGCCAACCAAGCGGGCATGAGCCAGACCAGCCTCCTGCACTACTTCCCTTCCAAAAGCGATCTCCTGATGGGCGTCCTGGAGTGGCGCGACGAGCTGACCGGAAGCGCGAATCCCCCCGCCGGGGAAGAATCGTTGGAGGAAGCCGTGATTCGCACGGCGCTCCACAACGAGAAAATTCCCGGCGTCATCGAGCTCTACACAGTGCTGTGCGCGGAATCGATCACGAATGCCCATCCCGGCCGTGATTACTTCACCGAACGCTTCGAACGCATACGTGCAAGCTATACCCGCTCTTTCTTGGCCTTGGCCCAGGAGGGCAAGCTCCGGCCCGGCGTGGATCCAGCGTGGGCAGCCACGTCCCTGGTGGCCCTGTGGGACGGACTTCAAACCCAATGGCTGTTGGCCCCGGACGCCATAGATGTAGCAAAAGCCCTGCGCGGCTTCTTCGAAGTGGTCCTGCTGCCCGAAGCGTGAGATTCGAAAACCTGCTCCAACCGGTCTAATGCATTCCAAATTGGTAGTTGAACGGCACAGCTTCGCCCGGACAGACTTCTTCCCAGAGCGCCGCGATGGCATCCTCTCCCTCGCGGAGGTCCGGTATCTCCACCCCTTCCCGCAGGATGGTTGCAGCCTCGCCCGCCTTCCCCACCCGGGCCAGTGCCAGGGCCTTGAGGAACCTCAAACGCCCGACGGCGGCGCCCTCCCTGGGTGCGGACTCCCTGGGTGCGGACTCCAGGAGTTCCAGCGCCTGGGCCGGCTGGTCATGGCGGATGCTGAGTGTCACAGCCTCGGTGAGCAATGCCGCGTTGGAGGAGTCAGCCTGAAGCCCGCTTCCGAGTTCATCCAGGCCCTCGCGATCCGCGCCCCCGGCCAGTAACGCCAATCCCAATCCGCGATGTGCGAGCGCCAAAGTCCGCGGCCGAACGTCGCCGGCAGCAAGCACCTCGCGGTAGGCCTCCTTGGCTCCCTCCAGATCTTGCCTGGCGTGCCTCATCGTGGCCACATGGAAGCGCGCCTCAGGACTTTCCTGTCCCTCCAGCAGCTCCTCCCAGTCAGCTCCGGCAACAAAGCTGGGCGCGCCGTCGAACGCTTTTCCCTTCAGAAGGTCCAGCCATGGTTCCTGCTCCGCCGTGATGCTTTCATCGACGAAGGGTGTGCCGCTCTCATCAATCCAGCCCTTGCCTGCCCTTCGGCGCCGCGCCCGCTCCACCACTCCCCAGCCACTGCCGTGGAGCACCATGGTGGAGGGCGGGACGTCAGCATCGGTGATGGCGGCGGGCAGCATCGCCTCCAGGTCCTCGTGCGCCAGGAGCTCCTCAAGCCGCTGGCCGGCATGGGCTACGGCCGCATTCCAGTCCGATCCGTGGGCGGTATCCGGGTCCAGATGCCCGTTCCCGTACGCTTCCACCCAGGACCATTCCGCACCCGCCGGCATGGCCAAATGCTCAAATTGGGTTCTCGCCAACCCCGCTTGGATCTCGGCGTAAGGGCCAGCACCCGGGCTCAACCACTGCTGCCACCGTTTGCCGCCCTGGCCTTGTCCCCAGACGAAAAGCTTCTTGCCCCTCAGCCGGCTGGTGGACAGCATCGCCAGCCCATCGCCGTCGTCGTCCGCAGCCACAACCCAGCGACGTTCGGACGGATCAATATCAAAGAAGAAGTCCGCGGCATGCGGGCTGTTGACCAACCACGTGCCGTCGTAACCGTTGTGGTCCGTGGGCCGGACACGGGTGATGTCGGTGGCGTAGTCGCTGCCAAAAGCTTCGTCGGCCGGGGCGATCACCCGGGTGCGTTCCGTCTCCGGAATGGCCGCGTTGCTCCACCAGTACATGGGAACCTCGTGGTCATTGGGGTTGCGGATACGCACAGCCGCGAACAGCACGTCAGATTCGGCAGGCAACCATATGTCCACTTGGAACACCACTTCCCGGAGCCGCTCGAACTCCCACACACGAAGGATGTGCTTGCCGTCCAGAGTGTGGACGATCGCGGTGTGCAGTGGATCGCAACTGGTGGGTGAGTGGCCGCGCGTGCCAATGTTCCACTCCAGGCCGCCCGCGAACCACGCCTTTCGCAGCGCGATGTTGGCAAGCTGGGGCGCGTCGTGCGTGTGGAGGAGCTGCTTTCCCGTCACTTTGTCGAACAATTCCCAGATACGGCCGCCCAGGGACGGTATGACGGTCGCCCTGAGTTTGCTGTTCTCAAGCACGACGGCGGGCAGCTCCTTGGGTGCCGCCTCCCGGCTATAGCCATCCTGCATGAGGTACGGGAACACGTTGGGCACTACTCCGTAGCGTGCCGCCGCCTGGAGTTCTTCCGGCACGCCCTCGCCCACCGTATAAGGCTGATCGAGCTCCGCCGCCACCACCGGCAAGGGGTTGAGTGGGCCAATATCTGCCATTTTCAGGGAAATGGTGGTGACAGTGAGGTTGGAAGGTGAAGTGGCAGCCATGTCAGTATCCGTTCGCGAGGAATCAACGTCCACACCCACAGTCTCCACGGACCGGGAAGCCAGCGCCAGAGCCGACGAAGACGCTGAAATCTGGCCGGGTTAGGACAAGGAACTGACCACCAGTTTCTGAACAACGGCCGTGCCGCCTTCCACCCGCAGCCCGGTGCCGAGGCTCCCGGGCAAGGGGAAGACAAGATCGCTGAGGACAACCCTGCCGTCTTGGGCGAAGACCTCCACTGATTGGTCCACGATAATACGCAGCCTCAGCACGCCGTCGTCGAGCTTCACTGGCGCCGACTCTGCCGACGCAAACTTTTCGTGGAAGGCAGTGTTTCCGGAATTACGGCGGTCCAGGGTGAGCTGGCTCGTCACCGCATCAAAGCTGAGAACCGTTGCGGCGCTCCCGTCCGGGGCACATAGAAGCCTGAACGCAATGGTCCGGGCCGAGCCTGGCAGGATCTCTGCCTCGATCAGTTGGGCTGATCCGGGCATGGCGTCGGGCAGTTGCACCGCGGAGTCCTGAAGTTCGGCATCCTGGAGAGTGCTGGCCGGCTTTCCGGAGTCCAGGGGCAGCACCAGCGGAAGCACAGGCCGCTGCACCAAGCGCGGCAAACCCTCTACGGTTGCGAGTTCGGCCTCGCGGGCAAGGGACATCCCCGAGCGCCACGGGGCCGTGGGCAAGGAGTTGGCATAGTCCCAGTTGTTCATCCAGCCGATCATGATGCGGCGGTTCTCCGGGACGTTGCTGAAGGAGACTGCGGCGTAGTAGTCACGCCCCCAGTCCAGCCACAGGCATTTCCTGAGATCGGTGGTCCCGTCTGCATCCGGTGAAACGAGCGAATCAGGATCGGCAGTGAACTGCACGCCATCGAAGTTGCCCACGAAGTACTGCCCTCCCGAGCCACCGGCCACGGCACCAGGATTGACGTTAACCACCAGGACCCATTTGACGTTCTCCGGATTCCCGTCGACGGGGAGCGGGAACAAGTCCGGGCATTCCCATTCGCCTTCTGACGAGTTCGAAGGGCCGAACGTACTCAGATATTCCCAGTCCTTGAGGTTCGCCGAGCGGTACATGACAACCTGCTGATGCTGCGCCTCAACGGCCACCATCACCCAGCAGGACCCGGCAGATCCCTCGTAGCGGAACACCTTGGGATCCCGGAAATGGGCCGAGCCGCGGCCAAGCACCGGGTTGCCTGCATATTTGCTCCACGTCATGCCGCCATCTGTGGAGAACGCGAGGGACTGGGCTTGTGTCCCCTGATGCGCCGAGCCTTCCTTGAAGGCGCTCGTGTAGATGGCCACCAACGCCGGATCTTCCTCTGTGCCGAATCCCGACGTGTTGCCGTGGTCCACCACGATGCTCCCCGAAAACACGTCTTCCTCCTCATCACAGGCGATGGCAACCGGGTGTTCAGTCCAGTGCAGGAGGTCAGTTGAGGTGGCATGCCCCCAGGACATGTTGCCCCAGACGTTGTCGAACGGGTTGTTTTGGTAGAAGAGGTGGTAAACGCCCTGATGCCAAACGAGTCCGTTGGGATCGTTCAGCCAGGTGTTCTTGGCCGTGTAGTGAAGTATCGGGCGCATCGTGGAGGCGGCGTCTTCGCCGGGACCGGCACGGTGCGTTGTTGTTTCAGTCATCGGAGGTCTTTCGGGAGGGAAGCGACGGAATCGCGAAGAACCATGGGGCAGGGAAGAACGGTGGGGTGGGTGGCGAACAGCTGCAGGTCGGTTTTTCCTTCAATGGCATCGATCAGGTTTTCCGTTGCCCAAGCACCCATTTCGTAGTGCGGCAGCGCGACCGTTGTCAGCGCCGGGTAAAGGTTTTCGGCAATGAGTTCCTGGTTGTCAAAACCGACGAAGGAGATGTCCTCCGGAATCCTCAGGCCAAGTTCCGCAGCGGCCCGGTACGCGCCCATGGCCATACGGTCGTTGTAGCAGAACACGGCCGTTGGCCGGCTCTCGGATTTCAGCAGGCGCAGCGCCGCCTGATAGCCACCGGGCATCTCCGAGATCTCGGACTGGACCAGTTCTTCGTGGAACGGCAGCCCGGCGTCTGCCAACGTCTCCTTGAAAGCCCTCAACCGGGAGTGGGTTGCAGGTACGTCGTCGGTGTTGTTGAGCATCCCGATCCGGGTGTGACCGGCGTCGATCAGTGTCTGCACTGCGGACCTTGCCCCGCCCACTTCGTCGGGGATGACCGAGGAAACAGTTTGGCTGATGTCTTCGGAGTCCACCAGGACTGCAGGCAGTCCCGCCAGGTTCTTGGGGACAGCCAGCTTCCGGTGATACATCGTGGCGTACAGGATGCCATCCACTTGGCGGTCCAGCAGGTCCGCCACCTGGCTTTCCTTGGACTCCTGGGAGCTGGTGCTGGTGGAGTTGATGATCATGATGTTGTAGCCCCGCCGCTTGGCAGTTTCCTCTGAGCCCAGGATGATCCTGCCTGCATGCGGTGTGGTGGCGATTTCCTCGCTGATGAACCCGATCATCCCTGACCGCTGTGTCCGCAGGGCCTGGGCCAGGCGGTTCGGACCGTATCCCAGGCGATGCGCGGCCTCCTGGACCCGCTCCCTCGTTCTTGCGCCAACGCGGGCGTAGGCAACATCGTTCAGGACATGGGAGACGGTGGTGACCGAAACTCCGGCCTCTGCCGCCACATCCTTGATACCCACTGATCTATTGGTCATTGGTCCCCCACGTCCTCATGATGTTGGTGCTGATCCTGCGATCGAATCAGCATGTGCCGCCTGGAAACCCACTGTCGGTGTGGCCCTCACTGCGTTGACAGCCGTATCTGCAATGACCTGGGCGTCAGTTCCGGAGTCAAGGATCGTATTCCGGGCAGATCCGGACTCGACCAGGACGGCCGTAACGGCGAGCCCGTCAGAAGCACCCGTGGTCAACAGCGCGTCCACCTGGGCGGAGAAGCAGGAATCACTGGACGTGGCGTGAACGTCCATCGCCACCACGTGGTTGTTGGACACGAAATTGCCAGCCCCCTCCAACAACCGGATGATGACCGGCGTGGCACCTGCGGGACGGATGCTCTGTGCGTCGATGACCTCGGAGAAGTGGTTGCCCACCACAGAGTTGTTGCTCCCGCTCACGCAGAGAAGCCCGTAAAGATCGTCCAACCCGTTATCGACTCCCAGGAACGGAGTCCAGGGCTCATGGTCACGCAGGAAGTGGTTCGTTGCCACCAGGTTCTCGGAACTGTTTGCTGCCAGAACCACCATCCCGGGGTAGAACGAATGCAGCCGGTTGTTGGTGACGCTTGAACGCGTGACGCCGTCCAAATGGATGCTGCTGGCACCCCTGGGGAAGATGTTGTTCGCGGTTATGAGGAGGCCGCCATGGTTCTTGGCATAGATCGAGTGGCCCTTGAAACCTGCTCCGATCAGATTGTCGGTGATCTTTGACGCCTGTCCCCAGCCGCGCAGCTCAATGCAGCTTCCGCATTCAGCAATGAAGTTATCGTGAATGGAAAGCGCGTCAGCGTTATGGATCGTAAGGGCGTTCTCAAGGTAGATGAACCCCATCCCCGTGACACGGAATGAGTCATTGGCGCTCGCCACATAGATACCGGTCTTGCCATTCACATACGTGTTCTCTGGTGGCAGCCCCGAGCCGTCCGGTGTGAAGTGCAAGCCGTCGATACAGAAGTTGGAGAACTCCACCGAGCTGATCCGGGGGCTCCCGGTTCGCTCAATGTAGAACGCAGCTCCCTTGGCTTCGTCCACACCCTCGCCATCAACACCGAGCGGAAGATCGACAATAATGCGGCTTCCGCCAGGCCACAGCTCATGCAGATCCGGCCACTGGTCCTCGGGAACGTTGAACCGGATGCTCGAGGACGTAAAGCCGTGCCCCGAGCCCTGGATCCTGAGGAAGCTGATGTCGATCAGCACCTGCGTACGGAGGTGGTAGTCCCCGGGTGGCAGGTAGATCACCGCTCCCGGCTTTCCTCCGTTGTTCACGTCGGTGGCTGCCTGCCGGTGCTTGACGTCGGCGATGATGCTGTTGATGACTTCACCGACGTCTTCGGACGGGTTGCCGACCGGCCACGTCGTTACGTCGTAGTAGTTGTTGCTTGACATTGCTTCTGCCCTTTTGTGGTGTGGTTTCTCAGCCAGTGACGGTTTCTTAGCCCTTGACGGCGCCGAGCGTCATGCCTGCGACGATCTTGCGCTGCAGGAGAAGGGTGAGAAGGATGACCGGGATCGAGTACACGGCTGCCAGCGCCGTCATGGATCCCCAGTCCAGGCCGAACTGGGTCTGGAAGTTCGCGATGACCACTGGAGTGGTCTGCGACCGGATGGCGGTCATCAGGAGTGCGAAGAGGAACTCGTTCCATGATGCGAGGAAGGCGAAGATCGCGGTGACGGCGATACCTCCGGATACCACCGGGATCACCACCCGCCAGAGCGCGCCGAGCCTGCTGCAGCCATCCACGGTTGCTGCCTCTTCCAGGTCGCGGGGAACAGCCTCGAAGAAGCTGGACATCAGCCAGATGGAGAGCGGCAAGGAGATGGTGGTGTGGGCAATGGACAATGCGATCGGCGTATCCGCCAAACCAGCCGAAGCCATCATGGATGCCAGCGGAATGCCGATTGCTACCGGCGGCACCATGCGGGTGACCAGTGCGGCCATGATGAACACCCGGCCGCTCGGAGTCTTGTAGCGCGTGATGCCATAAGCCGCCGGGACAGCCAGCACCAAGGACAGCAGGGTGCTGATGATCGCGGTCTGGATGCTGTTGATGAATGAAGCCAACACACCGCTGCGGCCCAGGGCCTTCGCGTAATTCTCCAGCGTCCATTCCTTGGGGAGGATGGTGGGTGGAACGGCGATGGTGTCGATCGGGGTCTTGAAGGACGTAAACAGCAGGTACAGGAACGGGAACCCGTACAGCACCATGGCTGCGGCCAGCAGGATCCACAGGATGGTCCTGGTGCTGCGGCGTCCAGCCTCCAGGCCTTCGCGGTTTACACCACGGCGCCTGCGCGGGGCGCTTGGCTCAGTAACCTTCGACGGCGGCAGCACAGTTTTGCCTGTCGCGTCACCCTGTGTTTGCTTCGCCGTCTGGGTGTTCCTGGCTGCAGTGAGCCGGACGACCATGGCCTCGGCGCCCATTGCTGAACGGCGCGGTCCGATGCCAGAAGCGGTAGCCGGTGTCCCGCCGTCGTGCGAGGTTTCTGCGGGGCTCATCAGTTGTCCTTTCCTGGCCGCCAGATGGTGGCCACCGCGAAGAATGCGACGGCGAGCATCGCCAGCAGGTAGATAGTGCCCATGGCGCTGGCCAGGCCGGGATCGCCGAAGCGGATCATGGTCCGGTAGATCAGCAGGCTCATGGTTTCGGAGGCGGACTGGGGGCCGCCGTTGGTTTGGATGAGGATGGTGTCAAAGGCCCGGGCGGCATCGATTCCGCGGACCACCAGTGCCACGGCGATCACCGGGCGGAGGAGCGGAAGGATGATCTGGAACAGCAGCGCCGGTGCCTTGGCGCCGTCCAGGCGGGCTGCCTCGATGAGGTCGCCGGGGATGTTTTGGAGGCCTGCGAACAGCACCAGGCACATGAAGGACGTCGTGAGCCAGATATCAGGGACGGCTACCGAGAACAGCACGATGTTCGGGTCCGAGAGCCACCCGATCTGGTTGGGGTTGGAGAGGATGCCTGCTTGGTGCAGGAGGGTCCCGATGAGGCCGAAGTTATCGATCATCAGGAACTTCCAGAGCAGGCCGGCCACGATCGGCGCAATCATCAGCGGGTACAGGAAGACCGTTCGCCAAATCTGGGACTTGCGTCCGAGCGTGGTGAACAGGAGGGCCATCCCCAGGCCGAGAGCGAATTCGAGCGTCACCACCACCACGGTGTAAGCCAGGGTCCGCCAGCCGGCACCCATAAAGGCCTCGGAGGCGAACGCTGCCGCATAGTTTTGGAATCCGACGAAGTCACGCGGGCCGCCCGCGATGGGCGAGATCTTGAAGAAGCTGTCTGCGACGAGGCGGAACAGCGGGTACGCCACAAACACGGCCAGGAACAACGCCGCTGGGGTCATCAGGTATAGGGCGAAGCGGCGATCGGAGATACGCACGATTTTCTCTTCTGTTTGTTGGGGCCACGGCCGGCACCGGCTGAGTCGGCTGGTGCCGGCCGCGGAGTCTTTACTTGAGGAGGTCCTGGATCTGCTTCTTGGCGTCAGCCAGGAGGGTGGCGGAGTCGCCGCCAGCCACAGCCTTCTGCAGGAGCGGAACCAGCACGGTGTCCACAATCTGCTGCCACTTGGCTGTTGCCGGACGTGTTGCGGTTGCCTTGCCGTTGAGCGTTTCGATCAGCGGCTTGAAGCTCTCGTAGCCCGGCTGGTTCTGGTACTTCTCAAACGCTGAGATGCGGGAGGCGAGTCCGAGGCTGGATTCCACACCCATGCTGTTGTGGTCGTACGCGCACTTGATGAACTTCTTGGCGGCATCAGCGTTCTTGGTCGCCTTGGGTACGGACAGGTACCACGGGCCCGGAACACCCGCGACGCCGGCACTTCCGCCAATCATCGCTGCAGCTCCCACCTTGCCTGCTACGGGAGAGTCCTTGGGGATCTGCCGGTAGGCGTGGGCCCAGAAGCGGGTCATGGCGGTCTTGCCCTGGTTGAACAGGTTCTGTGCCGCTGCCCAGTCAACCTGTGCAGCACCCGGAGGGGCGGACTTGGTGAGGCTGACGTAGAAGTCGAGGGCTTCCTTGTGGGCAGCGTTATCGATGACCACGTTGTTGTTCGCATCAAGGACCATCGGCGAGCCGGCCTGCAGGACGTGGGCAAGCCATTCCGTTTCCACGGCGCCCTTCACGTCCGTGCCGTACATGCCGTCCTTGGTGAAGAATTCGGAAATGTCCTGGTACTGCTTCCACGTGGTGGGGGCTGCCAGTTCATAGCCGTACTTTGCCTTGAAGTCTGCCTTGTTCTTGGCGTCCTCGAAGAGATCCTTGCGGTACAGGATGATCTCTGCGTTGGTCCAGGCAGGCATGCCGATGAAGTGGCCGTCAACGTTGGCTTCCTTCACGAGGGCGGGGAAAATGTCTTTCTTGGCTTCATCGGTGAACAGTTCATCGATTGGCTGGACTGCATCCTTGAAGCTGGGGAGCCACACTGAGTCCAATGCCGCGACGTCGAAGGAAACGTTGCCGGAGGAGAACTCGCTGGAGAGCCGGTTGAACATGCCGTCATAGGGCAGTTCGACGAAGTTGACGTTGAGGCCGGTGTCTTTCTTGCATTGCTCGGCAACGCCGGTGAGCTCGGCGTGGCCGCCTGCTTCCACCAGGACGTTGACGGTGCTGGATGCGCTTCCGGATGTTGGTGCGGGGCCCCCGGCACCGCAACCCGTAGCTGCGAGTGCGACGGCAGTGCAGAGGCCGCCGAGTGTGACGAGTCTGGAGATGGTCTTTCGAGTGGACATCGCTGTCGACTTTCTCTTGGAACGGGATTGAAAGAATCTTTGGGGATGGAGAATCGTTTTGCCAAAACGACTTGGCAACACCATAGGCCCGATTTCCCAACTATGTCAAGCGTCACATTTTGGCCCGTTCGGGCTCTTGACGAGCCGGATGGCCCACCCCTAGAGTCATCGTCGCAGGCAGATAAACCGTTTTGGCATATTTTGGCTGATGTTGCAGGTTTTGGCACCCCTTTGTGCCTGTTCCGGCTCGCGCCTGTTCTTTCGGCCCACGCCTGTTCTTCCGGCGGACGGCGCATCCCATCCGCCGTGTTCCACGCTTAGTCAGGTCCCTTCCCACCCTCGCCAGCGTCCCCGTTTGGTGACCCCATTCAAAGGAGAACGTATGAAACCCGTCCCGGACATCAGCCGACGAAGTGTGCTCCGCGCGCTTACGGCATCGGCAGCTGTCGCCTTCACCATGGCGGCGGCCGGCGGCGCTGCTGCCGCAGCACCTGGACAGGTGGCCGCAACGCCCGACGCCGGTACTCACCCGCAGGGGCACCGCCACCTGATCGGCGTCCTGTAAAGCAACCGTCCATAGAGCACCCGTCTGTAGAACCACCCGGAACCGCCGGAGGCGTGCGGCAGCATGCGTCTAAGTGAGGCACGAGCGAGCAGGCAGAGCACGGCGCCGGCGGTTCCGGGCGCACTTGAAGAGAAGCAGCACAGTTCAGTCCCCCAACGATGTGAGGAGAACCAGCTTTGACAACCGTCTATGACGTCACCACCTGGAGCGTTCCAGGGAATCCGTCCGCCACCCCGTACAACGACATCGGGCTCATCATCAACAGCATCATCGCTGACATCAAGAGCCAGCAGACCAGCCAGGCGTCCAAGCCCGGTGCCGTTATCTACATCCCGCCGGGAGACTATTCCCTCAAGACCCGGGTGAATGTGGACATCAGCTTCCTGACCATCCGTGGATCGGGCCATGGCTTCACCTCGTTGAGCATCCGCTACAACGCCGGCAACACATCGGGCTGGCACGAGATCAACCCGGGCGCCAGCCGCGTCAGGGTTGAAAACACCGACGGGAACACGGACGCGTTCCGGGTCTACCGCACAGGTGATCCACGGATTAGCGCCGTAGTGTTCGAGAACTTCTGCCTTGACGGCGTCTCGTTCGGCTCCAACGAGAACGACTACACCAACGGCAAAACAGGCATCCGCTTCGATTCTGCCAACGATTCCTGCCGGGTGGAGCGTATGGGAATGGTGTACCTCGAGCATGGGCTTGTTGTAAGGGACACAGATGCCCTGAGCGTCAGCAGCAACTTCCTTGCTGAATGTGGATCATGCGTGGAACTGACAGGATCTGGCCAGGCCTCGAAAGTCACCGACAACCTCATTGGTGCCGGCTTCGTGGGATTCTCGATCTTCGCCGAGGGGCACATGGGCTTGCTGGTCACGGGCAACAACGTCTTCCCCCGGGGCAAGAGCAGCGTGCACTTCAAGGACTGCACACGCTCCTCCATTACGTCCAACCGCTTCCATGCCTTCTACCCCGGCATGGTGAATTTCGAAGGAAGCTGCACGGAAAACCTCGTTGGAGCCAATCACTTCCTGCGCCAGATGGAACCGTTCGATCCCCTCAAGCCATACAACAATGGGTTGGACGATCTCTTCGGCCTGGTGCACATAGCAGGCAGCAACAACACGGTTACTGGAAACCACTTCAGCTACGACGTCGCCTCCGGATCGGTCACGCCGTCGGGGCAGACGCCCACCATCATCCTGGTGGCTTCCGGAAACAACAACTACATCGCCACCAACAACACCGTCTCGGCCATTGCGGTGCACACGGTCGTCCTGGATGCTTCGACTTCCGGGTCCAAGGTGCTGGACAGCGGCGATAGCAACCAGGTTGTGAGGTACGCGTCCAACTACGCGTTCAGGGCAACGCCATAACCGCACGGCATAAGTAACGACGACGGCGGACGTCGCCCCACAAGGCGGGTCCGCCGTCGTCATCCTGCAACGCAAGCCCTTGACGAAAGGTCTGTCAACGATGACAAGACGCACCAAAGCCTTAATATCGATCGGGGCGGCCGTGGCACTCACCGCTGCCTCATTCTCCGTTGCCACCACCGCCCAGGCCACCGACCCGGATCCGGCCACCCAGCAATACCGGCCGTACCTGCACTACACGCCGGAAGCGAACTGGATGAACGATCCCAACGGACTCGTGTTCCACAACGGGAAGTACCACATGTATTACCAGTACAACCCCAACGGAACACGTTGGGGAGACATGAGCTGGGGCCACGCTTCCTCCACCGACCTGATCCACTGGGAGGAACGACCACTCGCCATTCCACGGGGTTTCAACGGATCCGGCCAAGTGATCGAGGAAATCTTCTCGGGATCCGTAGTGGTGGATACCCAGAACAGCAGCGGACTCGGAAGTCCCCAAAATCCGCCGTTGGTTGCCATCTACACCAGCAATTACACTGCGGCCCACCCCGCCCTCGCCGGTAAACAAGCACAGTCACTGGCGTTCAGCACCGACGACGGACAGACCTGGACCAAGTACGGCAACAACCCGGTCCTGAACAGGAACACCTCCAGCTTCCGAGACCCCAAAGTCTTCTGGTACGACTCCCCCACCGGTCCGGACTACTGGGTCATGGCGGCCGTTGAAGCCGACGAACACCGCGTCCTCTTCTATAAGAGCAACGACCTGAAGCAATGGAACTACCTGGATGACTTCGGTCCGGCAAATGCGACCGGAGGGCAGTGGGAATGCCCTGATCTGTTCCCACTAGCGGTTGACGGAGACCCAAACAACGTCAAGTGGGTCCTCTCGGTGAACATCAACCCCGGAGCCGTCGCCGGCGGCAGCGGCGGACAATACTTCGTAGGAACCTTCAACGGCACTTCCTTCACCGCCGAAAATATCGATTCCGCCAGCCAGCTTCCCCCCGGAAACGTTCTTGCCGGCTTCAACGGTGGGAACTACAGCGGCTGGAACGTCCAGAACGATCCGTCAAACAGTTCCGGGCCTTGGGGAAGCGCCCCCGCCTCAGGAAGTCTTCCAGGACAAATGGCGGTTACCGGAGCCCTCGGAGCCGGGCTGGTTAACGGCTTCCATGGTGGAGATGCACCCGTGGGCACCATGGAATCAGCACCTTTCACCCTGGACAAGGACTACCTCAACTTCCTCGCCGGTGGCGGAAAGCATCCGCAGGAGACAGGCAAACAGTCCGGAAACCAAGCCCCTACGGGCTACCTGCTGTTCGACGGCTTCGACTACCCCAGGACGCTCACGCAAGCCGGCTGGCAGCTCACCGGCGACTTCCAAGCGGCACTTAACCCCTCGACGTCGGGAGGTGAATTCGCCATCGGGAAACGGATCAACACTTTCGAAGGCGGCCCGTACCAGGACAACAACGTCGGCACCATCACGTCCCCCGAGTTTTACCTGACCAACACCAACATCGGCTTCCTTCTGGGCGGCGGCAGCCGCGCCAACGGGGAACTCCAGGTTGAACTGCTGGTGGGAGGAGTGCCGGTGCGCACCTCAACGGGCACAAATTCGGGCGACCTGAACTGGCAGAACTGGGACGTTTCCCCCTGGTACGGCCAGATCGCCCGCATCCGGGTTGTAGACAATGCAACCGGGCCATGGGGCCACCTGACACTGGACAACATGGTGTTGGGTTCGGAACCGGCGAAGCCCAGGAGCGCCGAAACCACCGTGAACCTTGTGGTCAATGGTCAAACAGTCCGTACCGCCACCGGCAACGACTCCGAACATCTGGAGTGGAAAGCCTGGGACGTGAGCGCCTACAAAGGCAGCCAGGCAACCATCAAGATCGTGGATAACAACCGCGGCGGCTGGGGACACATCCTGGCCGACGAATTCGTTTCCTCGGATGCCTCCCACCTCGAGCAGCACGATTGGCTGGACTGGGGCAGGGACTACTACGCCACGGTGTCCTTCAACAATGCTCCAAGCGGCAAGCGGATCATGTTGGGCTGGATGAACAACTGGGACTACGGCCAGGACACTCCCACCACCACGTGGCGCGGAACCATGGCGTTGCCGCGTGAAGTGGTCCTGACCCAGACGTCCGCGGGTCCGCGGCTGCGGCAGCAGGTGGTATCCCAGGCCGAGGTGTTGAAGAATACGGCGGCCGCATACACTGCGCCCGCCCAGGACATCACGCCGGGAACAACCACACTTCCCATCACAGGTGATGTGGTCCAGGTTGACGCAGAGTTCTCGCCCGGAACGGCGACGGCGTTTGGCCTGAAAGTCCTCGACAACGGAACCGAAGCAACGCGTATTGGCTACGCTCCGTCCACGAAACGGCTTGCCGTCGACAGGACCAACTCGGGCAATGAGGGATTCCATCCAGCCTTCAGTTCAGTGGAGGACCCGCGGGTGGAGTTGATCAATGGCCGGCTTCGCCTGCGCCTGTATGTGGACCGTGCATCCGTGGAGCTCTTCGCCCAGGACGGCCTGACCACCATCACGGACCAAGTTTTTCCCAGCGCTGGGGCGACCCACATCTCGGTCTTCTCCGAGGGAGGAGCCGCGCGACTGGAAAGCCTGACGGTAACTCCGCTGAACCAGGCAATGTGGGGAGGCTGACCCCGGCAGTGGAAACTATGCCGGAGGAGCACCGAGTTCCAGCGCATTGATCTCTGCCCTCGCCATACGGACCGTTTCCCGGTCTGTGACGGTATAGGCGGTGGGGTCGGCACCGTCCTGCGCGCCAAGGGATATGGTTCGGCGACCCAGCGTAGAGACAGTTCTCTTGGCGGACATGTGAACGGCTGAAAGGCCGGCCGCGTGCATCGCCGGGATATCGCCAAGGCTCAGCCCGCCTCCGGCCATGATCTCCAGGGCTCCCCCGGCCCGCTCCACCATCTCGGAAAGGTTCGCAAGGCCGGCACCTGCTGTGGCCTCGTGGCCGGATGTTAGTACCCGGGTGAAACCGAGTTCCAGCAGTTGATCAAGGGCCGCCAACGGGTCCCGTGATTGGTCAATCGCGCGATGGAAGGTCAACTGCGCTTCAGGGTTGGCCTGCCGGGCAGAATCCACCAGGCGTTGGACAGCGTGAACATCGATGTAGCCCTCTGCGGTCAGGGCGCCCACTACTACCCCGTGGGCGCCCTGAGCCAGCAAGTGACGTACTTCGTGCACCATGGTGTCCACGTCCGAGGCGGAGTAGTGGAAATCGCCGGGGCGGCATCGCACCAGCGGATGGATCTCAAGGCGCCCGGCAACGTGTTCAATGCTGGCTTCCATGAGTCCCTGGCTTGGCGTGATGCCACCAAGTTCCAGGCTGCTGCAGAGCTCAATCCGATCGGCACCTTCGGATGCGGCCGTACCGGCACCCGTCGCGCTCACCACGGCGATTTCAAGTTTCATGGTGAAACTCTACGCGCGGTAACGCTCCAGCTTTTCCTTCTGGTCAGGAGTGAGCCTGAGGACCCTGCCGGTAGCTTCTGCCACGAAGGCCAGATGCGTACTGGCTTTGACGCAGTCTTCCTTTGTGACGGGGTCCTTGATGACGTAGTGAAGATCAAAGCTGGCCCCCTTGATGGCACCAACCCAAATCTCCACCACTGCCGGGATGTTGCGGTATTCCAAAGTCCGCACGTACCGGACTTTGTGCTCTACAACCAACGTCATGACGCCCTCTTCAACATCATTGAAGAGGGCCGCCGGTGGTTCTGCGCCCGGAAGGCCAGCACCCCGTGGCGGTCCGAAAGCCGCAATTCGGGCTTCTTCCAGCATCCGTACGGTCTGCACATTGTTGATATGCCCATACGCATCCATGTCACCCCAGCGCATAGGTACGAGTACCTCGATGCGCTGGGGTTCCACGGAATCCCGGTCGTGCAACCCGGTACCCAGGGAATTCGCGCTCAGCTGTGCACCGCCGTCGAGTCATCCACGGCGGTCTCTTCCTCACCGGCAAACTGGGACATGTAGAGGCGGTAGTAGGCGCCTTGGAGCACCAGCAGCTGGTTGTGGTTGCCCTGCTCCACGATCCGCCCGTTCTCCATCACCAGGATGGTATCGGCGTCGCGGATGGTGGACAACCGGTGGGCGATGACGAAGCTGGTCCGGTCCGTGCGGAGGGCGGCCATGGCCTTCTGCAGCAGCAGCTCAGTACGGGTATCCACAGAGCTGGTAGCTTCATCAAGGATCAGCAGTGAAGGATCGGAGACGAAAGCACGGGCAATCGTGATGAGCTGCTTCTCACCGGCGCTGACGTTGTTGCCTTCTTCATCGATGATCGTCTGATAACCGTCCGGCAGTGCCCGGACGAAGCGGTCCACATAGGTGGCCTTGGCCGCTTCCATGATTTGTTCCTCGGTGGCGTCCAGGTTGCCGTACTTGATGTTGTCGTAGATGGTCCCGCCGAAGAGCCAGGCATCCTGCAAAACCATGCCCACCTTGGACCGCAGCTCGGAGCGGCTGAGATCCTTGATATCCACGCCGTCCAAGGTGATGCGCCCGGCATTGAGCTCGTAGAAGCGCATTACCAGGTTCACCAAGGTGGTCTTTCCGGCCCCCGTGGGTCCGACGATAGCCACGGTATGGCCAGGCTCGGCGCTGAAGGACAGGTCCTCGATGAGGGGCTTGTCCTCCACATAGCTGAACGAGACATGCTCGAACTCCACGTGGCCATCGGTCTTGGCCGGCAGGTGGCGCGTACCGGTCTCTTCAACTTCTTCGTCGGCGTCGAGGAATTCGAAAACGCGCTCGGCCGAGGCCACACCGGACTGCAGCATGTTGGCCATGCCGGCGATCTGGCCGAGCGGCTGGGTGAATTCCCGCGAGTACTGGATGAAGGCTGTGGCGTCGCCAAGGCTCATGGAGCCGGAGGCAACCCGCAGGCCACCAACCACCGCAATGCCGACGTAGGACAGGTAGGACACGAAGTTCATGGCCGGGAAAATTACGCCGGAAACAAACTGGGCACCGAAGGACGCCTTGTACAGGGCCTCATTGCGTTCATCGAAGCGCACCAGCATGTCAGCGTCGCGGCCGAAGACCTTGACCAGGTCATGCCCGGAGAATGATTCCTCGATCTGGCCATTCAGCGAGCCTGTGTTCTTCCACTGTGCAGCGAAAAGCTTCTGGCTCCTGGCACCAATGACGCCGGCCATGACACCCGAGAGTGGCAGCGCGATCAGTGCGATCAGTGCCAGTTCCCAGGACACGATGAACATCATCACCGTGATGCCCAAGACGGTGAGCACCGAGCTGACCAACTGTGCGAACGCCTGCTGCAATCCCTGCTGGACGTTGTCGACGTCGTTTGTCACGCGGGAGAGGATGTCGCCACGCTGGCGGGTGTCGAAGTAATTCAGCGGAAGCCTGTTCAGCTTTGCCTGAACGTCATTACGCAGCTGCTTGATGACGCGCATAACGATCCTGTTGAGCAGCCAGCCCTGCGCCCACAGGAAGATGTTGGCTACAAAGTACATCAGGAGCACGATCGAAATGAGGAACGTCAGCTTGGGGAAATCGATCCCGTTGGTGAGTTGCATCTTGGAGACCATGTCCGCAAAGTTCTCTTGGCCTTGCTGGCGCATGAGCTCTACGAACTGTTCCTGGGAGACGCCGGGCGGCAGCTGCTTTCCCATGACGCCGCCGAAGATCACGTCCATCGCGCTGCCCAGAATCTTGGGCGCAATCACATTCAGGACCACCGAGACCACCACAAGGCCGATCACGATGTAGACGCCGACACTCTCAGGCTTCAACAAGCCCATGAGTCGCTTGGCTGATGGCCAGAACTCCTTGGCTTTCTTGGCGGGAACATCGCCGAACATACCGCCATCGGCTTCCGAAGGGACGTACTCCTCCTCTACGAAGTCGTCGTCATCAATTGCCTCGGTTGCCACGTCCGCCTCGTCTGTAGCCTGGGCATTCTTCGCGGCCTCTGCCTTGGCAGCCCAGCCACGCTTCTTCTGCTGGTTCTGCTCGCTCATGCGACTTCCTCTACACTCAGCTGGGATTCAACGATTTCCTGGTACGTAGGCGAGGTTTCCAGCAGTTCATCGTGCGTTCCGCGATCCACGATCCGGCCGTTATCCAGGACCAGGATCTCGTCCGCATCGGCGATGGTGGAGACGCGCTGGGCGACGATAATGACTGTGGCGTCGCGTGTCTTGGCTTTCAAGGCTTTCCGGAGCCTGGCATCGGTGGCAACGTCCAACGCGGAGAAGGAATCGTCAAACAGATAGACATTCGGCTTGGTCACCAAGGCCCTGGCAATGGAAAGGCGCTGGCGCTGGCCGCCGGACACATTGGTGCCGCCCTGGGCGATCCGCCGGTTCAGGCCGGATGACTTTTCCTCAACGAAGCCCTTGGCCTGCGCGGTCTCCAGCGCCTCCCAGAGTTCCTCGTCAGTAGCCTCGGGCTTGCCAAAGCGCAGATTGTGCTCGATGGTCCCCGAGAAAAGATACGGCTTCTGCGGCACAGCAGAGACGCGGCTGGTGATCTCCGACGCGTCCAGTTCGGTGACGGGGACGCCGTCGAGCAGGACATCACCTGAGGCGACATCGTAAAGCCGCGGCAGCAGGGATACCAAGGTGGTCTTGCCTGCGCCCGTGGAACCGATGATCGCCAGGGTCTTGCCCGGCTCAGCGGTGAAGGAAATGTTGCTCAGCACCGGCGCCTCGGCTCCGGGGTACTTGAAGGTGACGTCGCGGAACTCCACGTGGCCCTTCTTTTCGGCCGGAACCACGGGGGAAGTCGGGTTGTGGATGGAAGGCTCCACGTCCAGCACCTCGCCGATGCGGTCGGCACAGACGGAAGCACGGGGAATCATCATGGCCATGAAGGTTCCCATCATCACTGCCATCAGGATCTGCAGGAGGTACTGCAGGAAAGCCGTCAGGGAACCCACCTGCATGTCACCGGAGTCCACACGCTGACCGCCGAACCACAGCACCGCCGCAGTGGACAGGTGCAGGATCATGCCAATGGCCGGGAACATCAGGACAAAGAGATTGCCGATCTTGACGGAGACGGCAGTGAGGTCCTGGTTGGCGTCACCGAAACGCTTGGCTTCGTAGGGTTCGCGCACAAAGGCACGGACAACCCGGATACCAATGATTTGCTCACGCAGCACACCGTTGATGGCATCGATCTTGGTCTGCATTGAACGGAACAGCGGCATCAACCGGACCACGAGGTAGCCCACCACTGCCACCAGGATGGGCACGGAAACCCAGACCAACCAGGACAGGCTGAGGTCCTCGCGGAGGGCCATAATGATGCCACCCACGCACATGATGGGTGTGGAAACCATGAAGTTCAGGCCCATCAGCACCAGCATCTGAACCTGCTGGACATCATTGGTGCCGCGGGTGATCAGCGTAGGAGCACCAAAACGGTTCACGTCCTGTGCGGAAAAGCTGCTTACTTGACGGTAGACGCTGCGCCGGAGGTCGCGGCCGATCGCCATTGCCGTCCGTGCACCGAAGTAGACGGCTGCAACAGCGGTGAGCACCTGGCCGAGTGCGACGGCGAGCATCAGCGCGCCCGTGCGCCAAATGAAATCGGTGTCGCCGCGGGAGACTCCCTCGTCAATGATTTTGGCATTGAGGCTTGGGAGGTAGAGCGTGGCAATAGTGGACGCCAACTGGAATATGAGGACGGCCACTATCTGCGGCAAATACGGCTTGGAGTAGCGCCGTATAAGGGTGACAAGCATGCCCACGGGTCCTTAGAAAGAGTGCGTGAATGAAGTAAGAGAAGTGTTGCAGCAGGGGCTGACAGTATTAGCCTCCCTACTCTACGAAATCCGTTGCCTCGGCGAAACAACCTAGGGAAAAGATCATCCCAGCGGAGTATTTCCCGTGTCGGATGTGCTCCCGCCGGCGCAGGCACCACAGCCGCTGAAGGCCGGATCAGCCGCTGCACGCAACAAAAACGCCGGCTGGTCACCCAGCCGGCGCTTTCGGTCCCGCCCTTGTTCGCTGCTCACGGCGTAGTACGCCGGGAGTTTCGAACAAGGGCAGGATCTGTGATGTCTAGCCTGCGTGCTTGCCGTGGTCCGGCCGTGCTTGCCGCGCTTGGACGCCTTGGAGGAGGAGCAGCGCCATTCGCTCCTGCTGCCTGCGTTCGCGCTTGAGCTCCTTGCGGAGGGCGGACAATTCGCTGGCAGTTCGCGCCTGCTGCTCCGCGACCGTCTGCTGCTCACGCAAGCGGGCCTGCAGTTCAACGTTGGCCCGGCTCAGCTGCAGTTGCTGTTCGGCCAGGACGTACTGGGTGCGGGACAGTTGTTCCTGCAATTCCTTGACGTCCGCAGTTGCCTGAGGGCGTTCCTGGGTCAGGATCCGCGCGAATTCGAGGTCAAGATCGGATGCGGAGTCCGTGCGGGGACCCTGACCGCTCTCTTGGAGGCGACCTGGAAGGCGACGCCCGGCATCAAGGCGGCTTTCGCCGTCGTCGGGCGCTCCCGCCTGACTGACTGGGTCGTCAGCGGTATCCAGGGAAGTAGTTTCCAGGGACATGCCAGCATCTCCGGACGCCGTCGCAATGAGTTCCTTCTCCGGTGCCGCGTCAACAGTGCGCCGCAGCGGGCGTTCCTTGATGAACAGCACGGCCAGGAGTGCCACCACACTGATGATCGCGGATATCAGGAAGATCTGGGCGGTGGCGTCGCCGTAGGCAGCGCGCATGATCTCAGCGATGGGCGCCGGCATATCGGCCAGGTCCATGCTGGCACCGGACCCGCCACCTTGGACCGGAATACCGGCGGCGGCCATGCCTTCAACTGCCAGGTCCTTCACGTGGTTGGACATGATGGCGCCAAGGACGGACACGCCGATTGCGCCACCGACAGAGCGGAAGAAGGCTACGGAGGCACTGGCCGTTCCAATGTCCTTGGCCTGGACCGTGTTTTGCACAGCGAGCACCAGGTTCTGCATCAGCATGCCCAAGCCGAGGCCGAACACACCGGTGTAGATGGCTACGATCCAGAGTTCTGTGGTGTGGTCCATGGTGCCGGCGAAAGCGAGGCCGCCAATCAGGAGCACGGAGCCGGCGATCAGGAACCGCTTCCATTTGCCAAAGCGGCTGATCAGGATGCCCGACGCCACAGAACCAATGAGGTTGCCGGCGATCATTGGGAGAGTCAGCAGGCCAGCTTCAGTGGGCGTGGCTCCACGCGCCACCTGGAAATACTGGCCCAGGAAGGTGGACGAACCGAACATGGCGATACCGACCGCGATCGACGCGATGATGGCAAGTGCCGTGGTGCGCTCGGAGATGATCTTGAGCGGAATGATCGGCTGGGCAACTTTGGTTTCCACCAGCACCAGGAGCGCCAGCAGCGCCACGCCGCCACCCACCATGAGGGCTGACTGCCAAGAGAACCAGTCGTAGTAGTCCGGGTTGCCGGCGAAGGAAACCCAGATCAGGAGCAAGCTCACGCCCGAAGTCAGGAGGATGGAGCCGAGCCAGTCGATCTTGGCGGGACGCTTGATGTGCTGGATCTTCAGGGTCACCTGAAGCAGGATGAGCGCAACCACAGCCAGTGGCACGCAGACGAAGAACGTCCAGCGCCAGCCGAGCGGGCTGTCCACAATGAAGCCACCCAGCAGCGGGCCGCCGGCGGTGCCCACCGCCATCACGGCACCCATGTAGCCGGAGTACTTGCCACGATCCCGCGGCGGAATCATGGAACCGATGATTGCCTGGGCCAGGGCGGTGAGGCCACCCATGGCGATGCCTTGAATGACACGCGCAGTAAGCAGCAGCGGAATCGTCTCGGACAAGCCGGCCATAACGGAGCCCGCCACGAAAATAATGATGCTCAGCTGGACCAGGAGCTTCTTGTCGAAGAGGTCCGCGAGCTTTCCCCAAATGGGCGTGGTGGCTGCGTTCGCCAGCAAAGCGGCCGTGATGACCCAGGCGAAATCGGTTTGCGTGCCCTTGAGTTCGGACATGATGGTTGGCAGCGCATTGGCAACGATTGTGCTGCTGAGGATCGCGGTGAAGAAGGCAGCGAGGAGACCTGTGAGGGCTTCCATGATTTGCCGGTGGGTCATGGGTGCGGCGGCTGCGGTGATTCCCGCTGAGTTAATTCCCGCTGGGTTGCGCCCGGCGGTCTGCCCCGAGGCGGCGTTCTGAACTGGTGTGGCCATGCGTGGCTCCTAAGCTGTGTGAGTCGTCGTGGTGGAGCCGGCCGCCGTTGCCCGGATTGAGTCCTTAAGGGACGTGGTGAGTTTGTTGATGACCTGGGAGGCCTCGAGGGCGTCAGCCTCGCTCCAATCCGCCAGATAATCCCGCAGCCTCACGCTGCGTTGTTCTTCGAAGTCGCGCAGTTTCGCTGCGCCATCCTCCGTCAGGGCAAGGAGCTGGGCCCTGCCATCCGCCGGATCAGGCCGCCTTGCGACGAAGCCAAGTTCCTCGAGTTCGGCGACATGCCTGCTCAGGACCGGCGCACTGACACCCAGGCGCGCAGCCAGTGCTGTTGCCCGGGTCTCCCCCTCGCCGATAAAGCGCATGACACCTTGGACCGCCATCCCGACGTCGGGAACGCGGGCCATGTGGGCGGTCACCACGCAGCGCAGGGTGCGCTGGAGGTCGAATATTTGATGCACAAGATCGGTTGCTGTGGCAGAACCGACGGACATGGAAAAACACCCCTTTTTGTTTGCCTAAAGCAACTATAACTTATATTGATTGCTTTGGGAAACTAAAGAAGAGCTTGGGCCTTAAAAGCATCAAGCCCCCGCACGGAAAACGTGCGGGGGCTTGATCATGGGTACTTAGTGGTCCAGGTGGGTGGGGCCGAACATCTTCAGCAACGTCTCAACCACGACGACGTTGGGGCCATCCGCTTCGAAGGACGCCCTGAGCGCGTCCCCCACTCCCTCCGGGGAAACCCTGCGCGCGGGAACACCGAAGGACTCGGCCAGCTTCACGAAGTCCGGCCGTGCGAGCTCAGTGGCCGTGGCTTTGCCGAAAGCACCCACCATGTATTCGCGGAGGATGCCGTAGCCGCCGTCGTCCACGATCAGCCAGGTCACCGGGATGTTGTGCTGCTTCGCCGTGGCAAGTTCGGAGATGGAGTACATCGAGGAACCGTCACCGGACACCGCCAGAACCCTGCTGGGTTTGCCTGTGGTTTCCAGTCCCACGGCGCCGCCGATGGCTGCGGGGAAGCCGTAGCCGAGGCCGCCGGCGCCCTGGGCGGAATGGAACTGACCTTCACGGGCGTCCCAGCAGCTCCAGCCCCAGTACGCGGAGATGGTCATGTCCCAGAAGGTTTGCATGTCCGCGGGGACGGCTTCGCGGATGTCGGCCATGAACTTCAGTTCCTTGGCCAGGTCCTGTGATTCCAGGCGTGCCTTGACCTTGGCCAAAGACTCCTTGACTACGTCTTCGGGGCTGGTGCCGCGCCAGGAACGCGTCACCGCGTCGGCAGCACCGGCTGCTGCGAGGGCTTCGTCCAGGGCTGCGAGTGCCTGGCCGGCGTCGGCACGGATGCCCAAACCTGGCCGGTTGGATTCAAGAACGCGGGGTTCGGCGTCGATCTGGATGATGCGGCCGCGGGGTTCGAACGTGAAGTAATTGGAGGTCACTTCACCCAAGGATGAACCGATGACGATGAGTACGTCGGCATCTTCCAGGACATCGGTCATGTACCGGTCCTCGATCCACGACTGCAACGACAACTCATGCTTCCACGGGAACGCACCGTTGCCGCCAGGGGTGCAAATGACGGGAGCGCGCAGCTGCTCGGCAATGGAGAGAAGCGACTTCTCAGCCCGGCCACGGCGCGTACCGCCGCCTGCAATGATCGCCGGACGTTCCGCCGTCGAAAGCCACTTCACGGCCTCGCGGATCAGCTCGACGCGCGGCGGGTTATCTGCTGCCTCAGCGAGCGCGTCCTCCACCGGCGGGACCATGATCGGATCCAGCAGGACGTTCTGCGGAATCTCGATCCACACCGGACCCTGCGGCGAGGAAATCGCCTCGGTCCAGGCGTCCTGGATGGCCGACGGGATGCCCGAGGCATGCTGGATCAGGCGCTGGCTCTTGGTGACGTTCGCGGCCGAAGCCTTCTGGTCGTCCAACTGGTGCAGCATGCCCTTGCGGCGGGCGCCCAGGCCCTCGAGCGGAATCTGGCTGGCAATAACCACCATAGGAACACCGGTGGCGTAAGCCTCCTGCAAACCAGCAAGGGAGGTCAGCGCCCCCGGACCGGTGGACAGGAACAGCACGCCCACCTCGCCGGTGGCGCGGGAGTAGCCATCAGCCGCAAACGCCGAATTGTTCTCCACACGCGAAGACACGAAGTGCAGGTTGCCGCGGCCCATGGCGTCAAAGAGACCCAAAGCGTGCTGTCCCGGGATACCGAAGACCGTCTTCGCACCCAGCGCTTCGAGGGTCTCGACGACGAGGTCCCCACCATTGCGCTGATCAGTACCGCGGGTTGGCGCCGCGGTGCCTGGATCGAAATCGATCATCGCGTCTCTCCTGCGGTGCCGGTTGCCTGCGCGAGTTCTGCGATGCGTGCACCCAGGGCCTGCTGGGCATAGCCGTTCGGTGCGCCGTGACGGTCACCTTCAACGGCGTTGTCTGCCATGAGGGTTACCAGCTCATAAGCAACGTGGCTGCCGGCCACGCCCGTGATTTCCGCGTGGTCATAAGCCGGGGCAACTTCCACAATGTCCGCACCGACGAGGTTCATGCCACGGAATCCGCGAATGATCTCAAGCAGTTCGCGGCTGGTGATGCCGCCTGCTTCGGGTGTACCGGTGCCGGGTGCGTGCGCCGGATCCAGGACATCGATGTCCACGGAGATGTACAGCGGACGGCTACCGATGCGGTCGCGGATCTTGGCAACCACCTCCAGGACGCCTTGGTAGTAGACATCAGCGGAGGTGACGATTCCGAAGCCAAAGCGGTGGTCGTCGTCGAGGTCTTTCTTGCCATACAGCGGACCGCGGGTACCCACGTGGCTGATGGCCTCCGTGTCCAGGATGCCTTCTTCCACTGCGCGGCGGAACGGCGTACCGTGCGTATATTCAGCGCCGAAGTAGGTGTCCCAAGTGTCCAGGTGTGCATCGAAGTGGAGCATGGCCACCGGCTCACCGGCACGTTCTGCTGCTGCCCTCAGGAGGGGAAGGGCGATAGTGTGGTCGCCACCCAGGGTGACCAGCTTGCTGCCGTTGGCCGTGAGGTCCAGCGCGTTCTGCTGGATGGTCTCGATGGCCTCGTTGATGTTGAACGGGTTTACCGCCATGTCGCCGGCATCCGCCACTTGGATGTTCTCGAAGGGGCTGACATCCCAGGCAGGGTTGTACGGGCGCAGCAGGCGGCTGGCCTCACGCACATGGTTCGCGCCGAAGCGGGCGCCGGGTCGGTAGGAAACACCGGAGTCAAAGGGCACGCCAACAACGGTGACGTCAGCCTTGGATACCTGGTCCAGGCGTGGCAGGCGGGCGTAGGTGGCAGCACCGGCGTAGCGCGGGATGCGGGACGAATCGATGGGACCAAGGTTCCCGTTGGCCTCAATACGGAGCTCTTCCAAAATGCGCCACTCCTTAGTGGATAGGTCGAGATGAATCAGTAACTGTGACACCCATCATACACTCAAAGTTTCCTAATAAGCATCACCTGTTTACAAGTTCTCTTTGGGAACGAGCCCGTATGAGATGCCGGTCACATCAGGCGTAAAGATTCCATAAAAACGGGGGTCGGGCCGCAGAAGGCGGCCATACGCTCCTTGCGTGAGCAGCACCCTGCTGCCCGAAAGGACAACGTGACCACCCTGACGAGGCCGCCGGCCGACCCTGCCGACCGGCACAAAAAGGCATTCCACCTCAAATCGTGGCTGCTGGAAGGAATGCCGGATACCTCGGGCAAGCGGCAGGGTCCCCACGGACAGCCTGCGGAGGCCCACAAACCGCAGGCCTGGTGGAAGGTCATGTGCCTGACGGGCCTGGACTACTTCTCAACCCTGGGTTACCAGCCTGCGATCGCGGCCCTTGCGGCAGGATTACTGTCGCCGTTGGCCACGCTGCTCCTGGTCTTCGTCACCTTGGCTGGCGCACTGCCCGTATACCGTCGCGTTGCCAGGGAAAGCCCTCGGGGCGAGGGTTCCATTGCCATGCTCGAGCGCCTGCTTCCTCGATGGGGAGGCAAGTTGTTCGTCCTGGCACTCCTCGGCTTTGCGGCCACGGATTTCATGATCACCATCACCCTCTCCGCCGCCGACGCCACAGCCCACCTCATTGAGAACCCCTTTGCTCCGCACTTCCTCGAAGGCCAACAGGTTGTCATCACCCTGGCCCTGATTGCAGGACTGGGCATCGTCTTCCTGCGCGGATTCAAGGAAGCCATCAACGTGGCCGTCGTCCTGGTCGCCGCCTTCCTGGCGCTGAACCTCGTGGTGGTCATCGTCTCCATCAGCCATGTCTTCACGGAGTCCCGGGTCATCTCTGACTGGTGGACTGCGCTTAACACATCCCACGGCGATCCCATCCTGATGATTGCCCTTGCGCTCCTGGTGTTCCCACGGTTGGCCCTTGGCCTCTCCGGGTTCGAGACCGGCGTCGCAGTCATGCCACAGATCAAGGGACATCCGTCCGACACTGAAGCGAAGCCAGCCGGCCGGATCAAAGGTGCCCACAAGCTCCTGACCACCGCCGCCATCATCATGAGCTCGTTCCTCATCACGTCCAGCTTCACCACCGTCATGCTGATCCCGGCCGCAGAATTCGAACCCGGCGGCAAGGCTGATGGGCGCGCCCTGGCTTTCCTCGCCCACAAGTTCCTGGGCGACGGATTCGGCACGGTGTACGACGCCAGCACCATCGCTATCCTGTGGTTCGCCGGAGCTTCGGCCATGGCCGGCCTCTTGAACCTGGTCCCCAGGTACCTGCCGCGCTACGGCATGGCTCCAGCCTGGGTCCGCGCTCTGCGTCCACTCGTCCTGGTCTTCACGGTCATCGCCTTCATCGTGACGATTATTTTCCAAGCCGACGTCAACGCGCAGGGTGGCGCCTATGCCACGGGTGTACTCGTCTTGATCACCTCCGCCTCCATCGCCGTGACATTGTCGGCCCGGCGAAAGAAGCAGCGGGCACAGTTCATCGGCTTCGGAGTGGTTTCCCTGGTCTTCATCTACACCACCGTGGTCAACTCGATCGAGCGTCCGGACGGCTTGAAGATCGCCGCACTGTTCATTCTGGGCATCATGGTGGTGAGCTTCATCTCCCGGATCCGGCGTGCCTTCGAGCTCCGAGCCACGCATATCAAGATGGACCAGACTGCACTCGAATTCACTGCGAACAACGTCGACGGACCGGTCCGGATCATCGCGCATGAACCAAAACACCTCAGCGCCGGGCGGTACCGGGAGAAGCTCCAACACGCGCAGCAGGCCAACCACCTGCCGCTGGATTGCGACGCGGTGTTCATCGAGATCATTGTTGACGACAGCTCAGACTTCGAGCAGGAGCTCCAGGTCGTGGGCAAAAAACGGCATGGCTTCAAGATCCTGGAAGTCCACAGCAACAACGTGCCCAACACCCTTGCCGCAGTCTTGCTTCACATCCGCGACGTTACGGGCTTCATGCCGCACATCTACTTCCGCTGGACCGAGGGCAATCCGATCTCCAACCTCAGCAAGTTCCTGTTCTTCGGCGAGGGCGAGATCGCGCCGGTGACCCGCGAGGTCCTGCGTGAAGCTGAGCCCGACATCACCCGGCGCCCTTGGGTCCACGTGGGCTGACCGCGCCGCGTTGCTTCCTGACTTTCTTTGACAGGGAAAGGGCCGTGATACAACCAATCTTGGTTGCATCACGGCCCTTCAGCCTTCAAAAGAGGTCAGGGTCCGTGGCTTGGAAGGCCTAGCGGCTCGCTGCGGGCACCAGAACCCAGAGGACCTCGACGGTTTCGTCCGTGGGATTGACCCAAGTATGGGGCTCCCTGCCCGGGAAGGAGAGCGTGTCCCCTTCTTCGAGGTCGTACTCCTCGTTGGTCAGGATGAGTTTGATGCGTCCCTTCACCACGTGAAGGACGTCAACGTCGCAGTCCACGGCGTAGAGCTCGTTCTCCCCACGGCCCCGCGGTTCGATGGTGGCCTGAAGGATCTGCAGGCGCCGCTCCGAGCGGGCCGTCAACAAACGCTCCACAATGCCCTCACCACCCAAGGAAATGCGGGGACCGTCGTCGCGCCTGGTCAGGTGCGTTTCCGGAGCGGCAAACAAGTCCCCTACCGACACGGACAAGACCTGGCAAAGGGTGACGAGGGAAGCGACCGACGGCGAGGTCAGGTCCCTCTCGACGCGGCTGAGGAAGCCCTTGGTCAGTCCCGTGGCGTCCGCCACTTGCTCGATGGTGAGGCGCTGCGCCTGGCGGGCTGCGCGGATTCTGGAACCAATGGCAACGGGAACGTTGCTTGGTTCAACGGGGAGAGCCTTCATTCACGAACCTTTCAGGCCTGTCATTGGGCCCTGTCATTGCAGCAATAGTAGCGGGATCACGGGCTGTGGGAGCCACAAACAGCCCAACGATGACCAAAGCCCCTTGACTGTTACTCCGATCACAACATATCCTCATAGGCAACAAGTGTTGTCTGTGAGGCACAACACGAACCCAATCTCCAATCATCAGCACGGAGACTTCGGCGCTTCGCAGGAGTATCGTCGAAAACCCCAACCTCCGTGCACCAGCTCCAAGGAGCCACTCATGGACTCATCGTTCATAAACATCGCCATTGTGGTGGTGTACCTGCTTGCCATGCTCGCATTCGGTTGGTGGGGCAAGTCCCGCACCAAGAACAACAGCGACTTCCTGGTGGCCGGCCGCCGCCTGGGACCCTTCCTTTACACAGGCACCATGGCCGCAGTTGTCCTCGGTGGCGCATCCACCGTCGGCGGCGTCGGCTTGGGCTACAAGTTCGGCATCTCGGGGATGTGGCTGGTAGTCGCAATCGGCTCCGGCGTCCTCCTCCTGAGCTTGCTCTTCGCCGGGACCATCCAGCGCCTGAAGATCTACACGGTCTCCCAAATGCTGAGCCTTCGCTACGGCAGCAAGGCTACGCAGACCTCCGGAATCGTCATGCTGGCCTACACCCTCATGCTCTGTGCCACATCCACCGGCGCATACGCCACGATCTTCGTCGTCCTCTTCGACTGGGAACGCTGGATGGCGATCGCCGTCGGCGGTGCGATCGTGCTTGTTTACTCGACAATCGGTGGCATGTGGTCCATCACGTTGGCCGACCAGGTCCAGTTCATCATCAAGACCGTAGGCATCTTCTTCCTGATGCTCCCGTTCGTCATGAATGCGGCCGGAGGACTGGATGGCATCCGTCAGCGTGTCGATGCGAGCTTCTTCCAGATTGACGGAATCGGTCTCCAGACGATCATCACGTACTTCGTTGTTTACACCCTTGGACTCCTTATCGGCCAGGACATCTGGCAGCGCGTCTTCACGGCCAAGACTCCCAAGGTTGCACGCTGGGGCGGCGCGACGGCCGGCGTTTACTGCATCCTCTACGGTGTAGCCGGCGCCTTGATCGGCCTGGCCGCCCGGGTGGCGCTCCCCAACATTGATGTCGCCAACCTCGGCAAGGACGTCGTGTATGCCGAAGTGGCAACGCACATCCTGCCCATCGGCATCGGCGGCCTGGTCATGGCCGCAGCTGTTGCAGCCATGATGTCCACTGCTTCAGGTGCCCTGATTGCCGCCGCCACCGTGGCTCGCGCAGATGTTGTTCCGTTCGTTGCCAGCTGGTTCGGCAAGACCATCAACACTGACGACACCGAAAACCCCGAGCACGACGTCAAGGCCAACCGTTACTGGGTTCTTGGCCTGGGCATCGTTGCGGTGCTGATCTCCATGGCCGCGCAGGACGTGGTTGTTGCCCTCACCATTGCCTACGACATCCTGGTAGGCGGCCTCCTCGTCGCGATCCTCGGCGGCCTCGTCTGGAAGCGCGGAACCGGTATCGCTGCTGCCTGGTCCATGGCAATGGGCTCGATTCTGACTCTGGCCTTGCTGATCCTGTTCGCAACTGGAGCCATTCCGAGCGTCGATGGCGTTTACGCCAACGAACCCATCTACTACGGCCTGGCAGCGTCGTTCGTGGCCTATGTCGTGATTTCCCTCCTCACGCCGCCCACGGAACCAGAAGTTCGGGCCGCTTGGGACAAGCGCGTGGCCGGTGCGGTCTCTGACGAATTGCCCCTGGAGGCCCACCCTGTCAGCAGCCACCACGCCAGCTAGCTGAGCAGACCCAGCCCCAAGTAATGTTCGACGGCGGCGCCGCCCCTTCCCGGGGCAGCGTCGCCGTTGCGCTTTCCGTCTAGATTCGGGCGTTGCGAGGGCCACTCTGCGCCCCATCCACACCCTTTGGCACGCACACCAGGCCCCACAACGCAGGGGATCCGAGGACCACACTTCTCCAGGACAGCACTCCTCCAGTACAGTGGTCCCAGCTTCAAGAGAGGTGGCGCCAAGCTCCGACTGGCCACACACCAACCCCATGTTCACGGGTGGTTCGGATGAGGAAGCGGCCCGTCCCGGACCAGAGACAACCGAGCGGGCAAGAGCACTCCCCCAAAGGAGCAGTCCTTGCCGTACCAAGCCCTCAGCACCCCCACCGAATCCGAAGCGCCCACCGTCCCGGTGATTCCCGGCGTCGACCTTGTCCTTGGGACGGTGACCCTGTTCGTGAACGGTGGCCTGAGCCGGTTCCGGCACCACGAAGCGCACCTGATAGCAAAGGCCCTTGCCCAGGCTGTGCGTCCGTCGCGGTGGTGTGATTCGTCGAGGACGTTGACGGTGACTGTTGCAGCGCTCGGGCGTCCGGCGGGACTGGAGCGGCATTTCAGATTCGGTGAAGAGGGCCCTGCCTAGAAGAAAACGGTCCTAGAATTCTTCGTCTTCTTCCCCGCGGAATTCTTCGGTTTCATCCAGGGGAACAACCCGCTCGTCGTCGTCCGGGACGTCGATTTCCTCCACCCAGGGTTCGTCGACTTCCTGGTCATCGCTATAGTCGTAAGCGGGGTCTGACTCGATGGTCTCCCGTTCCGGGTGGTTGGCGTGCGGTTCGGTGGTGTCCATGCTGCAACCTCCGTCTGGTGGGCTGGCAAGCAGCCTGCTGACCGAGTGCGGGGAGGGCCCCCGCCCCTGTCCTTCCATCTGAGCACTGTGCTTGAACAGGGTCAAGGCACGCCCGGAGCAAGGCAGGATCGAGCCCAAAATTAAGGCATGCCGAACATTCCATCTAAGGAATACCGGCCAAAAATCCGCGCCAATAAGCGGTACAGTGGGCGTGCAATGGGGCCGCTACTACCCCACCCAGCACAGGAGAAAAAGTGCAGAAGCACCAGGAATCCCACGGTTCGTCGAGCCCCGCTCCGGACCCCGCCCCCGGATCCGGAACACCGCCCCAACCAGTCCCGCCCACGTCCGCGGACATCAGGCGCTGGCGTCAATACCTGGCCGACGAGCGGGCCGAAGCCGCCGTCTACCGGGAACTCGCCCAGCGTCGTGACGGCGAAGAACGCCAGATCCTGCTCGCCCTGGCCGAGGCAGAGGGAAGGCACGAGGCACACTGGCTCAAGCTCCTCGGAGAGCACGCTGGCATGCCGAAGGGAGCTTCGACCCGTAGCCAGCTACTGGGCTTCCTGGCCCGGCACTTCGGCTCTGTGTTCGTGCTCGCCTTGGCTCAGCGCGCGGAAGGCCGCTCCCCTTACGGCGCCGAACCTGCCGCGACCCCGGCCATGGTTGCCGACGAACAAATCCACGAAGAAGTTGTCCGGGGCCTTGCCACGCGTGGACGCAACAGGCTCTCCGGTACCTTCCGCGCCGCCGTTTTTGGTGCCAACGACGGCCTGGTGAGCAACCTTTCACTGGTTATGGGTATGGCCGCAACGGGCGTTCCCAGCCCAGTGGTCCTTATGAGCGGTGTTGCCGGATTGCTGGCCGGCGCCCTGTCCATGGGGGCCGGCGAGTACGTTTCGGTCCGCTCGCAACGGGAGTTGCTCAACGCCACGCTGCCCACGCAGGCTACCCTCACAGCCGCCCCTTCTTTGGACATCGAACACAATGAGCTCGTGCTGGTGTATTTGGCCCGCGGCATGACCCGTGAGGCCGCCGAGCACCGCGCCGCCGAACGCATGGGACTGTTCAGTTGCGACTGCGATCCCAGCCTCTCCTTGCAACCCGAGAAGGAGCAACCCACTGACGACCACGAAACCGTGGGGTCTGCCTGGGGCGCTGCGATGTCCAGCTTCTGCTTCTTCGCCTCGGGTGCGATCGTGCCCATCCTTCCGTTCATTTTCGGCATGACGGGTGCGGCGGCACTGATGGTAGCCGGTGTTCTGGTGGGCATCGCGCTCCTGGCGACTGGCGCCGTCGTCGGACTGTTGTCCGGGACCTCACCGCTGAGTCGTGGCTTCCGGCAGCTGGCGATCGGCCTGGGTGCCGCGGCCGCCACGTATGGGCTTGGCCTCGCGTTCGGAACGATGATCGTCTAGGCGGTAATGTTGGTTCGTCCTCCGCGCGGCCCCGCGTGACCGGGGCGTAGGGAATGGAGAACCGTGGATTCGGAGCAGCCGCCGTTGCGCGCGCCAAAACACCGTCGTGCGGGCACAACCCTCCGAATTCTTCGCGGCGTACTCATGGCCGGTGTCGCCGCCGTCGTGGCTGTCCTTGTCAGCGGTTTGCTCCACGGCGATCCGCGAATCATCGGGCTGTTTCCGGGCGTGGCCCTGCCCAATTCTCCCAAAAGCGAGCCGATCCAACAGACCCCGGCCCGCGCCCTGGACGCGCCGCCTCCAGGAATCGACGAGGCGGACGCCCCGCTCGCATCGCCGCCGCCCCCAGCCAACGCCAGCGATTCGTACAAGTTCCTGGCAACCAACGACGACGGCACTCCGGTTGGGTACTCGCCGTGCCGACCCTTGCACTACGTGGTAAATGACGCCACCGCACCGGAGGGTACGGATGCACTGCTAGCCACCGCAATCGCCAATATTTCCGCAGCGTCCGGAATCCAGTTCATCAACGATGGCAGCACCGATGAGTTGCCTGCCGCTAAACGCGAACCGTACCAACCGTCCAAGTACGGTGACCGGTGGGCACCCTTGCTGATTTCATGGACCACGCCCGAGACGGCTCCGGCGCTGGCTGAGACCGTCATCGGTACGGGCGGCAGCACCATGTACTCACTCAACAATGGTCCCAAGAGCTACATCACGGGCAGCCTGGAGCTCGACACCCCGCAAGTAGCGGAGCTTCTTGCCGAGGACGGCGGTTCGGACTACGTGCTGGCGGTCATGCAGCACGAGCTGGGGCACGTCATGGGTTTGGATCATGTTGATGATCCGGTTCAGCTGATGTACCCGGAGATCGGCGCCCCTGACGGATTGGCTTCCGGCGACCTGAACGGCCTTCACCTCCTGGCCTCGGCTCCTTGCCGCAAGGACATCTGAAGCAGCGCAGCTTCTCACGAATCGCCATGGACTCGCGGTCCCATGGGTTCTATCCTGACGGAAGCGGCCGACGGCGGCGCCCCACCGTCCGATTGGGCCGTCCCGTGAGGGGGTTCGATGGAACCTTATGGGTCGCCAGAGTGGCCAGACCCCTATTCCCCGCCGCCTTATCAGCAGCATGCCAAGCCGCCGCCCAGGCCCCCCATCAAACACAGCAGCATCGCTGCCATCCTGTTCCTGTTCGGCGTCATCGGTTTGGTCTGCGCCGGCGCCTACTTCAGCGGCGAACTGCAAAGTTTCTGGTCCGATTCCACGACGCAGAGCCAAGCGCCACGGCCCGGACTGGTTCCCTTTGGCCAACGTCAGGATCCGCTGCCCGGCTTTGAGGAAGCCGACGCACCCCTGGGCACGCCGGCGCCGTTGCAGCGGACCAGCACTTCCTACAAATTCCTGGCTGTCAAGGAGGACGGAACTCCCCTGGCATACTCCCCTTGCAGGCCGATCCACTACGTGGTGAACTCGGATCTGGCCCCAACAAGCTGGTATTCCATGGTGGAGGACGCCGTCCGGCAGGCCAGCCTCGCTTCCGGGCTGCAGTTCATTTATGACGGTCCGACATCCGAAATCCCCAGCACCAACAGGGCCGGCTACCAGCCCACCACGTACGGTGACCGCTGGGCGCCTGTGCTCATTGCCTGGACCACGCCGGAGCGGGTGCCGCGGCTGACGGGACAAACGGTGGGCCTGGGCGGAAGCTCTTCCATCGGCCTGAGCAACGGCTATAAGGCGTATGTGACTGGCTCGGTATCGTTGGATGCACCCCAGTTCGCCGGGATCATGGACTCGCCCCAAGGCAAGGAAGTGGGCACGGCCGTGATCATGCACGAACTCGGACACGTTCTTGGTTTGGACCATGTGGATGACCCGCGCCAGCTGATGTACGACCAAGCCTCGTGGGTTCGCGAGTACGCCACCGGGGACAAGACGGGCCTTGCCCAACTCGGCTCCGGCCCGTGCAGCAAGGACTTCTAGCCCGCGGCCACCACTGCGAGCGCATCCTCCACAGTGTCCACCAGGAAGATCCTGTCCGCCATGGGCCTCCCCGCCGCGAGGCTGCGCAGCATCGGCCACGCCGGATAGGTCTGTTCCCAATGATCGCGGCCCACCAGGACCATGGGACTGATGGTTTCGGGGGCGCCATAATAGTTTTCGCAAGCGTCCTGGAAGATCTCCTGCACGGTTCCGGCCGAACCGGGCAGGAACACTGTCCCGCCGTTGCAAAGCTCCAGGAGGATCGCTTCGCGGATCGCGTTGGCGAAGTACTTGGCGATGTGCGTGGAGAACAGGTTGGGTGGTTCGTGGCCGTAGAACCAGGTGGGTATGCCCAGCGTCGCGGTGCCTTCCGGGTAACGCTCGACGACGGCGGCTGCTTGCCGCGCCCAAGCCGTCACCGAGGGCCTGAACCCCGGTACTGACGCGAGCGCTTGGAGTGCGGCTGTGGAATCGGCGTCGGGCAGTCCGCTGAGGTAGGCGCCCATGTTGGCCGCTTCCATGGCGCCGGGGCCACCGCCGGTGGCCACCGTGAACCCGGCTTGCGCGAGCAAGCGGCCCAGCTGCGCGGCGTCCGCGAATTCCTTGGTTCCGCGTTGCGCGGCGTGTCCACCCATGACGCCCACGAGTTTGGTACCTGCCAGGTCACCATCTTGCAGCAATTCATCCAGGGCGTCGCCAATCGCGTGGTCGTGGAGGGCGGCGGCGAGTGTTGCGTCAATGCTTGCCCGCTTTCCCGGCAGGATGCTCCACTCATAAATCCTGGCATCCAGGGTGGCTTCATATTCGGTAGTGGAAATGTCCTCGTAGAGTTCCCTGGCTGTGTAGAGGGTGCCGCGATACGGGTTGAACGGCACGCCGCGCATCTTGGGAAAGATGAGCGCGCCGCGGCTTCGAAGGCTTTCCTCGATGCCGTCGTCGAAAGTGCATCCCAGGAAGATCGCGCCCTGCGGGTCCATCATTTTCAGTTCCCGCGAGCGTCCGCGAAGGTCCAGCGATTGCGCGTGCCAGCCGTGCATGGATCCCGCCCCGGAAGTAACCAGTTTGTCGAAATGGACGATGCTTTCGACGTCGAGCGTCCGTGGACTTGGGTTCAAGGCACCGGAGGGATTCATGGCATCAGCGTAGTAGTGCTCAACGGCTTGAGTCCCGTTTACGCGCAGGGCGGTGTTCCGTTGCATGATGAAGCATGAAGACTTCAGATGAGGGCGGCGCTGGCGCCCGGCCGCGTATCGGAGTTCCGATTCGCCTTAGCAGCTCGGACAATCCCGACGCCCGCGTGGGCGAAGCCAACCAACTGTTCACTTTTATTGTGGATTTGCTCCGTGAAGCCGGTGCACAGCCGGTGTTGCTGACCCCCGTTTCGGCCGACAGCGCCGGGCGTCTGGCCTCCGTCATGAAAACGCTCGACGGCGTGCTGCTGCCCGGTGGCGGGGACCTGGAACCGCGTCTTTATGGCCAGGACCCGGAGGATTCGGTGTATGACGTCAACCCGGAACAGGACCATCTGGACATTGACGTCGCACGGGCCACGATCGACGCCGGCCTTCCGCTGCTGGGGATCTGCCGCGGCCATCAGTTGTTGAACGTGCTCTATGGCGGGACGTTGATCCAGGACATGGCGCCGTCTGCCGTCAACCACAACGGATTGAATCCCGACGATCCCGCGGCCGGCGAGTGGGCATGGCATGACGTTGTGCTCGCACCGGGATCGAAGACCGCAGCCCTCTATGGCGCGCCGGAAGGGACCTCCATCAAGATCGCTTCGGGGCATCACCAGGCCGTGGCCAGGGTGGGTGAAGGCCTGGTGGTCACGGCCATCGCCGACGACGGCACAGTGGAAGCGCTTGAAGACCCTTCCCGCTGGGTGGCCTCGGTGCAGTGGCATCCCGAAGCGTCCCAGCTTCCCGATAACAAGCGGCTGGCCCCCTTTAAGGCGTTCGTGGAAGTGTGCCGGAACCCTATTCAGGCTCGCCCCGGAGGAGTACAGTAGCGCTCACTGCATCGCTTTCCGTTCCACTGAGAGTCCGGCCAGCGCATAACTCCATTGGAATGACGTCCTGCGGGCGTCGTAAATTTGCCGGCTGGGGGGCCCAACATCTGCTCAAAGGAGCATGGTTGTGGACCGTCCAAAATACGTCCGTCATCCGAATCGGCAGGCCCATTTTTTCGGCAGGCGACTCCTAAGCCTTCTTCTTGGTCCACTCCTGGCCTTCGCGGGACTCGTCGTATATTCGGCTGCCCCTGCAGCGGCAGCCGTACCGCCATGCGCAGGAACCGGCGGGGCCATGCAGATCGTGGCGCACACGGATGATGACCTCCTGTTCCTCAGCCCGGATTTTATGAGGGACATCCAGGCCAAACGCTGTGTCCAGACGGTGTTCACCACTGCGGGCGAGGCCGGCGAGGGTGCGGTGTATTGGAAGAGCCTGGAAGCCGGCATCAGGGCCAGTTACTCCAAGATGGCCGGGGTGTCTGATTCGTGGACCACCTCGGACGCAGGCGTACCCAACCGGCCGCTGACCATGCAAACGCTCAATGGCGCACCCAACATCTCGGTGGTGTTCATGCGCCTTCCCGATGGTTTCCCGAATGGCGACGGCAGCGCAGCGTACAACGACCAGAGCATCCTCAAACTTTGGGACGGACGGCTTTCCTCCATCAGGCCCGTGGACAACGCAGCCACTTTTACCAAGTCCCAGTTCCAGACCGCGCTGAACCGGCTGGTGGCCAACTTCCAACCGACCACGTTCCGTACACAGGATTGGACCGGCAACTTCAACAACCCCTACGACCACAGCGACCATTGGGCAACGGCCAAATTCGCCCAGCTTGCTACGCGCAGCTACACCGGCCCCCACACCTCCTTGGCCTACGACGCCTACGTGATTGACGAGTACCCCCAAAATGTGACCGGTGCCGAACTCACCACGAAAGTGGACACCTTCGTGCGGTTCGCGGATTTCGACATGTATATCTGCAGCAGTCCTGGCGAAGGATGCCCCGATTCCCCCTACGATGAGTGGCTGAAACGGCAATACATCACAGCCATTGAGTGGGTGGGCAACGCCGCTAAATCGGCCGGGACCACCGTCACGGCGTCATCCCAGAAAGCAACAGCCCAGAGCCCGGAGAAAGCCAGGGATGGGTACGCTTGGGGCACCCCCATGGACGCAACGCGTGAGTGGGTAACGGCGGGCGAAAAGGCAGGCAGCTGGATTCAGTACAGCTTCTCCCCCACAAGGACCATCAACTCGGTGACCTTGTTCGACCGGCCGCTCCTCTCGGACCAGGTTACCGGAGGAAACCTCCTGTTCTCGGATGGAAGCACGGTGACAGTCCCTGCGCTTCCCAATAACGGCTCCGGACTCACCATCAACTTCCCGGCAAAGACCGTGAGCTCTGTGCGTTTGAACATCACCTCAGTCAGCTCCACCACCACCAACGCCGGTTTGGCCGAGTTTGAGGCCTACCTGGGAACGGACAACGTTGCCCCCGTGGTCACTGCGACGCCTCCGGGTGGAACGTACGCTGTGGGTCAGTCCATCACCCTCACCGCCAATGAGACAGCCACGATTTACTACACCACGGACGGCAGCAACCCCACGACGGCGAGCAGCAAGTACGCCAGCCCCATCCCGCTGAATGGCCCGATGACCCTGAAGTACTTCGCCGTTGACGGCGCCAACAATTCCTCGGCGGTGGCCACCCAGACGTACTCCACGGGCCCGGATATCACCAAGCCCGTGGTGACAGCCAACCCTGCGGGCGGGGCTTACGCCGCAGGCACCACCATCACCTTGTCCGCCAACGAGCCGGCGGAAATCCGTTACACGGCGGACGGCACCGATCCTCTCACGGCGGGACTGGTTTACACCGCGCCAATTACGTTCAATGGGCCGGGCCCGATGACCCTGAAGTACTTCGCGAAGGACACGGCTGGAAATACGTCCGACGTCGCAACACAGACGTACACGATTCCGCCGGACACGACGGCTCCTGTGGTGACGGCCAATCCCACCGGACGGGCCTTGGCCAGCGGCGCCACGATCACACTGAGCGCCAACGAGCCTGGGGCGGCCATCTACTACACCACCGACGGCAGCACCCCCACGGCCACGGAATCTGCTACCAACATCAAGTACTCCAGCCCGATCGTGATGGGCAGTTCCACCCTGACACTCAAATACATAGGCGTGGACACGGCGGGCAACACGTCGTCCGTCGGTACCCAGACGTACACCGTTCCCGTAGCCGGACCGCCGTCGGCCCATGACTTCAACGGCGACGGCCGCGCTGACGTCCTCGCGGCTGATACCGCCGGCAACCTGTACCTGTATCCGGGCAACGGCGCGGGCGGGCTCTCCCCCAGGCAACTCGCCTTGCCTGCACCGGCCTGGTCAGCCAACACGGACACCATCACCCCGGGCGACTTCAACAGCGACGGAAAGCCGGACCTCCTGGCACGATCCGGGGACGTCCTGTGGTTCTACCCCGGTGACGGTGCTGGCAGCTTTGGCGCACGGAAGCAGGTCAGCATCGGTTGGAGCACCATGACGCAGATCTTCTCACCAGGGGATTTCAGCGGTGACGGTATTCCCGATTTCATGGCACGTCGCAGCAATGGCGACCTCCGTTTGTATGAAGGAAATGGTGCTGGAGGGCAGCGGACTCCCTACACCGTCGGCTGGGGTTGGGGCGTCATGAACGCCATCTTCAGCACTGGTGATTTCAACAGCGACGGCAAGGCAGATGTACTGGCGCGGCGCACTGATACAGGCGCATTATGGCTATATCCGGGCAATGGTTCCGGGGGCTGGCTGCAATGGACGCAGATCGGGACGGGCTGGGGAACCCGCACTGCGCTGGCCGGGCCACGGGACCTTGACGGCGATGGTAAGAACGACGTCGTAGGCCGCATCGGAGACACTTTGTGGCTCTATCCCGGATCGGGAAGCGGAACGCTCAGCAACGTTCCGCCCGTTAGCCTCGGCTCGGGTTGGCAGGCCATGAAGGTCATCGCCTGATCAGCCCCCATAGACCTGGCGCGGGTCGGAGTTTTCCCCCAGACTCATCCGGCCCGCGTCAGCTACGTCCGATCCTCTCTCACATCGAAGCCCCTTTCGGCCGATCCTCTCTCACATCCGGACCCGTTTCGGCCGATCCTCTCTCACCTCGGGACCCCTTCCGGCCGATCCTCTCTCACCTCGGGACCCCTTCCGGCCGATCTTCTCTCACCTCCCCCGCGCGGTAGCTCCCGACGTCGGCACCCAAGTCAAGTGCCGGCGTCGTGGCTTTCCTGAAGCTAGGGAGAGAGGAGCGGGAAAAGACCCGCAGGATGTGAGAGAAGATCAGGGGGCGACGCGGACCGGGACGCCGGTTTCGAGGGATTCCTGGGCGGCGTCGGCCACCTTGGAAGCAGCAACGGCGTCCTCGGGGGTACACGGATTCTTGCGTTCCCCGAGGACCAATTCCACAAACGCAGCCATCTCGGAGCGGTAGGCCTGGTCAAAGCGTTCGGCAAAGGTCTTATGGGAGATGCCGGACGGGAAGGCAACCCCTGGCTCAGCCGAACGGACAGCCATCTGTTCATCCATGCCAACCACCACGGAGCCATCCGAGCCCTGGAGTTCCAGGCGGACATCATGCCCGGCCCCGTTGTAACGGCTGGCTGAGACCGTGCCTACCGTGCCGTCGTCGAAAGTTACTACCGCCAGGGCGGTATCGACGTCGCCCACCTCACCGATTGCGGGGTCGCCATTGTTGGAGCCCTTGGCATACACCTCCACGATTTCCTTGCCCGTGAGCCAGCGAAGGATGTCGAAATCGTGCACGGAGCAGTCCCGGAACAGGCCGCCCGAGGTTGCCAGGAACTGGACCGGCGGCGGGGTCATGTCGCATGTGAGGGCACGGACGGAGTGGATCCAGCCCAATTCCCCGGCCTCGTAGGCGCGCTTGGCTTCCAGGTAGCCGGCATCGAATCGGCGTTGGTGGCCGATCTGCACGGTTCCGCCCTTCTCCCGGATGTACTCCAGGACGGGCAGTGACTGGGCAACATTCACAGCCACGGGCTTCTCGCAGAACACGGGAATCCCAGCCTCCACGCCGGCGCGGATGAGGTCCGGGTGTGTCCCCGTGCCGGTGGCGATCACCAGTCCGTCCACACCCGAGGAGATCAGCTCCGCCACCGAACCCACGAATTCCGCTCCACATTCGGCGGCCACGGAACGGGCGTGTTCCTCCGCCACGTCGGTCAGCTTGAGTTGGACCTGAATACCTTCGGGGTTCAGGACCTGGTTGAGCGCGTTGATGTTCTTGGCGTGCATTACACCGATCCGGCCAACACCCACCAGGCCGAGGGTCACTTGCTTCATCATTATCTGTCTCCGTCAGTGCAGCAGAAGTTGATTCCTAAGAGGGATTCTTGAGGCGACACTAAACCTTGTCAGTTTGTCCTGTCAAATAGCGCTAGCGGCAGAAGCGTTCAGTGCCGCGTCGGCGTCCTTAAGGACCTTGGCCGCAACTTCAAGTCCCTCGATGCGGCCAAGGGAAACGTCCTCGTGTTCGATGTTGACCAGCATGTTGGGATCGACATCGTGGAGGGCCCGAAGGAACTCGGTCCAAAAGGCCGTATCGTGTCCACGGCCCAAGGCCACAAAGTCCCAGGCCGAGTTCTTGGGCCATTCGTTCGCCCACTCGTCGCCGCCCAGGTTGGTGCGGTTTTCCTGGGCTGAAAGCCGTCGGAAGCTGTTGTCCAATACGCCGTACAGCGCAGCGTTGTCCTTGTTCACGCGGACGTCCTTCGCAGCTGCCTGGAACACCAAAGGGCCGAGCTCCCGGACCACTGCTACGGGGTCCATCTGCTGCCAGAACAGGTGCGAGGCGTCCAGTTCGACACCAACATGGGTGGCACCGGTGAGCTCGATGAGTTTGTAGACATCAGCGGTGTTGAACACGATATTCTGCGGGTGCAGTTCCAGCGCCACCTTGACGCCGTGATCAGCAGCAAGGCGGTCCGTTTCCTTCCAGAACGCAGCAGCCACATCCCACTGGTAATCCAACACGTCCAGGGCCGCAGAGTTCCAGGCGTTGACTACCCAGTTGACGGTGGTCGCTCCAGGCTCGCCGCCCGGCAGGCCGGACATGGTGACAACCCGGTTCTGCCCAAGTCGATGGGCCAGACGAATGGAACGGCGGATGTCTTCGGCATGCTTCTCACCGATTTCCCACTTCGGATGCAGCGGATTGCCGTTGCAGTTCAGGCCAGCGATGGAAACGCCGGTGCCCTCGAAGATCGCCAGGTAGTCGTCGCGGGCTGCGTCGCTTTCCAGAATCTGGTCAAAGGTGGGCACGTGCACGGCGGGCAGGAATCCGCCGGTGTTGATCTCGATCCCAGTGAGACCAAGATCGGCAATGACCTTCAGCGCTTCGGGAAGCGGCCGGTCGTGCAGGATCGCGTTGTAGACGCCGAGCTTCATAGGGTGATCTTCTTTCCGTTGTTCAGGCTGGACTCAGTGACGGCATTGAGGAGTTCCATATTGCGGACGCCTTCATCGAAAGTGGCGCAGCGAGGCAGGGATGCTTCTGCGCTGAGCCCGGCAACTTCTTCGAGGAACGCGCGGGCCTGATAGCCGAAGGCGTCGTTCTGGCCAAAGCCAACTTCCGGGGCGTCCATGGCGAGGCCCCCGGCGATGTACGGATGTCCCGGGCCGAGGATGACCTGGCGGTAGCCGTTCTCGTTGCCTGAGCCGTCGTTGAGGAACAGTTGGATTTCCGACGGGCGGCGCTGATCGAACTTGGCGGCGCCGTTCTCGCAGAAAACCTCAAACTGGAGGCTGTTGGCATGGCCGGCTGCAACACGGGAGACCTCGAAGCTTCCGGCACCGTTGGTGAACTCCGCATTGAAGGCTGCGTAGTCGTCATTCTCCACAGCTTCGAACGTGTCGCTGACGGCCACGTGATCGTGACCCATCACGGCACTCAGCGGAAGGGGGCGCTTGGCAATCGCTGTGGCGAGCCGGCCACCGCTGATGGACTTGATATCGCCGCACAGGAATTCGGAGACATACGTCAGGTGACTTCCGACGTCGGCCAGCGCACCGGAGCCGGGCCCGCCTTTGTATCGCCAGCTCATGGGAGCCGAGGGGCTGAAGCCGTAGTCGGTCCAGTACCGGCCGCTGAAATGCAGCACGTTCCCGAGAACGCCGCTTTGGATCAGGTCACGGATGTAGGCGATGCCCGGAGTCCGGCGGAAGGTGAAGCCAATGCGGGCAAGTGTTCCACGCGCCTCTGCTTGCCGGGCGGCGTCGGCCATGGCGCGGGCATCGGCCAGCGTATCGCTGAGCGGCTTCTCGCACAGCACGTGCTTGCCGGCGGCGAGCAGGCCTTCCACAACTTCGCGGTGGAGGGAGTTGGCGATGACCACGCTCACCACGTCAATGTCATCGGCCTCGGCGATTGCCTGCCAGGACGTATCGTTGCGCTCGTAACCGAAGCGTCGGGCAGCCAGGGAACCAAATTCTGCATTCACGTCGCCAATCGAGACGAGGCGGAGCTGTGGCAGTACCGGGCTGTAGAGGGCAGATGCCGTGCGGTACGCGGCGGCGTGGGCCTTGCCGGCCATACCTGCACCGATGACGGCGACGCCGAGACTTTCAGCCATTGATTTCTCCTTTGAAAATTTCGCCGTGCCATGAGGCATGAACGGCATTTTGTAGCGCTACAATTTTTGCACTGGGTTTGAGCGTAGCTATGTCTATATGTCCTGTCAATCCTTAACCGGCTATCCTCGAGGACAGACACGAAAGGCACACCGATTCCGTTGAAAAACGCACAGACCCGACGCCCCACCCTCTACGACGTCGCCACCCAGGCCGGAGTCTCGCCGTCGTTGGTTTCGTTGTTCCTCAAAGACCCGGGGAGGATCAGTGAAAAGCGTCGGGAGGCCGTCCAAAAGGCCATCCACGATCTTGGCTACCGGCCCAGCCGGGCTGCCACCACTCTTGCCAGCAACCGCACCAAAAGCATCGGCCTGGTCATCGACGACTACCGCAACCTCTGGTTCGTCGATCTCCTCCGCGGTATGGAATCCGTCCTTTCGGATCTTGGCTACCACGTCATGCTCGCGGACTCCAGGCCTGGCGCGAACCGCATCAAGGAAGCCACGGACGGCCTGCTGGCCATGCACGTGGACGCCTTGGTCCTGGCCGCCGAGCCCAGCGAACCGATGCTCGCTGGAACGTGGGTCCCCACTGTAGTTGCCGGATGGCGGAAGGGCGTTCCGACAGGTGCGGACCTGATAACCAACGACGACGACCGCGGGGGCAGCATGGCAGCGGACCACCTGCTGGGGTTGGGCCACAGCCGGATCGGCCACCTTTCCGGGTCCGACGGCGCGTCAGCACACCGGCGCGCCGGTTACCAAAGCGCCCTGGAGGCTGCCGGCGTCGAAGTTGTCATCGGTGAGACTGAAGGAACGTCTGAAGAAGACGGGTACGGAGCCGCTTGCTGGCTTCTGGACCACCATCCCGGCACTACAGCGATCTTTGCCGCCAACGACACCATGGCGCTGGGCGCTTTCGCCGCCATCAAAGCCCGCGGACTTTCCGTGCCCAACGATATTTCGGTGATCGGGTACGACAACTCCCCGTTAGCGAAGTCGCGCTTCCTGGACCTTACGTCCATTGATAACCGAAGCGACGTTGTGGGGGTGGACGCAGCGCGAAGGCTGCTGGCCCGCATCGACGATCCGGCGTTGGAGCCGGAGCGCAAGCTCATCGAGCCGAGGCTGGTACTCCGCGGCACGACGTCGGCTGTTCACTAGAGAGGCCGGACACGACTCCGCCCGGAGCCATCAGGCGCTCCGGGCAGAAGTCCGCCGAACAAACCTAGTGCCGCTTCGTGGCACCCTCCGGTGCAGCGTCAGCCACACCCGCCACCTCAGCCTTGACCTCTTCGAGCGCATCGGAATGCCCGCCGAGCTGCTCCAGCTCATGCGCCAGCTCCGCGAGTTCTGCACCGCCGGCCATTTGGGCCGTCAGCTCGTCCAAGGTGATGTCCTTCTTGTCGTAATAACCGATCGACTTGCCGCGCTTGAGCAGCAGGAAGCGGTCACCCACGGGGAATGCGTGGTGCGGGTTGTGGGTAATGAAGATTACGCCGAGGCCGCGGTCGCGGGCCTGCAGGATGTACCGAAGCACCACGCCGGACTGCTTCACGCCAAGTGCGGCTGTGGGCTCATCCAGGATCAGCACCTTCGCGCCGAAGTACACGGCCCGGGCGATGGCGACGCACTGGCGCTCGCCGCCGGAGAGCTGACCGATGGGCTGGTCAACATCGCGGAGGTCGATGCCCATCTCGGCCAGCTCCTTCAGCGTGATGTCCTTCATTTTCTGGACGTCCATGCTCTTGAACGGACCGAATCCGCTGATCAGTTCCGAGCCAAGGAAGAAGTTACGCCAGATGGGCATCAGTGGAACCACGGCCAGGTCTTGGTACACGGTGGCGATACCGGCGTCGAGGGCGTCCCTTGGTGAATTGAACTTCCGGGCATCGCCCATTACCTGCAGGGTGCCTTCGTCGTGTTGGTGCAGGCCGGCGATGATCTTAATCAGCGTTGACTTGCCGGCACCATTGTCGCCCAGGACGCAGGTAACCCGGCCGTTGTCCACCGCCATGGTTACATCGCGCAGGGCGATGATGTTGCCGTAGTGCTTGCCTACTCCCTCGAGCGAAAGCAGGTGCACGGGTGTGTGCGTCAACGGGTCCTTCTCGTTTTTCAGCAGTGTCTGCTGGTCGATCTGTTGTGCGTTCATTGTTCCGGCCCCTTACTTGAGCTCTGCCCGGCGCTTGACGATCAGATTCACGATGGTGGCCAGCAGGAGCATCAAGCCCAGGAAGAACTTGAACCAGTCTGGATTCCATTGTGCGTACACGATGCCCTTGTTGGCCATGCCAAAGATGAAGGCACCGATAGCGCCGCCCACGGCCGAGCCGTAGCCGCCTGTCAGGAGGCACCCACCGATGACGGCAGCAATGATGTAGAGGAACTCATTGCCAACACCTTCACCGGACTGCACGGCGTCGAAGGCAAAGAGGTTGTGCATGCCCAGGATCCAGCCGCAGAAACCAACAGCCATAAAGAGGCCGATCTTGGTTTTGGTCACCGGGACGCCAACTGCGCGTGCAGCATTGGCGTCCCCGCCCACTGCGAAGATCCAGTTGCCAACGCGGGTGCGCAACAGGATCCAGGATGCTACTGCCACAAGGATGATCCAGAAGAACACCGTGATCTTGACTTCCACGCCGCCGATGCTGATGGAGGAGGCGAAGACCGCTCGTGCCGATTCGAACCCGTCCAGCTTGGAGATCGACGGCGAGGAGACGCTGCCGCCGATAAGTCTGGTCAGTGCCAGATTGAGGCCCGTCAGCATGAGGAAGGTCGCCAGGGTGACGATGAAGCTCGGAAGTTTGGTCTTGACGAGAATCCAGCCGTTGATGAATCCAATGCCCAGCGAGACAACCAGTGCCAACGTAACACCAACCCAGGCATTCAGTGAGAAGTTCCAGCTGAAGAGCGAGGCGGTCAGGGCGGAGGAGATCACGGCCACACCAGTGGAGAGGTCGAACTCACCGCCGATCATCAGCAGGGAAACCCCCACCGCCATGATGCCAATGGTTGAGGAACCGTAGAGCACGGTGGCGAGCGCGTTCGGCTGCGTAAACGTCTGGGAAACCGACGCGAAGAAGATGAATAGGACAACTGCTCCGACCAGTGCACCGACCTCGGGCCTCGCCAGGAACTTTTGGACCGGACTACGGCGTCCGATCCGTTCGTCGCCAGGCGATGTCGCCGGCGGCAGGGTTGCTGTGTTTGCCATGGGAATGACTCCTTGTTGTTCAGGCTGCGCGGCGGTTGCTTGCCGCGCAGCCTGATGCCGGGATCTAGCGGACGCCCTGCTGGGCGAACTTGAGGACGTCGGCGGCGTTCGCCTTGTCCACGATGGTGGGGCCGGTCAGGACTGGCTGGCCGCCGCCGATCTTGAAGCCGCCGCGCTTTGCCTGCCACAGGGCATCAACTGACATGTAGCCCTGAAGCCATGGCTGCTGGTCAACGGTGAAGATCACTTGGCCGTCTACGATCTTCTGGGCGAGATCGGCATTGAGGTCGAAGCTGGCCACCTTGGCCGAACTGCTGGCGTCAGTAACGGACTTGAGCAGGGTGAGGGTGATGGGGGCGCCGAGACCGATGATCACATCAGCATCTTTGGACGCCTGGAGTTTCGCTGTGGCCGTTGACTGGACTGCGGTCATGTCCTTGCCATCGACGTAGAGGATTTCCGTTGCCGGCACCTTTGCTTTCACGCCTGCGCACCGCGCTTCCAGGCCCACGTGGCCCTGCTGCTGGATGACGCAAACCGGGTGCTTGTAGCCTTCTGCAGCGAGCCGGGTGCCCACCGCCTCGCCTGCAAGCTGCTCATTGGACCCAAAGTGGGTGAAAGCGCCCAGCTTGCTGGAAACGGATTCACCCGCGTTGAGGCTCACAACGGGAATACCCGCATCGGTGGCCTTTTTCAGCACATCCTTCAAGGCGTCCGGAGTTGCCAGTGTGACAGCAATGCCGTCCACCTTCTGGTCGATGGCCTGCTGAACAAGCTGAGCCTGGCGCCCGGCTTCGGGATCGCTGGTGTACAGGAGTTCTACGTTGTCCTTGCTCGATGCTTCCTCTGCACCCTTGCGGACAATATCCCAGAAGGTGTCCCCAGCCGCTGCGTGGGTAATGAGGGCCACCTTGATACGTGCCGTGCTGGCTACCTGTCCGGCGCTTGCACCTCCCCCGGAATCTGCCGGTTTGCCGCCCTGGCTCGAACAGGCGCTCAGGGCCACCAATGGAACCACTGCTGCGACGACCGCCGCTTTGCGCCACGAGAATTTTGCCACCGTTATCTCCTTTGATGTCAGCTTCGGGCGTCCGGGGACTCGTGCCCGGATCGCCTGCTACCTCGATCATGGTGACTCGTCTCACACTTTGTCAATACTTTGTCCTGACATTAGGATGTTTTAACGTAAGCTCCTCGAGTAGATGACACCAGAACGTGGCCCGGAGTCACCTCCTTGACCAGCACAGCCCGGCTGCTATTATCAGAAAAAGGCAGTATGTCCTATCAAGAGAACATGAGCGGACATACTCATCCATCCGACCGGGATACTGCTTCCCCCGGCCGGGCTTCCGCAGGCTAGGAGAAACCAGTGGCGAACCAACTCAGCCTCAGCATCGACCGTTCGTCCCCGGTGCCGCTCTATCACCAAGTGGTCCAGGGAATCGAAGCCGCCATTCACAGCGGCGTCCTGGAACCTGGCAGCCGGTTGGACAACGAAATCGACCTTGCTGCACAGCTCAATCTGTCCCGCCCCACCATGCGGAAGGCCATGGACGAACTGGTGCGCTCGGGCCTCCTGGTCCGTAAACGCGGCGTTGGCACGCAGGTTGTTTCAAGCCAGGTCCGGCGTCCCCTGGAACTCTCCAGCCTTTTCGATGACCTCAGCAATAACGGCAAGAAGCCCACAACAGATGTGCTCAGCTTCTCCCATGTGGAGGCCGACGCCGCCACACTCACCGCGCTTCAGCTGCCGCCCGGGTCAAAGGTCTACCACTTCACCCGCCTCCGCAAAGTCGGCGGCAAGCCCCTGGCGCTCATGGAGAACTGGGTCCGTGACGACATCACCAGCATGGACGAAGCCCAGCTCTCCAGCGAGGGACTCTATTCCATCCTTCGCCGCGGCGGCGTGAATTTCCGATTGGCATCCCAGCGCATCGGCGCCATGATCGCCAATGACTACCAGGCTCCCCTCCTCGAAGCCGAAGTGGGTTCGGCGCTTGTGACCATGGAGCGCACTGCGGTGGACGACACGGGACGCATGGTTGAAACGGGCCACCACGTCTACCGCGCCGATTCCTACAGCTTTGAAATGACACTCGTACAGCGCTAACGCAAGGACACATACTTATGGCCAACTGGGTCTACCCGCTGGGAACAGCCACCGACGGCAAATGGGACATCTCGCTCGGCACTTCCGATTCCACCCTCGCGATCGACGGCTGGGCCCATACGGGACTGAAGGTTGCGACACTTGAGGCTGGTGCCGCCGTCGAGCTTCCTGCCGCTGCGGAAGAGCGCATTGTGGTTCCGTTGAGTGGTTCGTTTACCGTCACGGTCGACGACGACGCGTACAGCCTCGCGGGCCGGCAATCGGTTTTCCACGGGCCAAGTGACGTCCTGTACACAGGTATCAATAAGGCCGTCACCATCAGCTCGCACGACGGCGGCAGGGTGGCGGTTGCGACCGCACCCGCCAGGGCCGCGTACCCCACCCGCCTGATCACGGCAGCCGAGACCCCCGTAGAGCTGCGTGGGGCGGGCAACTGCTCCCGGCAGGTCCACAACTTCGGCACACCGGCCGCGCTGGAAGCTGATCGCTTCATTGTTTGCGAGGTCATCACTCCTGCCGGCAATTGGTCCTCCTACCCTCCCCACAAGCACGATGAGGAGAAGGAAGGCGAGACCAGCCTGGAGGAGATCTACTACTTCGAAACGCGCGTCGCCCCGGACTCCCCTGCCCCCGCGGACTCAGACGCCATCGGCTACGCCCGCGTCTACGCCTCCGACGACCGGCCCATCGATGTCTCCGCGGAGGTCCGCACCGGTGACGTGGTCCTGGTCCCCTACGGCTGGCACGGGCCGGCCATGGCAGCTCCCGGCTATGACCTCTACTACCTGAACGTCATGGCAGGCCCCGGACGCGTGCGCGACTGGCTCATCAGCGATGACCCCCACCACGGCTGGATCCGCCAGACCTGGGACGGCCAGGACGTCGACGCCCGGCTCCCGTTCGGCGCCTAACCTCCCGAGCCTGCGCACAGCCAAGGCCCCCTGGATGACGTCCAGGGGGCCTTGGCTGTTAGCAAACTACCTATTTTGTCCCGGCGATGTAGTCGTTCATCGTCTTGAGCTGGTACCTCGAAACGTCCTCGGCATTCTCGTCCTCTGCGAACACCGAAGAAACCATGACGGTGTTCTCCTTGTCCAGGAATCCGATCTCCTTCAAGCCACCGAAGAACTCGCCCCAGTTCACATCCCCGTCACCGATCTTGAGGTGCTGGTGGACGCGGACAGCGTTGCCCGGCGGGTTGGTGATGTACCTGAGGCCGTGCGAGGCGTGGTGGTTCATCGTGTCAGAGACATGCACCAGGCGGAGCTTGCCGCCGGCCGCACGCATGATCTCCAACGGCTTGTTGCCCATATGGAAGGTGTGGGAGGCAACGTAGACCATGCCGATGTTCGGGGAGTTCACGCCCCGGATCACGCGCAGCGCAGCCAGTCCGTCTTCCACGAAGTCGTCCGGGTGGGGATCAATGAGCACATCCATGTCTTCTCGCTCGATGATCGGCAGGAGTTCCTCCATGGAGCGGTAGAACGCGCGTTCGGACTCCTCGGCCTTCTCCGGTCGGCCACTGAACTCCGTGTTCATGGTCTGGACCCCGAGATCGACGGCGATCTGGATGGCCCGCTTCCAGTAGCGGACCGCAGCTTCCCTGGCGTCCTCATCGGGTCCGGACCACCGCAGGACGGGCAGGACGGAGGCGATTTCGACGCCGGCATCCTTGCACGCTGCCTTCAGCTTGCCCACAAGCTCGTCATCCGCCTTGGGGTGGTTGAAGAACGGGATGAGGTCCGCATGAGGGGTCATCTGCAAGTACTTATAGCCGAGATCTGCTGCCACACGCGGGAACTCGAGCAGCGTATGGCTGTGGTGGAACGGAGTGGGGTCAAGGGCAATCTTCATATCAGTGTCCCTACTTGTAGAGATCCGGCTTGGTGTTCAACTGGACCTTGACCTTTTCGCCCGACTTCTGTGCCTCGACGCCGGCCTCGCAGCAGGCAGCGGTGGCATAACCGTCCCAGGCGGTGGGACCGCCGATTTCGCCGCGAAGGGCGGCGTCAACCCAAGCCTGCACCTCGACGTCGTACGCTGCTCCAAAGCGCTCCTCGAAGCCCGGAGTGACACTGCCACCCCACTTGCCAGCGGACTGGATGTAAGGGCCAGTGTCCCCGCCGATGCTCACAATGCCATCCTCGAAGGACGCCTGAGTGGCGACCTGGTAGCCGAACTTGGCGTTGACGTAAATCTCGACGTCGGCCAACACACCGGATTCAGTTTCAAGAAGCACGTGCTGGGGGTCGTGCTGGCCATTCGGGGCGTTGCGCGTAGGCTTCCCCAAGCGGACCTGCACTGACGTGATTTCCTCGCCGGTGAAGTAACGGATGGCGTCGAACTCGTGAACCACGGAGTCGTTGATCAGCATCTCGTTGGTGAAGCCTTCAGGCGTGCTTGGGTTGCGGTGCTGGTGGTGCAACATCAACAGCTCCCCCAATTCACTGTTGCGGATGATCGAACCCAGCGCCGAATACTCGGCATCAAAGCGGCGCATGAAACCCACCTGGATGCGCTTGTGGCCCAATGCCAGTTCAGCCTGGACAACCTTCCACGCGCTTTCTGCATCCGGTGTCAGCGGCTTCTCGCAGAGAATCGGGAAGTCCTTCTCCAACGCCTTGTACAGGATTTCCTCGTGCAGGAAGCCCGGCGTCGCGATCAGGACGGCGTTGACGTCACCATTGTTCAGCGCCTCATCGGCACTGGACAGCGCCACGGCGCCCTCGATTCCTTCAACGGCAGCCTGCGCGCGGGCAAGGTCAACATCGACGACGGCGGCTACTTCAGCGCCGTGGATGCGGGTGCTGAGGCGCTTGATGTGGTCCGCACCCATGCGGCCTGCGCCGATGACGGCAACGCGGAGAATCTTTGTCACTTTTCTATCCTTCGTGAGGTTCGTTCTTGTTACTGGACCCGCGTGCGGGAGCCGCAGGAAAGCAAGTAGTTGCGTGTTCGCTTGGCGATGGGCATCGGCACATCGAACGCTACCGGGTACATGTCCTGCTCCACGATGCCGAAGATCGGCCGGTTGAGGCCTTCCACAGCTTCAATAACGGCGCGCAGGTCCGGGAGGCCGTTGGGCGGCTCGGTCATGACGCCGGCCAGGTTGGCAGCAGCCCAGGTCATGTTCCTCTCGTTGACCTCCGCCAGGACCTCCGGGTTGATCTGCTTGAGGTGCAGGTAGCCGATCCGGTCCGGGTAATTCTTGATGAGCTCCAGGCTGGAAGCCCCACAGTATTCCGCGTGGCCCGTGTCCAGGCAAAGGTTCAGGTACTGCGGATCCGTTGCCGCCAAAAGGGTTTCGATGTCCTGCTGAGCGCCAACGTGCGAGTCGGCGTGGGAGTGGAACTGCTGGTGCAGGCCAAAGTCCTCCAACAGGACCTTGCCCATCCGGTTGTGGCCTGCGAAGAGATCAGCCCACTGCTCGTCGGTCAGTTCGCCGTTCTCTACGGCCTCGCCCGTGACGTCGTCCCGCCACATCGCGGGGATAACCACAATGTGTTCGCCACCCATGGCCGCAGTCAGTTCGGCCACCTTGCGTGCCGGCTCCCACGCTTCGTCGTACTGCTTGGCACCACGGTGGAAGGCGGTGAACACCGTTCCGGCAGTGACCTTGAGGTCGCGCTGCTTGAGCTCTTCTGCCAGGCGGGTGGGGTCGTTCGGCAGGTAGCCATAGGGACCCAGCTCAATCCATTTGTAGCCGGATTCAGCAACCTCATCCAGGAACCGTTCCCACGGAGTCTGCTGGGGGTCATCGGCAAACCACACGCCCCAGGAGTCCGGGGCGGTGCCGATGATGAGCTTGTTCTCAACGTCAGTCATGACAGCGGTGTCTTTCTTTATCAGGGCCCACGCCGCCAGGGTTCCCTGGCCGAGCTTGCGAGGCGAGGGTGGCGGTGGGGATGGGTTAGTTGGAGGGGAAGTTGTAGGAGGCGCCGGAGGCGTGGGTGGGTTCGGGCCAGCGGGAGGTGATGACTTTGCCGCGGGTGTAGAAGGAGACGCCTTCGGGGCCGTAGATGTGTTTGTCGCCGAAGAGGGAGTTCTTCCAGCCTCCGAAGGAGTGGTAGGCCACGGGGACGGGCAGGGGCACGTTGATGCCGACCATGCCCACGGTCACGGAGCGTTGGAACGTCCGGGCCGCGGCACCGGAGGAGGTGAAGATCGCGGTGCCATTGCCGTAGGGGTTGGCGTTGATCAGCGCGATGCCTTCGTCGAGGTCGGCGACGCGGACCACCACCAGGACGGGGCCGAAGATTTCCTCGGTGTAGGCGGTCATTTCGGTGCTGACGTGATCGATCACGGTGGGCCCTACCCAGAAGCCTTCTTCGTGGCCGGGGACCACCAGGTCCCGGCCGTCCACCACCATGGCCGCGCCGGCGGTTTCGGCTTCGGTGACGATCCTGACGATGCGGTCCTTGGAGGCCGGGGTGATGACCGGGCCCATGTCCGCATCCGGTTGGGTGCCGTTGGCGACCTTCACCGCGAGGGCACGTTCCTGGACTTTCTTCACGATCAAATCCGCCGCGTCCCCGACGGCGACGGCGACGGAGATCGCCATGCACCGCTCCCCCGCGGAACCAAAAGCAGCAGCGGCGAGGTGGTCCGCGGCGTTGTCCAGGTCCGCGTCGGGCATCACGATCGCGTGGTTCTTCGCCCCACCCAGGGCCTGAACCCGCTTGCCGTGCTTCGTGGCGGTCTCATGCACGTACTGCGCGATCGGGGTCGACCCAACAAAGCTGATGCCGTCCACGTCCGGGTGGGTCAGGAGCCCGTCGACAGTTTCCTTGCCGCCGTGCAGGACCTGGAACACCCCATCAGGCAACCCGGCCTGCTTCCACAGCTTCGCCAGGAGCATCGGGGCGGACGGGTCACGCTCGGAGGGCTTGAGGATGAACGCGTTACCCGTCGCGATCGCCATCGGCGCCATCCACAACGGCACCATCACCGGGAAGTTGAACGGCGTGATGCCCGCGACGACGCCCAGGGGCTCGCGGAAGGAGAACACATCAATGCCGGTGGAAACCTGATCCGAGTAATCACCCTTGAGCAGCTGCGGGATGCCGCACGCGAACTCGATGACCTCCAGCCCACGGCCGATCTCACCCTTCGCGTCGGAGAGGACCTTACCGTGCTCGGCCGTGATCAACCCGGCCAGCTCATCCACATGCGCTGCGACGAGCTCACGGAACTTGAACAACACGCCCGTGCGCTTCGCCAGCGAAACATCACCCCAGGACTGGGCAGCTTTCTTCGCAGCAGCCACCGCAGTGTTCAGGTCAGCCTCGTTCGCCAAGCGCAACTCGGCGCTGACCTGGCCGGTGGCCGGGTTGTAGACGGGCTGGGTGCGGTCGCCAACGCCTGCGGTTTCGGCGCCGCTGATGAAGTGGTTAATGGTGGTCAGTGTGGTCGTCGTCGACATGCGGACTTCCTTTGGTCTGTGGTTTTAAGAGCTGGGGGGCTGTGTGTTGGGAATCAGCCGAGCAGCTTGCGCTGGCGGTTCTTCTGCTGCGTGTAGCTGGTGTAGGCCTGCTGGGTGGATTCGAGGTCCGAGACCTGGGAGACGGGAACGTCCCACCAGGACTCCGAGCTGGGGGCGTCCAGCAGAGGATCGGACTCGACGTGGATGACGATCGGGCCGGTTTCCGGAGCTGCCTTGGCTTCCTTGATTGCGGCGCCGAGGGCCTCGATGACGTTCTCGCCCGGTTCGATCCGGATGACCTTCGCGCCGAGAGACTCGGCATTGGTGGCAAGATCGATCGGCAGGTGCTCACCGGCGTCGAAACTGTGCTTTTCCTTGTCCAGGACGCGGTATTGCGTCCCGAATCGCTGGGAACCGAGCGACTCGGACAGCGAGCCGATGGAAGCGTAGCCATGGTTCTGGATCAGGACCACGATCAGCTTGATGCGTTCGGCGACGGCGGTGACCAGTTCGGTGTGCATCATCAGGTAGGAACCGTCCCCCACCATCACCACGACATCCCGGTTGGGACCGCCAGCAGCTGCTTCGGCCAGTGCTGCGCGCTTCACGCCCAACCCGCCCGGGATTTCGTAGCCCATGCAGGAGTACGCGTATTCCACGTGGTAGCCGAACGGGTCACGGACCCGCCACATTTTGTGCAGGTCCCCGGGCAGGGAACCCGCGGCGCAGATGACAACGTCCTGGTCATCCATGGCCTTGTTCGTGGCACCGATGATCTCGTTCTGCGCGGGCAACGGCGTGAACCGGGTATCGAACGCTTCGTCCACGATCGCGTTCCAGCGTTTCTTCTCCACCGCGACCTTCTCTTCAAGGTCAGCACCCACACGGTAGCCGCCCAGAGCCTGGTTCAGTTTCACCAGGGCCTTGCGGGCGTCAGCGACGATCGGGAGGGTGGTGGCGTGCTTGTAGGCATCGATCGGGGCGACGTTGATGTTCACGAACTTCACGTCCGGGTTCTGGAACGCGGTGCGGGACGCGGTGGTGAAGTCTTCGTAGCGCGTGCCGATCCCGATGACCAGGTCCGCGTCGGCTGCGATGGCGTTGGCCGCCGTCGTGCCTGTTGAACCGATGGCACCCAGGGAATACTTGTGGTCCCACGGCAGGACACCGACGCCGGCCTGCGTGTTCCCCACGGGGATGCCGGTCAGCTCAGCGAACTTGGCGAGTTCCTCGTTGGCGTAGGCGTAGAGCACGCCGCCGCCGGCGATGATCAGGGGGCGCTTCGCGGCCCGGATGGCTTCCACGGCGCGGCGGATGTCCTCGTCCTCGGCCTCGGGACGGCGGATCCGCCAGTCACGCTCGGCCAGGAATTCTTCCGGGACGTCCAGGGCCTCGGCCTGGACGTCCTGCGGCAGGGAAATGGTCACCGCGCCGGTCTCGGCCGGGTCCGTCAGGACACGCAGGCCGTGGTGGAAGGCCGAGAACAACTGCTCCGGGCGGGACACCCGGTCAAAGAACTTCGACAACGGACGGAACGCATCATTGACCGTGATGTCGTACGCATACGGCAGCTCCAACTGCTGCAGCACAGGGTCAGCCGCACGGGTGGCGAACGTGTCGCTCGGAAGCAACAACACCGGCAACCGGTTCGTCGTGGCCAAAGCTGCGCCGGTCAGCAGGTTCGAGGAACCCGGACCAATCGACGTGCTGATCGCGAACGTCTGGCGCCGGCGTGTGTGCCTTGCGTAGCCAACAGCCTGGTGCGCCTGGGCCTGCTCATTGCGGCCCTGGTAGTACGGCATGATGGACGGGTCCGCTGCCTGATACTGCTTCAAAGCCTGACCAACACCGGCAACGTTGCCGTGCCCGAAGATACCGAACATGCCCGGGATCAGGCGCTCACGATACTCCTGGCCACCGATGGAATCCACCGTGTACTGCTTGGAAAGGAACTCGACCACGGCCTGGGCCACGGTCATCCGACGGGTTGCTGTTCCTGTTGAGGTCCGCATGGCGGGGCTACTCCGATACTTTCACTGGAATACGGTCAGACGAGGTGGGCTCCCCCGCAGCAGCGGCCGCAGGCCCGGTCGCCGGGTCAGTCGCAGGCCCGGCGCTGTTCAGCAGCGAGGCGGCCGTCGCTACGGCACCTGCCACATCGCCGTCGTGCGGGTAGAGAAGCGTCCGGCCCACCGTGAGGCCGCGGACGCCCGGCAGCGCGAGGGCGGCCTGCCAACTGGCGAAGACCTCGTCCTGGGAGCCGTCAGGATCACCACCCAACAGCACCGTGGGAAGCGTGGTGGAGGCCATGACGCGCTCCATGTCGGCCACCACCGGCAGTTTCATCCACGTGTAGGCGCTGGTGGAACCCAGGCCCTCGGCGATGCCCACGGACTTGATCACGGCGTCCGCGCGAAGATCGTTGCGGACCTTGCCATGTGCGTCACGCACAGACAGGAACGGCTCCACCATGGCGATGAGCTTGCGTTCGGCCAACGAATCGATGGCTTTGGCGGTCGCTTCAAGCGTGGCGACGGTGTCCGGGTCGCCCAGGCAGATCCGCGTAAGCATCTTCCCGCCGTCTGCGCCCAGTGCCTGCAATGCGGCAGCTGTGTGGCCGGTGAACCGGTCATCGAACTCGTTGACCAGACCAGCCAGGCCACCGCGGTTCATCGAGCCGAAGATCAGTTTGCCGTCCAAAGCACCCAGCAGCAGCAGGTCATCCATGATGTCAGGTGAGGCGAGGATGCCATCCACGGCCGGGTTCGCGAGGGCGATCTGCAACCGGTCCAGCAGATCCCGGCGATCGGCCATCGCCATCGGCTCCGGACCGACCGACAACGCGCCACGGGCCGGATGGTCCGCCGCAACGATGAAATTCTGGACACCGTGCTTCAAGCCCGGGTGGCGACGCCGGGTGGCAGCCGCGCGCGCGACGGCTTCCGGGTCCTCCAGCCGGATACGGCTCAAGTGCTCATACCGGCGGGGGTCATCGTTCAGGCTCAACGGACTGCTCCTTCTGCGAACGTGGGTGCTGCCGGCGCAGGGGCCGCAACAGGGGAAGCTCCCGGGATCCGCCGGCCGCGTTCCGCGAGCAACGAGGTGACCTCATCCGGCGTCGGCATCGCATCCGCGCAAGAAAGCCGCGAGGCGACAATCGCGCCGGAAGCGTTGGCGTAATCCAGGACCTCGGACAACTGCCAACCGGACAGCAGCCCATGGCAGAAAGCCCCGCCGAAGGAATCACCCGCGCCCAGGCCGTTGACGGTTTCCACCGGCACAGGGGCCGAGACAACACGCTCAGTGCGGGTCTTGGCCATCACGCCTTCCGGGCCAAGCTTCACAACAGCGATCTCGACGCCGGCTGCCAGCAGGCGGTCCGCCTGTTCATCCGGCGTCCCCTCCCCTACCGCAACGGCACATTCCTTATCGTTGCCGATCGCGACCGTAACGTGCGGGAGGATCCTGGCAACCTCCGCGCGGGCTTCCTCTTCCGAATCCCAGAACATCGGCCGGTAGTCCAGGTCCAGGATGGTGAACTGGCCTTCCTTCAGACCAGTCCGGGGCCGGGCTTCGTGGGCGGCGATGTGCGCGCCGCGGCTGGGTTCCTGGCAGAGGCCGGTCACCGTGGACCAGAAAATGCCCGCGTCCCGGATAGCGTCCAGATCCAACTCTTCGGCCTTGATCTGCAGGTCCGGGGCCGTGGGGAAGCGTCCGTAGAAGTAGAGCGGGAAATCCTCGGGCGGCTTGATCGCGCAGAAAGTCACCGCCGTCGGGTACTCCTTCACCGGGGAGACGAACGAATCATCAACCTTGAACTTGCGCAGTTCCCGGTGCAGGTAATTTCCGAACGCATCATCGCCCGTGCGGGTAATGACACCGGCGCGGCGGCCGTGGCGTGCAGCAGCGACGGCCACGTTGGAGGGCGAGCCTCCCAAATACTTGCCGAAGGACGTCACATCCTCCAGGTCCACCCCAATATCGTTCGGGTAGATATCAACGCTGATGCGCCCGATCGTAAGCAGTTCGTGGGTCACGATGATCGTTGACCTTTCTCTTGTGAACTCTGAACCTTTGAGCGCTGGGCCCCAATGCCTTGCCACCCCTCAGTGAGCGGGGCCACATGACTACTTTGCCCCAGATTTCATGTCCTGTCAAAGGTTTGTACTGACATATTTACAACATGACACGGACTGCATCTACTTGCGCGGGACGGCCAATTCTCCGGTGACATATTGACTCCGCCCGAAGCCGAAAGACCAGTCGCCGGGCGAGTTCTCCATGTAGCCGATGAAGACATCCTCGCCCTTGACGCCAAGCTCGGCGAGCCCTCCGGCGATGGCCTCAAAGAGCGAGCTCTTGGCCATCTGGGTTCGTCCGCCCTGCGTGAAGATCTGGATCATGATCACGTCAAGGCTGCGCTCAAAGCCCAACCCGGCATCCTGGGCCACTATTTGCGCCTCCGGATGTTCAGTGAGGATGTGGAAGTAGTCACGCTCAGGGATTTCATACTCAGAGACGATTGCATCGTGGATGGCCCGGCTGATGGCGGCCAATTCCTCCGCCGACCGGCCCTGATTGACGTCGATTCTTACCAGTGGCATTGTGCGTGCTCCTTCGAAGTAGTTTGTCCTGACATACTAACAAACAAGGGCATGAAGATACAGGGGCTCCCCGTTGTGGGGCCAGTTCTACGCCCCAAATCCACGAAGCGCCACGCACAACAGGCCCCACGACGCGCGTTAAAGCACTACGGCGGCCCCGCACCTTCCGTGGGAAAGGTGCGGGACCGCCGTCGTGCTTTAAAGAGCAACGCGGGGTCACTTTGAGCCCATTCCACGTTCAGGAATGGGCCATAAGTGACCCCGCGTTGCTTTGGTACTAGAGCGTTGCGTAAACCTCGCGCAGCAGCTTAGCGGTTTCGGACGGCGTCTTGCCGACCTTCACGCCTGCAGCTTCGAGAGCTTCCTTCTTGGCCTGCGCGGTACCTGCGGAGCCGGACACGATGGCGCCGGCGTGGCCCATGGTCTTGCCTTCAGGAGCGGTGAAGCCTGCAACGTAGCCAACAACCGGCTTGGTGACGTTGGCCTTGATGAAGTCAGCAGCGCGCTCTTCAGCGTCACCACCGATTTCGCCGATCATGACGATTGCCTTGGTCTCCGGGTCAGCTTCGAACGCAGCCAGGGCGTCGATGTGCGTGGTGCCGATGATGGGGTCGCCACCAATACCGATGGCGGTGGAGAAGCCGAGGTCGCGGAGTTCGTACATCATCTGGTAGGTCAAGGTACCGGACTTGGACACGAGGCCGATGGGGCCCTTGCCCGTGATGTTTGCCGGGGTGATGCCAACCAGGGCTTCGCCCGGAGTGATGATGCCGGGGCAGTTCGGCCCGATGATGCGGGTGATCTGGTTGCCGTCGGCGTCAACCTTGGACTGGGCGAGTGCCCAGAATTCGGCCGAGTCCTGAACCGGAACGCCTTCAGTGATGACTACAACGAGGCCGATGCCGGCTTCGATGGCTTCAACCACGGCGTCCTTGGTGAATGCCGGCGGAACGAAGACGATGGAGACGTCGGCGCCGGTTTCAGCGATGGCTTCCTTGACGGTGCCGAAGACGGTGATTTCCTTGTCGCCGTGCAGGACCGTGGTGCCGGCCTTGCGGGCGTTGACGCCACCAACAATGTTGGTGCCGGCCTTGAGCATCAGTGCGGTGTGCTTGGTGCCTTCGCCGCCGGTGATGCCCTGAACGATGACCTTGGAGTCTTTGTTGAGGTAGATAGACATTGTCGCGTCCCTTTACTTAGCTGCGTTGGCGAGCTCGGCGGCCTTGTCGGCGCCCTCGTCCATGGTGGCGGCCAGGGTAACCAGCGGGTGGTTGGCCTCGGTCAGGATGCGGCGGCCTTCCTCGACGTTGTTGCCATCGAGGCGAACGACCAGCGGCTTGTTCGCCGCGGATCCCAGCTCAGCAAGTGCACCCACGATGCCCTTTGCCACAGCGTCACAAGCGGTGATGCCACCGAAGACGTTGACGAAAACGCTCTTGACCTGGGAGTCGCCCAGGATGACGTCGAGGCCGTTGGCCATAACCTCGGCGGAAGCTCCACCACCGATGTCCAGGAAGTTGGCGGGCTTGACGTTGCCGTGGTTTTCACCAGCGTAGGCGACGACATCCAGGGTGGACATCACAAGACCGGCGCCGTTGCCGATGATGCCTACTTCGCCGTCCAGCTTGACGTAGTTGAGGTCCTGCGCCTTTGCCTTGGCCTCGAGCGGGTCAGCTGACTCCTTGTCCTCGAGCAGTGCGTGGTGCACGTGGCGGAAGTCGGCGTTTTCGTCGAGGGTGACCTTGCCGTCGAGGGCAATGATGTCGCCTGCGCCGGTGCGGACCAGAGGGTTGACCTCAACCAGGGTTGCGTCTTCCTTCTTGAAAACGTCCCAGAGCTTCAGAATGACGTCGGCCACTTTGCCGCGCAGTTCTTCAGCGAAGCCTGCGGCTGCGACGATCTCGTCAGCCTTGGCCTGGTCAATGCCCACAGCGGGGTCGATGGCGATCTTGGCCAGGGCCTCGGGACGCTCAACAGCCAGCTGCTCAATTTCCATTCCGCCTTCAACCGAGCACATGGCCAGGTAGTTGCGGTTGGCGCGGTCCAGGAGGACCGAGAAGTAGAATTCCTCGGCGATGTCCGCACCCTGGGCGATCATCACCTTGTTAACGGTGTGGCCCTTGATATCCATGCCCAGGATGTTGGTGGAGTGCTCAAGCGCCTCTTCGGCAGTCTTGGCAACCTTGACGCCGCCAGCCTTGCCGCGGCCACCAACCTTAACCTGTGCCTTTACGACAGTAACGCCGCCGATCTTCTCGGCAGCTGCCTTTGCTTCTTCAGGAGTGTGCGCCACGATGCCGGCGAGCACGGGTACACCGTGCGCTTCGAACATATCGCGCGCCTGATATTCAAACAGGTCCACGGTTTAGTGTCCTTCTACGTCGAAGTAGTTTTCTGTTCAGCCGGGAACCGCGATGACCGCGATAGCCAGCTGCGGAAAGTACGCGGTAACAACCAGGATTGAAGCCGGTCACATTGCGTAAGGTCCTCTCGGAACTTTAGCCCTTTGAGGAGTCCCGCCAGCTACACACTACCTGTTAAGTGAGTAACCTTACACTTCTATCGGCTGTAGAAAACCCGCAGAATGACGCGGTTTTTTGGCCGTTCATCGTCTGTTCGACGGCGATCACGACGCCGGTTCCAGGTTCCCCGTGACCGTTTTGCCGCCGTCGGAAATCAGCTGGTAGCCCTCCCTGCTGACAAAGAACGCCACGCCACCGGAGACATTTCCGCAGGCAACGCCGTTGTTATAGGCCGAGCACCGAAGGCCGTTGCGCTCGATGTTCTGCCCCTCGGCCAGCTCGCGAAGCTTGGAGATCGGTCCGCTCCGGCTCCCTTTGGGCCCAAACTCTGACTCCATTTGTGTTACGCCGGAACGACACGAGCCGTAGACGGCCTTGTCCGGCGAAAGAAGCACTGTCCCGCCGAGATAACCCAAGCCCGTTCCGGCGCAGTCGTCCGCGACGTCGGTTAGGTCAGGTTTGGCATACTTCGCCAATTCGCAGTGCACCACGGGCACCACGGCAAACTTGTTGTTGGCCGCGTCAGAATACGAGTTCGCCTCGTACGGCACGTTGAGGTGGCCGCCTCTGGACGAGGTCATGGCACACACGATGTTGCGGTCCGGCGTCACAAATGCGGTGACGCCCTCGCCTGCAGCCAGGGTGGTCTGCTCGGTGACCGGGACCTGTTTGAGCTGTTCCAGCGGAGGCAACGGCGCCGGCGGAACGTAATCAGGGTCCTTGGTGGCGAAGGAGCAGCCCGTGGCCAACACCATGAGCAAGGCGGCAAGAATCCCCAATACAGTCCGTCGCATGCCACCAATTATGCCGTGAGGCGTCAGGCATCCAGTTTGGTCAGGGGCGCGTACCGCAACAGCAGGCGCTTCTCACCGACGTCGAACTTCACCTTGGCGACGGTCTTGTCACCAGAGCCTTCCACTCCGAGCACAACGCCGTTGCCGAAGCTTGTGTGGTTGACCTTGTCCCCCACCACCACGGAAATGACTTCCTTTTGCGGCTGCACCCTGTTGCGTGCGACGGCGGCCGGGACGTCGGCGTCGAAACCGGCGGTTGGGCTGGCGGCAACGCCGCGTGACGTGCCTGCGCCCCAGAAAGAGCCGCCGTAACGGTTGGAGCCGATGGGAGCGCTTCCCCAACCACCTCCTGCGGCTTGCCGGCTCATGCCCTCACGTTTCCAGTCCACCAGCTCGGAGGGGATTTCCTCCAGGAACTGGCTGGCGGGGTTGTACTGGCTTTGGCCCCACATGCTGCGGACCTCGGAGCGCGTGACGTAGAGCCGTTTGCGTGCACGGGTAAGGCCCACGTAGGCCAGGCGGCGTTCTTCGGCCAGTTCCTTGGGATCCGTGGCGGAGCGCTGATGCGGGAAGATACCGTGTTCCATGCCGGTCAAAAAGACCACCGGGAACTCCAGGCCCTTGGCAGTGTGCAACGTCATGAGCGTGACAACGCCCATGCGCTTGGCTTCGGCCACCGCGGCGTCAATGTCCCCGCCGGGAGCATCAGGAATTTGGTCAGCGTCAGCCACCAGGGAAACCTGCTCCAGGAACTCGCCCAGCGAACCGTCCGGGTTGTCGCGTTCATACTCGCGGACTACGGCCACCAATTCGGCGAGGTTCTCCACGCGGGACTCGTCCTGCGGATCGTTGCTGGCGCGCAGACCGGCAAGATATCCGGTCTGCTCGAGCACGGCCTCCAGGGCAGCGCCAGCACCGGATCCGGAAGCCACCTCAGCAAGGTCATCCAGTAGCTTCACAAAGCCCAGGACGGCGTTCACAGAACGCGTTGCCATGCCGGGCGCCTGGTCAGCACGGCGGGCGGCGGCCATAAAGGACGTCCGTTCGCGTTCAGCCAAGGCAGCGACGGCACCCTCGGCGCGGTCGCCAATCCCCCGTTTGGGTTCGTTCAGGACACGGCGGAGGTTGACGTCGTCGTCAGGGTTTACCAGAACGCGCAAGTACGCCAGGGCATCTTTGATTTCCTTGCGTTCGTAGAACCTCGTGCCGCCCACAACTTTGTACGGCAGGCCCACCCGGACCAGCACGTCTTCAATGGACCGCGACTGGGCGTTGGTGCGGTAGAAAATGGCGACGTCACCAGGACGCAGCCCTTCCTCGTCCTGAAGCCGGTCGATTTCCTTGGCGATGAACTGGGCTTCGTCGTGCTCGTTCTCCCCGACGTAGCCGACGATCTTCTCGCCATCTCCCTCTGCCGTCCACAACCGCTTTTCCTGGCGGTTCGGATTCCGTGAAATCACGGAATTGGCGGCGGTGAGGATGTTCTGCGTTGAGCGGTAGTTCTGCTCAAGCTTGATGGTGCGCGCGTTGGGGTAATCGGCTTCAAACTCCACGATGTTGCGGATGTCCGCACCCCGGAAGGCGTAGATGGACTGATCGGAATCTCCAACCACCGTGAGTTCGCTGGGCTCGACGTCAGTATCAGTGCCCACGCCAACGATTTCCCTGACCAGCGCGTACTGGGCATGGTTGGTGTCCTGGTACTCGTCCACCAGCACGTGCCGGAAGCGACGGCGGTAGGACTCCGCGAGCGCGGGGAACGCGCGGAACATGTAGACGGTCTCCGCGATGAGGTCATCGAAGTCCATGGCATTGGCTTGGCGAAGGCGCTGCGTGTAGCCCTTGAAGACCTCTGCCACGGCTTGCTCGAAGGGGTCGTTGTGGTTTGCCGAGGAGACGTAGGAGTCGGCGTCGATCAGCTCGTTCTTGAGTGCGGAAATCTTGTGCTGGATGGCCTTTGGCGGGAACTTCTTGGGATCCAGATCCAGGTTCTTGGACACAAGCGTGATCAGGCGCAGGGAATCCGCGGAGTCGTAGATGGAGAAGTTCGAGTTCAAGCCGACGTTGGCAGCCTCGCGTCGCAGGATGCGCACACAGGACGAGTGGAACGTGGAGATCCACATGCTCTTGGCCCGGCCACCTACCAGGGCCTCGATACGTTCGCGCATCTCGGCGGCGGCCTTGTTGGTAAACGTGATGGCCAGGATTTCGCCGTGATGGGCACGCTTGGTGGCAATGAGGTAGGCGATCCGGTTACTCAACACACGGGTCTTGCCTGAGCCTGCACCCGCAACGATCAGCAACGGGCTGCCGGCGTGCTTCACGGCTTCTTCCTGCTGCGGATTCAAGCCCTGGAGGAGGGCGTCGGCAGACGGAAGCCTTCCAGCCCCTTGGTTGCCCCAACCACCGGAAGCAGGAGTGTCGTTTGTTTCGCTCCTGGACCCACCACTGCCCTCACCGAACCGGGCGCGGGAAGCGCCGCCGCCCGCGTGCGAAAGCTCCGGGGCAGCCTTGGTTGCGGCTTTGGAGCCTGCGTTGAAGGGGCCGTCTGCGTAGGGGTCGAACAACATATCCATGGTGACTACCAGTCTAGGCGGTGCCTCTGACACTCAAGGGCCACCCCAAAGAGAGCACCGCCCAGGCGATCAAAAACTACGCAAACTGGGGAACAGAGGTGAGGGCCCCGCTCAGCTCGCGGACCGCCGTCGGGCCTCCTGCAATAAACCAGTTAAGGCCGTTGACCTGCACGACGGCGGTGTCCCCACCTGCAGCGCGGACGATCGCCTTGCCAGGGAGCCAGTCCCACTCAGGGCAGCTGTGCTGGAACCAGCAGCCGAGCTCGCCATCAGCTACGCGGCCGAGGTCGCACGAGCCTGAACCGAACATGCGCAGCGATGCGGCGGAGACAGCAGCCGCATGCCAGGGCATTGCAGTGCGGGGGTCCGCCAGCCAGGTGGGGTGGATGTAGGTTGCTGCGCAGATTTGGCCAACGGGGAGGTCTCCGGAACCTGAAATACGTTCGCCGTTCAGGCTGGCCGGATGCTCGTCGCCGCCTAGCCAGAGCTTGTCCAGTTCGGGCTGGTAGATGGCCCCCAGCAACACGTCCGGATCCGCAACCGGATTGACTCGGTGATCTGAGGGATCTGAATCGTCGCGTTTGAGGGCAATGGCCGAGCACCAGTACGTGGATCCGTGCAGAAAGTTGTATGTTCCATCCACAGGATCGATCACCCAGGTCCGACCACTGCTACCGGCAACAGAGGTGCCTTCTTCGCCCAGGATGCCATCCTCCGGGCGGCAGCGTTGCAACTGTTCCAGGACATAAGCCTCGGCCGCATGATCGGCTGCCGTGACGACGTCCGACACTGACGTCTTGCGTGTGCCCTGCAGTCCGCCCATCCGCATGAGCAGGGCCAGTTGACCTGCCTCGCGGACCAGTGCGCTGGCCAATTGGTAGTCATCAAGCGATGGATCGAGTTCAGTTGCGGTGTGCCTGCCGGTGGTCATGGTCCCAGCTTATGTGGCGGGATAATGAATGACATGGCCAAGACACCAGCGCAGCGCATCAAGAAGCACGGAGCCAAGGCGGTGGTCCCCGATCACAGCCTCCCACCCGTGATCAATCCCACCACACGGAGGACCCCTGAGAAGGCGCAGAGCAACTCCAAGCTGATTGTCATCGCAGGCGTTGTGGCGAGCCTGTTCCTGTTCTGGTACCTGCACTTGCTGACGCTGAACCAGATGACGCAGCTTTCAGGCGGCCTGGCCATGCCGGATTCGCTGATCGGTGGGTTCTCCCAGGACTACGTCGCCCAGCTTCGCGCCGCGATGGACGAGCCCGCCCGGGGCCAGTTGAACTACGTCCATAAGACTGCCGGCACGCTCTTTCCGCTGATCTTCGGCTTCAGTTGGCTCCTGCTGATCGGCACCAACGTTGCGCGCAAGTCGTGGCGCTGGGCAATGTGGGCCGCTCCCCTGCTTTTTGCTGTGGCTCACTTGTGGTCCAACGTCGCCATTGATTCGATGCTGGCTACGGAAACGCCCGACGCCGGTTCGGTTGCCCTGGCTTCCGCCGTCACTATTGCGTCGTGGGTACTGTTCCTTATCAGCCTGCTGTGCGGCCTGGCGGCGGTGTTCCTTGGACGGAAGAACGCGAAACAGCCCTGACAGCTTTCCGTTCCCTTGTGACGCGGTGAGCCACTACCAGGCCTACCAAGGACAACCCCAGGATGATCGGATACGCCATTGTGCGCTCGATGGCACCCGGCTCCTCGACCCGCAACTGCACCGCAAGGACGTAGATGGTTGCTCCCAGTGAAACAACCCCGAACAAGAGCACCATCCCCCACATCTGCGTGTGCCCCCGCCATACCAGGCCCAGTATCACCAGGGACAGCGGTCCGGCGATGAAGTACAGTCCCGCGCCGGTCAGATGCAGCGCAAGGTCAGTGTCTTCCGGGATCAGGCCAACCATTGCCTGGCCGATGCCCGCCACGAGGATCAGCACCCTGACTGCCCCGGCTGCAATCCAAGGAAAGGCGTCGGGTGACGTGACGCTTGTTGCCATTCTTGGCCGGATAGCCCGGGCACCCGGTTCAGCCGCCACAGAGAGGACAGCCGAGCTCAGGAGCACTGCCCCGAGCACCATGGCAACCCCTTGGAGCACGAACGAGGCATTCATCAGCCAATTAAGCGGCGAGCACACCTCGTAACCGTTGAAGGGACCACAGTGGGCAGCGCCCAGATCACTGATCACGTGCGCACGCCGGTCATAACCTGGATTGCCTTGCCACACAGCCATCGCAATGGCTTCCACCACGAAATAGTGGATGAGGGTGATCGCGGCCCAACCCCCAATCAGCTCGCGCCTGCCAGCGAGGTCAGGCAGAAGTCCCCGGTCCCCGCCGAGCGGACCACCCGCCGTCGTCATAGCGCCAGAATAGTCCCGGAGTCCCGCGGGCGCACCCGTCCCGCTCCTGCCGTCCCAATGCCTGAATTAACGCAGGGCCTTCGCGGCTCTACGTACCGTGTGCACGCGCTGGGCGATGACCAGGCCGGCAGCTGCCAAGCCAATGGTGACGGGGTAGCCCATGAGCCGCTCAAGTGTTCCGGGCTGGGGCACCTCCATTCCCGTGATCCCGCCAACGATGAGTGCGCCGATACAGAGGGACCCGCAGGCGGCGATGAACCAGCTCATCGGGGTCTGCCGGAACCAGAGGATGCCCAACAGCAGCAATGCGAAGCCACCGCCGATGAAGAACATCAGGGCTCCGGCAAAATGCCATGGGGAGCCGACATCCTCGGGCACGAGTCCAACGATTACGGTCCCGGTGCCGGAAACACCCGTGAGTATTCGGATGGCCACAGCAATGATCCATGGCTTGGCCAACACCCGGGTCCGGGGCTCTTCATCGGCTGTGGCGGTGTGGAAGCGCTGGGCATGCACACCCGGACGCGCTGCCACGCACAAAAGCCCTGCGGTCAGGAACACCGCGCCAAGGATCAATGCCAGGCCCTGGACAACAAAAGAGGCGTTCATCAGCACATGTAAAGGCGAGCACACAGCCCGGTCCTCGTAGACGCCGCACGATACTGCGCCGAGGTCGCTGATGAACCCGGTGGCCCTGCTGTAGGGTTGCGGACCGGCCCAAGCCTCGATGACAGCAGACTCTGCGACGAAATACTGGACCACGCTCAACTGGGCCCAGCCGCCTATGTTTGCCCGCGCAGCGCGAACGTCCGGAAGGAACGTGCCGGTGGTTTCCCGTGCTGTCGCATGCCCTCTCATGACCGCCAGCCTAGCCGTGTTCGGGCACTGGCCCGGCAGCTTGTATGCTTGTAGTCGTGTCCGGCCATGGAGCTCCGTAACGGTACTCCGGGCCATGGACACGCAGGCCCTCGTAGCTCAGTGGATAGAGCACGGCTCTCCTAAAGCCGGTGTCGTTGGTTCGATTCCAATCGAGGGCACTTGAACCACCAGCAGCCCATCCAGGACTTGCGTGCCTATTTGGCCGGCACGTGGAATGTGGAGCGGACTCTCCTGGACCGGGCCTCCGGCACCCGCGGAACCTTCACCGGTGTCGTGCGTTACACGGAAGAGCCCGACGGCGATGGCCTTCACTACCGCGAAGACGGAACCATGCGCTGGCCCACCCACACAGGCCCGGCGTTCCGCGAATATCTCCTCAAGCCAGGCCCTGAACCGGATTCCATGGACGTTTTCTTCCCCGATGGCCGGCCATTCCATGTGATGAGCTTTGCGGAGCAGGCCAACCAGGATAAACACTGGTGCGATCCCGACGACTATTACGTGAACTACACCTGGGAAGGCCCGGATGCGTTCAGTTTCACGTGGGACGTCCACGGTCCGGCCAAGGATCTGCTGTTGGAATCGCATCTGGTCCGTATGAACGTCGAGAGGCAAGCGTGAGCGTTACTGATGTGATCGTGGTGAGCGCCGTGTGCGTTTACAACAAGGAGGGCCAGCTGCTGACCGTCCGCAAACGGGGCACGGACAAATTCATGCATCCAGGCGGCAAACCCGAGGCCGGTGAAACCGCGGCAGAAGCTGCCGCCAGGGAATTGTTCGAGGAAGTAGGCATCGAGGTAGCCCCCGATGGCCTCGAACCCTTGGGCGCCTGGCTCGCAGTGGCTGCCAACGAGGCCGCAACCAACATCGAGGCCACAGTCTTCACGGCTCCTGGAACCTGGGAAGCGCACCCTTCGGCCGAGATCGCCGAGATCCGGTGGCTGGACCTCACAGCACCCCTGCCCGAGGACCTCGCCCCGCTGCTGACGGATCACGTCATCCCGCTACTCACCTGAAGCGCTACAGCTCCGGAACAGCTTCCTCGGCCACGGCCGTGGCCTCCGCGAACTGGGTCCGGTACAACTCCGCGTAGCGGCCGTCGGCAACAAGCAGCTCGGTGTGAGTGCCGCGCTCCACGATCCTGCCGTCCTCTACCACCAGGATCACGTCCGCAGCACGGATCGTGGACAACCTGTGGGCAATCACGACGGCGGTACGCCCCTCGAGCGCTTCCCCCAAGGCCGCCTGGACGGCGGCTTCGTTGGTGGAGTCCAGCGCGGCGGTAGCCTCATCAAGAATCACCACGCGCGGCTGCTTAATGAGCAAACGGGCGATGGTAAGCCTTTGCCGCTCGCCACCGGAGAGCCGGTACCCGCGCTCGCCAACGACTGTTTCCAGGCCATCCGGAAGAGACCGGATCATGGGTTCCAGGCGTGCCCGCCGGAGCACCTCCCACATGTCCTCTTCCGTGGCATCCGGCCGGGCAAGGCGCAGGTTGGATGCAATGGTTTCGTGGAACAGATGGCCATCCTGGGTCACCATGCCCAGTGTGTCGCGCAGGGAGTCAAAACGGAGGTCCCGAACGTCCACGCCGGTGCCAGGTCCGCGCCCACCAAGGCGCACCGCTCCGGAGTCGACGTCGTACAGGCGCGACAACAGCTGGGCCACCGTGGACTTTCCTGCGCCGGAGGAGCCCACCAAGGCCACCGTCTGGCCCGGCTCAACGCGGAAGCTGACACCATGCAGCACTTCCTCGCCGCCACGCGTGTCCAGGGTGGACACGTCTTCCAAGGAGGCAAGGGACACTTTGTCCGCCGACGGGTACGAAAAGCGGACGTCGTGGAATTCCACGGCGACGGGTCCGGACGGCAGGGCCATCGCGTCCGGCTTTTCCGTGATGAGGGGCTGCAGGTCCAGGATCTCGAAAACCCGCTCGAAGCTGACAAGTGCGCTCATGATTTCCACGCGCGCGTTGGAGAGCGCGGTAAGCGGAGCGTAGAGACGGGTCAGGAGGAGGGCAAGGACCACTACGTCGCCTGGCGCCAGTTGGCCACCAAGGGCAAGCCAGCCGCCCAATCCGTAAACGAGGGCCAGGGCCAGGGCCGAGACCAAAGTCAGCGCCGTGACGAAGGTGAACTGCAGCATGGCGGTGCGGATGCCGATATCGCGCACGCGGCCGGCCCGGGCAGCAAACTCCCGGGATTCCTCGTCCGGCCTGCCGAAAAGTTTTACCAATGTGGCGCCGGGAGCGGAGAACCTTTCGGTCATCTGCGTACCCATGGCAGCGTTGTGTGCGGCTGCCTCGCGTCGGAGGTCCGCCAGCTTCGAACCCATTCGCCGGGCAGGTATGAGGAAGATCGGCAGCAACACCATGGCCAGGACAGTGACCAGCCAGGAGGTGTTGAGCATGACCACAAGGGTCAAGGCGAGCGCCACGACGTTGCTGACCACGCCGGACAAGGTGCCGGCGAACGCTGACTGCGCCCCGATGACGTCGTTGTTCAGGCGGCTGACCAGGGCGCCGGTCCGTGTCCGGGTGAAGAAAGCGATGGGCATACGCTGCACATGGTCGAACACGCGGGTGCGGAGGTCCACAATGACGCCCTCGCCGATGGTGGAGGACAACCATCGGGTCACCAGTCCGATTCCAGCCTCGCCAACAGCCACAATCGCGATGAGAACGGCCAGCCAGATCACTGTGCCCACACCTGCCTTGGCAATGATCGCGTCAACCACTTGCCCCGCAAGCACCGGCGTAGCCACGGCGAGGAAGGCGCCCGCGATCGAGGCAATAACGAAGGCTATGAGCTTGCCCTTGTGGGGCGCGGCAAAGCCCAGCACACGCTTCAGCGTTTCCTTCGAGAAGGGTTGCGAGCCGCTCTGGGCACGCGTGATCTTGTGCAGCGAGCTCCAGGCAACGCCATCCATGCTCATGGTTACTTCTCCTGGCCGGGGATGTGGTGAAGCTCCTGGACACGGCCGTTTTCCAGGTGCCATCGCGAATCGAGCCGAACGTTCTCCAGCAAACGCCGGTCATGGGTGACCAGCAGGAGGGCGCCTTCGTAGCTTTCCAGCGCTTCTTCAAGTTGCTCGATCGCGGGGAGGTCAAGGTGGTTGGTGGGTTCGTCCAGCACCAACAGGTTCACGCCCCGGGCCTGCAGGAGGGCCAGCGCAGCGCGCGTACGCTCCCCCGGGGACAGAGAGTCAACTGTCCGCGAGGTGTGGTCCGCTTTGAGGCCGAACTTGGCCAGGAGCGTGCGGACGTCCGCACTGTTCCAGTCCACCAGCACGGCTTCGACGGCGTCGCCAAGCTGCCGTCCGCCGTCCAGCAGCCCGCGGGCCTGGTCGATTTCGCCGATGGCGACAGACGCGCCCATGGAGGCCTCGCCGTCGTCCGGTTTCCGGGTGCCCAGCAGCAAGCGCAGGAGAGTGGACTTGCCGGCGCCGTTGGGCCCCGTGATGCCGATGCGCTCACCGCCGTTGAGTTGCAGGTTGACCGGTCCCAGCGTGAAATCGCCCTGGCGCACCACCACGTCACGAAGGGTAGCGACCACGGCACTTGAGCGGGGTGCCTGACCGATGCTGAACTGCAGTTGCCATTCCTTGCGCGGCTCCTCCACCTCGGTGAGGCGGGCGATCCGCGACTCCATCTGGCGGACCTTCTGTGCCTGCTTTTCGGAAGACTCCGTGCTTGCCGCCCTGCGGATTTTGTCGTTGTCAGGGTTCTTCTTCATCGCATTGCGGACGCCCTGGGAGCTCCACTCGCGCTGGGTCCGTGCGCGGGACACAAGATCGGCCTTGGTGTTGGCAAACTCTTCGTAGCGTTCGCGGGCGTGGCGCTTGGCGACGGCGCGTTCTTCGAGGAACGCTTCGTAGCCGCCGTCGTAGACAGCCACGGAATTCTGGGCGAGGTCCAGTTCCACTACGGTGGTAACGCAGCGCGCCAGGAACTCACGGTCGTGGGAAACCAGAACCACTCCTCCGCGCAGGCCCTGGACGAAAGCCTCCAACCGGGCCAGGCCATCAAGGTCCAGGTCATTGGTGGGTTCATCAAGAAGGACAACATCGAAGCGGCTGAGCAGCAGCGTTCCCAAAGCAACCCGGGCGGCCTGACCGCCGGAGAGACCTGTCATGAGGGCATCGGTGCCAAGCTCAAGGCCAAGATCCGCCAGGACAGCAGGAATCCGCTCCTCCAGGTCTGCAGCACCGGATGCCATCCAGCGGTCAAAGGCCAAAGAGTAAGCGTCATCCGTTCCGGGAGCCCCGGAACCGAGGGCCTCGGCGGTGGCCTCCATCTCGGCAGTGGCCTGTGCACAGCCAGTGCGGCGCGCAATGTACGCTGCGATGGTTTCGCCCGCGGTGCGCTCGTGTTCCTGGGGAAGCCAGCCCACAAAGGCGTCCGACGGAGCCAGGTTGACGGTCCCCTCCTGCGGGTGGTCCACGCCTGAGAGGATCCGCAGAAGCGTGGATTTGCCAGCGCCGTTCGCGCCTACCACGCCCACCACATCACCGGGCGCAACGGTGAGGGAAAGCTTTGAAAAGAGCGTGCGGTGGCCATGACCACCGGAAAGATCCTTGGCCACCAGTGTTGCAGTCATTCTCTATTCCTCTCGCAGCGCCATCAGGCGCTCGCGTCTACATCACCAGCACGGTAAAACAAGCGCGGGTCACCTACGAAACGCGGCCACACTGCCCACGATTCCCATGGGCATGGAAAAACCCGCTGGTCCGGACTTGGGGGGTGTACGGACCAACGGGTTCAAGCATCAAGCATAATTCAATGTGGCGTCGGCGTAAAATCAATCCGTACCTTCGCTCCGGCTCCTTTTTGGGCCAGGCCGCACTTGCCCGTTTGAAATACCCCAGAAAGCCCTCCATGCCCTTACCGTCCAAGGCGTTCCAACGCTGGCTTCACGGCGTTGCCCCCAACGCCAGCACAGCGGACGTCTGCAGGATTTCCGGGATTAAACGGACAACGCTGGCCCAACAGTTGGTCCGCGGCAAAGTGGCAGAGTCAACGCTGGTCAGCATCAGCCGGGGTTATCACATCAATCCCATGCAAGCCCTGGCCACGTTTGACCTCTACGCAGATCTTCGGGGCGATCCCGTCCCGCCCACGCCTGATGAACTGGTGAGCCAGATTGCCACCATGGATTTGCTGCGCGCGGTAGTGGAACGCAGTGAACCGGGGTCCGTCTCCGTCACAGCACTGTCGCCAACACCGCACCCCACCGCGGTTCGCAACTGGGTGGATGCAATCGACGACGGCGAGTTGCGGCACCGGGTCAGCGAAGCCACCGGCATCGCTCCACAGAACTTCTCCGCACACCTGACCGCCAACAGGCTTCCTCCGGAACTGGCCATCGCAACATCGCGGGCTGCCGGCGTCGGACCAGCGGGCGGGCTTGTTGCTGGAGGGCTGATCACCGAGGCCGAGGCCGGTTGGTCCCCCAATGGACGGCAGGAGGCCTTGGACCGGATGACCTTGGGCGAACTGGTGACCCTCGCCGGTGAGAGGCTTCAGGCGCTGGGCAAGACCTTGCGCCGCCAAGAACAAGACCATGAACGAACTGAACGAATTTGGGAGAACCTCGGATGACGGCTGTCCTGCCTTGGGCAACCTTGCTGGTGTGCCTGGCGATTACCATCGCGCGGATTCCGAGCCTGCTCAGGGGTGAGAACCGGGTGGTTTTCTATATTTTCGCGCTGATCACCCTGGATATCCTCCTCAGCATCGAAGGGCCCTACCTTGCCATCGATGCCCTGCTCGGCGGAGTTAACGTCACCAACCTGATCCTGCGGTTCCTGCTGTACGGTACGTTCCTGCTGATGGGCATCAAGATCGCCATGGGTTTCGCTTCCACGTCAGCGGAACGGGCCATTCGCGGCCCTTGGGGGCTGACAGTCCTGGGAATCACGGTGGCATTGACCACGTTCTTCTTCGTCATCACGGACACACGCGGTTCCACGGCGGGAATGACGGGGCTGACCTGGGGACCTTCCATGGAGGCCTATGCGGCTCTGGGCCGCTTCTATCCTGGATACGTATCAGCCTGTCTGCTGCCCGCGATCTGGCGGACCATCGTAGGCCGCTACCCCGCGTTGCTGCGTGCTGCCTCGGCCCTCCTGTTTATTGGCCTGGCGTTGCTGTTGGTGTCCCAACTCTTCCCACTGATCCCGCTGGTGCACCTGTGGCTGCGTTCCCTGATTAACTACTCCGCAGTGCTGGCCACCGCCATTGGGCTCGCTGGGATCTGGTTTTCCAAGGCATTTGCCAGGCGCAAAGCAAGACGCACAGCGTAAAGACTTTCACAAAACCATTAGATCGTGGCACAATCATGAATGTGTGAACGCGGTTGCAGCCTGGCACCGGAATCAGAGAACGGGTTTCCGGTGAATGTGGCGCCCACGTGATCACAATTGGGGGGATGAGTGGTGGCGGGCTGTTGGGGACCGCCCCCACTCAGCCTTTTTAACCACCCTTCCTACAGGCCTCCAAGCCTTCCCTGCCGGGAATCCGCAGTGGCCCGTGACTAAGATGGCTCCATGACCAGCCTTCGCTCCCGCCGTTCTCTTTTCGCCGCTACCCTGGCCGCCGCCGCCCTTGCACTCTCTGCCTGCGGTGGCGGTTCCACTCCAGCCCAGTCCGGTGGCGATACATCCTTGTCCGATGTGAAATCCAAGGGCGAACTCGTCATCGCAACGGAAGGAACCTACCGCCCGTTCAGCTTCCACGCCGAGGGCGCTGGTGAATTGACCGGCTACGACGTTGAGATCGCCAAAGCCGTGGCTGAAAAGCTGGGCGTGAAGGCGAGCTTCCAAGAGACGCAATTTGATGGCATCTTTGCGGGCCTGGACGCCAAGCGGTTCGATACCATCGCCAACCAGATCTCCATCAATGACGAACGCAAAGCCAAGTACGAGTTCTCCAAGCCCTACACCGTCTCTACCGGCGTTGTGGTGACCAAGAAGGACAATTCCAGCATCAACAGCTTCGCTGACCTCAAGGGCAAGACCACCGCGCAGTCGCTGACCAGCAACTTCTACAAAATGGCGGTGGAGGCCGGCGCCAACGTTCAGGCAGTTGAAGGCTGGGCCCAGTCTGCCACCCTCGTACAGCAGGGACGCGTGGACGCAACGGTGAACGACAAACTCACCTACCTGGACTACGCGAAAACCACGCCGGATTCCGGTTTGAAGGTGGCCGCCGAAGCGCCGGACAAGACCGAGAGTGCCCTGGTGTTCCGAAAGGGTTCAACAGAGCTGGCCAAGGCTGTAGACAAGGCGCTGGATGACCTGCGGGCAGATGGAACCCTGGCAAAGATCTCCGAAAAGTACTTCGGTGCGGATGTCACCAAATAAATGAACTGGGACCTCATTTGGAGTTCCTTCGGGCCGATCATCACAGGGGCCGTAACGGGCACCATCCCCCTTACCCTGGCCTCCTTTGCCTTTGGCCTGGTGCTGGCCTTGGTGGTGGCGCTGTTGCGGCTGAGCTCGAATTGGCTGCTGTCCGGCATAGGTCGCTTCTACGTCTCGGTTATCCGCGGTACTCCCCTGCTGGTGCAGCTGTTCGTGATTTTCTTCGGCCTTCCCAGCATTGGCATCCGGCTGGATCCCTGGCCGAGCGCCATCATCGCCTTCTCCTTGAACGTGGGCGGCTACGCTGCCGAGATCATCCGGGCTGCGATACTTTCGGTGCCCAAGGGTCAGTGGGAAGCCGGCCACACCATCGGGATGTCCCACCCCCAAACGCTGGTGCGCATCATCCTTCCGCAAGCGGCACGCGTGTCCGTTCCACCGTTGTCCAACACCTTCATTTCCCTGGTTAAGGACACCTCGCTCGCTTCACTCATCCTGGTTACTGAACTCTTCCGCAATGCCCAGCAAATTGCTGCGTTCAGCCAGGAGTTCATGGCCCTGTACCTGCAGGCAGCCCTGGTCTACTGGGTCATCTGCCTGGTCCTTTCCACTGCGCAGTCCGCTGTGGAAAGGAGATTGGACCGCTATGTCGCCCACTGATGCACCTCAACAGCGCGAACCACGCGTCACCTCAGTACTGAAGGCCCGGAACCTCGCGAAAGCCTTCGGCAGCAATGTGGTGCTCCGCGACATCGATATCGACATCCGGCGCGGCCAGGTGGTGGCCCTCATCGGTCCCTCAGGCTCGGGCAAGACCACTGTTTTGCGCTCGCTTAACGGCCTTGAAATCCCCGACGCCGGTACCGTCACCTTTGGCGACACCGGCCGGGGCCCGGGCTCGGGCTCGGCCTCCGGATCGGGCTCGGGGAGCCAGGGCTCCGACGGCCTCTCGATCGACTTCGGCGCCAAAGTGGGCAAAAAGGAGATCGCAGCGCTCCGGGACCGCAGTGCCATGGTGTTCCAGCACTACAACCTGTTCCCCCATATGACCGTCCTGAAGAACATCATCGAAGGCCCCGTCCAAGTCCAGAAGCGCCCCAAGGCAGAGGCCATTGCCGAAGCCGAACGTTTGCTGGAGCGGGTGGGCCTGGCTGACAAGCGGGACGCCTATCCGTTCGAGCTCTCAGGCGGACAGCAGCAGCGCGTGGGCATCGTCCGCGCCCTGGCGCTCCAGCCTCAACTGCTGTTGTTCGACGAGCCCACCTCGGCCTTGGATCCCGAGCTCGTCGGTGACGTTCTGGGCGTCATCAAGGAACTCGCCGAGGAAGGCTGGACCATGGTGATCGTGACCCACGAGTTGGCCTTCGCCCAGCATGTGGCGGACGAGGTCATCTTCATGGACGGCGGCGTTGTCGTGGAGCGCGGCCCTGCTGCCGAGGTGCTGCGTGCACCCCGGCAGGAACGGACCAAGCTGTTCGTGAAGCGGTTGCAACACGACGTCTAAACCTCTTGGCGCGGGACCTCTTGGCGCTGGCCAGCCTTTATCGGGCGAACCGCAACGTGACCAATTGGAACGGGCGCAGGACCAGCTCGGCTGCGTCCTGCCCCACAGCCACTCCAGGAGCTTCTACCGGGCGTTCCAGCAGGTCCGTGGCCAGGACGCCATGAGCTTCAAAATTGGCCCTGACAACACCGGCTGAGCGTTGTCCGAGGGATTCGTAAAGACGCACAATGACGTCTCCGGAGCCATCCTCAGCCAGCTTCACCGCCTCCACTACCAAGGCAGGGTTGGACACGGACAGCAGGGGTTCCACTGGCTTGCTGCCAGTGACATAGCGGGGCTTCAGGTTGGTGCGGTAGCCCTCCTCCACGGCATCCCCGATCCCGGCTCCAGGCCTGACGGACAGTTCAAGTGTGTGCTCGCCGCGGTCTGCTTCGGGGTCCGGGTACCTGGCGGAGCGCAACAGTGAGACACGGACGGTGGTGGTCGTCCCCCCGTCTCCGCGAACAGCCCTGGTGACGTCGTGCCCATAGCTGGAGGAGTTGCTGACGGCCACGCCATAACCTGGCTCTGCAACGTGGATCCAGCGATGGGCGCAGATCTCGAACTTCGCAGCATCCCATGATGTGTTCGTGTGGGTCGGCCGGAACACATGGCCGAACTGGGTCTCGGAGGCCGAACGGTCCGCCCGGACATCCAGTGGGAAAGCGATCTTGAGCATCTTTTCGCGTTCTTGCCAGTCCACTGTGGTGGAGATCCCAAGCGACTCCGCACCGGCGTCGAGCGTTATCCGTTGCGTGATGGTGGAGGCACCAACCGTACGCTTGACCACCACGACGGCGCCTGCCTCCGTGCGCTCAAGATCGATGGTTTCCGCCTGGGTCACTTTGGTGACGTTGCGCCGGTAGAACTCCTCGATGTCCCAGGCGTCCCATTCATTCGGGGTATCCCTGAACAGCTCAAGCAGGTTGCCGGGCTGACCGGGCACCATCGCCTCACGGCCAGTGGAATAGTCCATGAGTGAGGTCAACAAGCCGTCACTGTCCACGACAGCGCGGATGACTCCGTTGTCCAGGATGTAGCCGCCATCCTTTTCCCCGGCATCAACAACTGCCTCCACCTTCACGGCTTCCGCGGCTGCGAGTGCCGGCACGCCAGCCCGCTGATGTGGGGCCGCATTGAGCAGGAACTGCATGTCTCCCCGACCCACGAGTGCCTGAGCGGCCTGGCCGATGATGGCCTCGAGATCGCGGGCGATCGCTTCGTAATTCCGCTCGGCGTCCTGGTGGACCCAGGCGATGGAACTGCCCGGCAGGATGTCGTGGAATTGCTGCAGGAGCACCAACCGCCACAGCCTCTTGAGCTCCGTTTCGGGATAGGCGTAGGCGTCGCCCAGGCGCACTGCGGCCGTGGAACACCACAGTTCTGCCTCGCGCAGCAGGTGCTCGCTGCGCCGGTTGCCTCGCTTGGTCTTCGCCTGGCTGGTGTACGTTCCGCGGTGCATCTCCAGGTACATCTCGCCCACCCACACCGGGAGGTTGCGGTACTCGGCCTCGGCCGCGGTGAAGAAGTCCTTGGCCGTACCCATCCGGACCTTGGGCGAACCTTCAAGATCCGCCGTGCGGTGTGCAGTCGCCACCATCTCGCGTGTGGGACCACCACCGCCATCGCCATAGCCGAAGGGAACCAATGACATGGTGCCGCGGCCGTGGTCACGGTAGTTGCGTTCCGCATGCGCAAGTTCGCGCGCGTGGAGCTCAGCGTTATACGTATCTACCGGCGGGAAATGGGTGAACAACCGGGTGCCATCGATGCCTTCCCACATGAAGGTGTGGTGCGGCATCCGGTTCACCTTGTTCCAGGAAATCTTCTGCGTAAGGAACCATCGCAAACCCGCGGACTTGACGATTTGTGGCAGTGCTCCCGAGTAACCGAAGGAATCGGGCAGCCATGCTTCCTGGCACTCCACGTCGAATTCCTTCAAGAAGAAACTCTTGCCTTCCACGAACTGGCGCGCCATGGCCTCGCCACCGGGCATGTTGGTGTCCGATTCAACCCACATCCCACCGACGGGAACGAACTGCCCGGCCCGGACCTTTTCCCGGATGCGGACAAAGAGCTCAGGGAAGAATTCCTTGATCCAGGCCATCTGCTGAGCTGAGGAGCACGAGAAGATGAAGTCGGGGTCCTCGTCCATGAGGGCCACCACGTTGGAGAAGGTGCGGGCACACTTGCGGATTGTTTCGCGGACGGGCCACAACCACGCGGAGTCGATGTGCGCATGACCGGTAGCCAGGAGTTCGTGTGCCGAAGCATAGGCGGGGCGGCTCAGTACTTCTGCCAATGCCTCGCGACCTGCGGCAGCCGTTCCTGCGACGTCGTCCGGATCCATGATGTCCAGCATCCGTTCCAGGGCCCGCAGGATTTCGTGGCGGCGCGGCAGGTCCATGGGGAGCTCGTGCATGAGCCCGCTCAATGTCCACACGTCCTGGTTGAGTTCCCACACCGTCTCGTTGAGTTCGGCAATGGCAATCCGGCCCAGACGATACCGGGGTTCGTCGCCGGAGGTCGCCTTATCACCCAAAGGAGTAGGCGCAAATGACCAGCCCTGCGACACGTCCGGGTTAGCTGCCGCTTCCACATAGAAATCCACGGACAATCCGCCGCCGAGCAGCTTCAGCGGAACGTGGTAATTACGCGGTGAGATCGCTTTGATGATGCTGGCATCGGCGTGCCAGGCCGTGCCTTCGCATTGGAACCCCGGCACGTCGCTGTTGAAACCGAGGTCCACGATGATTTCCACCGCCGTCCCCTTGGCTGAACCCCAGCCTTCTGGAACTTCACCCTGGAGCCGGAGCCATTTAGTGCTCCATGGCTTACCCCAAGGTGCGCCCGGCTCCTGGGGCGTGAAGAGCTGGCGCATGGCCTCCGCTGCGGGCACGGGTTCTCCAGGCGCGTCCCAGCTGCTGAGCTGCAGCGGGACGGACCTGCCGTAAATGGCCGGAAGAAGGCGTTCCCGAACGAATCGATCGAGACGCTGTTCAGTGATCCGGCGGTCGTCGTGCAATTAAATCCCCTTAGGCATTGGCTGGTGGCAAAGCGTCATGGCCGGCTGGCGAGCCGGCACTTTATGGACGGCATTATTAGAGGACACAGCGATTCCAATCGATGGATAAAATCTACGTTGTTCCAGCTCAATAGCCAAGTGATCGAGGACTATCCGCAGCGAATGGGGCCCTTAGCCAGCCTCTACCCCTACGATCCTGTCCCTGCCCGCGTACACGTTCAGGCTCGCACCGCGGCTGAAGCCCACCAGCGTGATACCCGTTTCGTCCGCGAGCTCGGCAGCGAGGCTCGATGGAGCGCTGACGGCCGCAAGGACGGGAATGCCCGCCATGGCAGCTTTCTGGACAAGCTCGAAAGATGCCCGGCCGGATACCTGAAGAACTGTTCCTTTCAGTGGCAGCTTGCCTCCCCGCAAAGCCCAACCCACCACTTTGTCCACGGCGTTGTGGCGCCCCACATCTTCCCGCAGGCACAGCAGCTCGGTAGTACCGTCGTCGTGAATCCTGAAAAGGCCCGCGGCATGGACGCCACCGGTTTTGGCGAAGACCGCCTGCGCCTCACGCAACCGGACCGGGAGGGCAGCCAGTGCTCTTACGGGGATCGTCACGTCATCGTTCTGGGGACTATGACGTGAGGACTTCCGGACGGCGTCGATCGAGTCGGTACCGCAAATGCCGCAGGAGCTTGATGTGTAGACGTTACGGCCGGTGTCCGGACGTTCGACGTCGGGCCGCAGCTGAGCGTCCACGACATTGAAGGTCTGTACGCCGTCCTCGTCCTCCCCTGCGCAGAAACGCTCGGAGACCAGTTGCCCCGGCTCCCAGATGATGCCCTCCGAGACAAGGAATCCCGCCACCAGATCGAAATCGTCCCCAGGTGTCCGCATGGTCACCGAGAACGACATATCACCAAGACGGATCTCCAGGGGCTCCTCGACCGCGAGGATGTCTTCCTTGTAACGGACAGGGTGTTCCAGGGCCTGGGGCGATCCGTCCAGAACGAACTTATGCAGCTTTCGGCGCTGGGTCACACGTCCCATGTCAGGATCCGTTCTCCTCTGGGTGCTTTACGAACCGTACAGTCATGGCCTTGTAGCCGGGCGTGTTCGATTCGCGGGCCACAAGCTCGCGGTGCACCAGGGCGTTGGCTTCCGGGAAGTAGGCGGCAGCGCAGCCCTTGGCCGTGGGATAAGAAATCAGCCGGAACTTATTGGCTCGCCGTTCCGTGCCGGCAAAGGTGGAAATGACATCCACCAGGTCACGGTCCTTGAAACCCAGGCCAGCGATGTCTTCCTCGTGGACCAGGATCACCCTGCGGGCGTCCGAGACCCCGCGGTAGCGGTCATCAAGGCCATAGAACGTGGTGTTGTATTGGTCGTGGCTGCGCACCGTCTGCAGGATCAAATGGCCCTCTGGAGCTTCAAGATACTCCAGCGGACTCACCGAGAACCGTGCTTTGCCGATGTCAGTGGCGAAGGTACGGGTATCCCGTGGCGGGTTCGGAAGGACGAAACCGTTCTTCGTCCGGACCCTGGCGTTGAAGTCCTCGAACCCCGGGATAACACGTGAGATGTGGTCCCGGATCACGTCATAATCCTCTGCCATGGCGCGCCAGTCCACGCCGTGGCCGTCCCCGAGTGTCGCTTCCGCCATGCGGGCCACGATGACGGGTTCGCTCAGGAGGTGCTCTGAGATCGGAGCCAGCCTGCCCTGCGTCTTGTGGATGACCGACATTGAGTCCTCTACGGAGAGGAACTGCTTGCCCTTGGGGTGTTTGTCGTCCGTGTCCGTGCGTCCCAATGTGGGCAGGATCAGGGATGTCTTCCCGTGCACCACGTGGGCACGGTTCGGTTTCGTGGAGATGTGGACGGTCAGCCCGGCGGTCTTGAGCCCTGCTTCCAATGCTGCGGTGTCAGAACCGGCTGCAGCAAAGTTTCCACCCATGGACACGAAGACATCCACCTCTCCCTTTTCCAGGGCGTGCTGGGTCTCCACAGAGTCATATCCATGCTCTCGAGGCATCTGGAACCCAAACTCCTTGTCCAGCGCGGCAAGGAACGTTTCGCCCGGCTTCTCCCAAATACCCATGGTGCGATCGCCCTGCACGTTGGAGTGGCCACGCACCGGGCAGGCGCCGGCTCCCCGTTTGCCAAAGTTGCCTTGGAGCAGCAGCAGGTTGATGATCTCCTTCAGCGTATCCACGGAGTGCGGCTGCTGGGTCAAGCCGAGCGCCCAGCAAATAATGGTTGCCTTTGACTTGGCCATCAGCCCGGCCACAGTGACGATCTCCTCGCGGGACAAGCCTGTTGCCCGCTCGGTTTCCTCCCAGTCCAGCTGGGACCGTGCCTTGGCGTACGCTTCGAAGCCTTCGGTCTGTTTCCCGATAAATGATTTATCGACGATCGTCCCCGGGTTCCGCTTCTCTTCCTCCAGGAGCAGGTGGCCCAGTGCCTGGAACAGTGCGAGGTCGCCACCGACCTTGATCTTAAGGAACTCATCCGCGATCGTAGTGCCGCCGCCGATCACGCCGTTGAGGGACTGGGGGTCCTTGAAGTTCAGCAGTCCCGCCTCCGGAAGCGGGTTCACGGCAACGATCTTTCCGCCGTTGTTCTTGCAGTCACGCAAAGCGGACAACATGCGGGGATGGTTGGTCCCGGGGTTCTGGCCCACTACGAACACCAGTTCGGCGTGGTGGATGTCTTCCAGCGAAACCGTTCCCTTGCCGATTCCGATGGTCGGGTTCAGCGCGCTGCCCGAGGACTCATGGCACATGTTGGAGCAGTCCGGCAGGTTGTTGGTTCCGATGCTGCGGGCGAACAACTGGTACATGAACGCGGTCTCGTTGGCCGTGCGGCCGGACGTGTAGAAAACGCAGCGATCAGGTGTGGTGGCATTGATATGCTCCCCGATCAAGGCAAAGGCTTCAGTCCAGCTGATCGGGGAATAGTGGGTGTCCCCCGGTTTGAGGACTACCGGCTCGGCGATCCGCCCCTGGCTCCCCAACCAATATTCGGTCTTGTCCTCAAGATCAGCGATGGAATGTGCTGCCCAGAAATCTGCGCCGACCGTCCGTGTGGTGCTTTCCTCAGCGATTGCCTTCGCGCCGTTCTCACAGAATTCCGCGGGACTGCGGCGTCCCGTGATGGATTCCGGCCAGGCGCAGCCCGGGCAATCAAAGCCGTCATGCTGGTTAACCCTGAGCATGGAGCGGACCGTGCGGGCTACTCCTGCCTGGGAGTAGCCCCTTACAAGGGCGACAGTGACAGCCTTGAGGCCTGCCGCAGCCTTCTTGGGCGGGTGGATTTGCAGGTCATCTTCATTGATGTCCTGTTCGGGAGCATGCCTGTTCATGGGTCCATCATTGCAAGCCCGGGCCCCCAGTTACCACCTGCGTCCATCCGGGGACCTTCAGGATTCCAGCGCGCTCCAGTCAACAGGACCGGAAGAAGCCTTCTTTTGTTGCCTGGCCGGCGGCTTGCGTGGTTTTCCTGCAGCATCTTGGGGCGTGGGCAGAGGTTTGCCCCATGGCAAAGAAAAAGCCGGGACCAGCTCGCCCATCTGGACACCATGCGGCGGCACCACCATGACGCCATCTGCTCCCGCCAGCCCTCGCATCATCCCAGGCCCTGCATGCTGCGCGGGCGATGCCAATCCGTAGACCAGCTTGAAGGGCATCAGGCGCGTCCGTCCAGGATCGGCGTCGATCATCGCACCGCTCGGAACCTCGCCAACGTCCTCCAGCTTCCTGTGGCCGAGGGCTGCGAGCAGCGGCCCCCCAAGCGTAAACAGCGCCATCATGGCAGCCAGCGGATTCCCGGGCAGGCCCAGCACGAAGCGCCCGTCCGGAAGCTCCGCCAACACGGCGGGGTGCCCGGGGCGCATGGCAATGCCATCGATCAGCAGACGGCCGCCCAGTTCAGCCACGGCCCTCCTGAAATGATCCGTCCCTGAGCGTCCGGTCCCGCCCGTAGTAATCACGACGTCGGCCGGCGGCTCCGCTGCGGCATATGGTTCCGCAGGTTCAGGCTCGGTGTCCTGCAAAGCCGCAAGCCAGTCGTCGTAGTTGTCGCCTACCTTAAGTTGCTCTCCTGCGATGCCACCCAGGAGTTCGACGACGGCTCCAAGCTGAGGGCCAAAGGTATCCCGGACCTTGCCTGGCACAGGGACGCCTTGCGTCACCACTTCCGACCCCGTCAGGAGAAACCGCACCAAAGGTTTCCCCAGGACTTCCAATTCATCCAGTCCGGCCAGGGCAGCCAAGGCAATGTGCGCAGGATTCAGGATGGTGCCGGCTTTGAGCAGCACGTCCCCTTCGGCAGCTTCCTCGGCAGCTTTGCGGATGTGCTGGCCATTGCGTGGCTCCCCCGGCTTCGCGGACCCGCCAAGCGCAAGGATCGGAAGGCCGTCGTCGTCCGTGGTGATAACGCCACTTTCGCTGCGCAGAACGGCCTTGGCGCCTGGCGGAATGAGTCCTCCGGTGACGATGGGACTGGCCTGGTGGGGAGCAAGTCTGTGGCCGGGCTCAACAAGAATCCATGGGCCCGTTCCGTTGACGGTCCAGCCGTCCATGGCGGAGGACGCATAGTGCGGCATGTCCTGAATGGCCACTGCATCCGAGGCAAGTGTCCTTCCCAAGGCAGCCTTCAATGGCACTGGGCTTGGCGGGATGGGAGCAGCGACCTCAAAGGCACGTTGCCGGGCCTCATGCCATGTGTGTGCCGCGTGGTGGTGGCCCTGTCCGGGGGCCTCGGTCATTCCGACTCAGTCCCGGGCTCCAGGTATTGCTTGGCAACCTGGCGGGCCAGGTCAAGGGCAGCGCTCATGGCGGTGTCGTCCGCCGCCTGTCCGATCCCCCTGGCCATACCGGCAGCGTAACCGGCGATGAACGTAGTCAGCGGCGCCGCAGGCCGAACCACGGAGTGGGCTGCAACTCCTGCCACCGAAAGGACTTCATTGATGTCCACTTCAACGCCCTCAAGCTCAAAGGCCTGCAACAGTGTGCGGCACCAATCCTCGAGCGTCTCTTCCTGGCTCTTCATGTCCGCCTCCTGCTCGTTGTGTATGCCCAGGGCCGCAGCGTCCTCCCACGTGTCCACATCATCGGTAGACCCATCGGGGACAGTAACGGCCAGCAGGTTCAGCCTAGCAAGCAGCCGGAACACTGAAGAGTTCGTTAACCCCGAAGCTGCCGAAGCTACGGCAACTTCCCTTTCCAAAGCGGTGGTGCTGTAGACCCCCAGGAGGGGCTGTTGCCGGCCGTCGGCTGAGACGGCCATGGCACCTTCCACTTCAGGATGGGCACGCAATCCTTCCCAGAGGGGCGCAATGCCCCTGGAGGCGTGCGGCATGTCGCATGCCAGGACGAGCGTCCACGGCGCTGGTTGCCCATTCTGGTGCAAAGCCACCAGACCAGCAGCTATCGCGGCGGCAGGCCCAGCAAAGGCCGGCTCCTCCCGGGCACTAAGAACTCCATCCGGCAGGACGCCGCCGATACCAGAGGTGTCAGGACCAACCACCACCACAGCGGAAGCACCCCGTGCCGCCTGCAGGGCATGCGAAAGGAGGCTGGCGCCGTCGAACGTTAATCCGGGCTTGGGCACGCCACCGAGGCGGGTGGCCCTGCCACCCGCCAGAATCACAGCGTTGAACTCCATCCGCCCAGATTACCCGGACGGCGGGAGGGCAACAGAAATCGATCAGGCGGCGGATTCCGGCAACAGGAACGGGTCCCAGTCCGGCGCAGGTTTCTCGAGTTCTTTGATCTGCCACATGGTTCCCGTGGGCACGCCAGGTTTGAAACGAAGTTTCCAACCCATCTCGGCCAGCGTGTGGTCACTCTTGGCGTTGTTGCATTTCAAACACGCCGCAACCAGGTTTTCCCAGGAATCCGCGCCGCCCCTGGATTTGGGGTGGACGTGGTCTATGGTGTGGGCTGTTTTCCCGCAATAGGCGCAGCGATGGCCGTCGCGGCGGAGTACCCCGCGGCGGCTCACGGCAGTGATCCTGTTGTACCGGGGCCGGATGTAGCGATTGAGAAGAATCACGGATGGTCTCCCGAGAACCTCCTGTGGCCCGACGACAGGCTCGTCGCCTTCGGCCACCACGCTAGCTTTTCCAGTCAGCACAAGGACCAGCGCCCGGCGGAAGGTTACTACCGCCAGCGGTTCATATCCAGCATTCAGAACGAGTGTGCGCATGCACGTACCTCTTCACGGCCGCACCCGTCAGGGGCACGAGGGCCGGCTGCCCTCTGCTTGTACGGGCTGTGGATCGACAACACAAGGGTAAGCACTTATATGCCATATCAACGAATTTTTCCGCCGTTTCGCCTGTGGTGTTGGCGAAAGTTCATGTGCGGGACACCCCGTGGTTAAAGCAGAACACCCCGCCGGCCTGAGCCTGCGGGGTGTTCCGTGGAGTACTTGATCAGCCGTTGACGCGGATGAAAACGGGGCCGGAGCCAACGTTCACGCTGAACAGTGCCGTGGTGGATCCGTTCCATCCACCGTGGACTGCCATGCCGTTGCCGACGTAAACAGCGATGTGTGCCATTCCGCCGTAGCCACCGTTGGCATAGTAGGCGAGGTCGCCGGGCTGGGCTTCAGCTGCACTGACCGTGCGGCCGAGGGAGAGGTAGCCGGCCGGCCAATCGTGGAAGTGAATACCGACGGCGGCCAGCGAGTTGGTCACCAGCATGGTGCAGTCCTGCGTGACGCCGAGCTGTGCGTAGGCCGCTGCAGCGATAGCCGCCCCGAGGCCGCTGGATGCAGCAGGCGCCTTGGCCGCGGACGCATCAGTGTTGACCGCCAAAGTAGCGGTGCCGCCGGCAGCCGGAGCTTCCTTGGCAGGTGCCTTCTCGACGACGGGAGCCGGGGCTTCCACAGTCTTGACCACAGGGCGCTCGTAGGAGATGGCGACGCTGGAATCGGCAGCAATGGTCACCTGGGCAACCGACTGCACGTCAAGGGTGGACGCAGACGTAGATTCGCGCTGGACGTTGGTGTCCGCAGCATTTGCAGCAACGCCGCTGGTCAGGACAAGGCCCGATGCAGCTGCGATCACTGCTGCCTGACGGCCAACGCCACCGGCGTTGTCGCTGACAGCCTTGGCAATGACGGCAAGTGAGCTGGTCTTGGGGGCCTCAGCTCTATGCCGTGCAACCTTGTTTGCACTGGTCATGATTACTCTCTTTTCGTATCCGCGCACGGTGGGGTCGCACGCGGGTTATGGGCTGCCAGCACTTGGGGGGCATGCTGGCTTACCCCGAATGGGATTTTCTAGCGGAGGGTGTAGAACGAGGACGTGCCGGTGGAGGCCGCGGAGTGCAGGAGCGTGCCCTGGCTGGGGTTCAAAGCGCTGATCATCATGCCGTTACCGACGTAGATGCCCACGTGGGCTCCACCGTTCTGCACGACGAGGTCGCCAGGGGCAGGGGTGCTGGTGGGGGTCATGACCGTCCAGGCATTGACGCGGGGGATGCTGATGCCGGCCTGGGCGTAAACCCACTGGGTAAATCCGGAGCAGTCCCAGCCGTTGGGGGAAGTGCCGCCCCAAACGTAGGGGTGGCCGATGCCGGTGTAGGCAATTGCTGCAAGTCCTGAGGCTGCCGCGCTGGAAGCGGCATCCTTGGCCTTGGAGGACAGGGCAGCGAGGGTGCCGTTCGCTTGGTCTTCGGTTGCCGTGCGCTGGGAGGCCCGCTGAACCTTGGGAGCTTCCTTTGTAGCCACAACGGGGCTCTCGAAGGAAACGGTTGCGGTGGGCTCCGCGGTAACAACTGCGGTGGCGACCAACTGCTGGGTGCTGGAGGATTCCGACTTGGAAACGTCGGTGTCAGCGGCCTGGGCCGGGAGTCCAACGCTGAGAACGAGCCCCGAGGCTGCGGCCAGAACGGCGGCTTGGCGGCCTACGGTGCCTGCATTGGTTGAGACAGCCTTGGAAAGGGTGTTCAACGGGTTCGTGCGAACCAATTCGGCGCGATGGCGCGCAGGGGTAGTGCGTGATGACACGAAGGTAGCCTCTCCCAATGCCTGCGAGGTGAGCTGTCGGATTCGGATGGGAGTCATCCGGCCGCGCGGCTTCAAGGAAGCTTTTGCGACTTAACCCCAAGGTCTTCTGACTCGAAGACCAAAATTGGTTCCCCCGCCCCTGCCAGACGATTTTTGCGAACGGACCTCGAGTGGTGGCAGAGCTAGGCAATCCACTCAAGTGCATCGGCCCCCTAAAAAGCCGATGCGCTTTAGACGGTACAACAGATGTTCGTGAATGTCACATTCAGGTCACGGGGCGTGTCATGAATGCGATAGACAACCATCAACTGGCTCAGAGCCAGCCCATGGGATCTACGACTTCGCCGTTGACCTGGACCTCGAAGTGGAGGTGGCAGCCGGTAGATGCTCCTGTGGTGCCACTCAGCGCGACGGTATCGCCGCGGCTGACAGTCTGCCCCACCTTGACGTTGAAGGACGACAGGTGGTTGTACGTGGTCTCGAGGCCGTTGCCGTGATCAATCACGACGCGGTTGCCTCCGCCGTACTCATGCCACCCGGCGAATGTGACCTTGCCTGCGGCTGCGGCGTGAACGGCGGTTCCGCACTGGGCCACGAAGTCCTGGCCACGGTGGAAGTCGCCGGTGCCGCCGGTAAGGGGGCTGACACGGTAGCCAAACGGCGATGCCGTGACCAGCTTGTCCAGCGGACTTCCCAAGGTGCCAAGTGAGGAGGCGCGCTGGATGCTCCCCGCTGACTGGGCGCTCAGCAACTGCTTGAGCTTGCCGTCAGGATCAGCGGCGGTAGCGACGGCTGCGCGACTGAAATCGATTTTGGCAGAGGCTGCTGCAGAAACTTCCGGTTGGCTGCCACCGGGCACGGAGAGGGCCGCCTCGGCCTGGCCGGACTCGGACGTGGCCATGACGGGGCTTGTGGCAGGCAGGCCTACAGTCAGGGCAAGTCCGGTGGCGGCAAGCGCGACACCGGCCTTCTGCCCGACACCACTGGCTGCGGCGAAGTCGGCTACCTGGCGCAACGGGCTCTTACGGCGGCGCACCTGACGCGGGGTGTCGCGTGGCCGGATCTCCATTGCGGCGCGGGCTGGCCGCAGCTCAGCAGCGGGGCCGGACGCGCGGCGGCGGCCCCTGACGTTCTGCGATGTCAAACTCTGTTCCTCTCTGGAAAGCCTGCGAAGTTAGCTGTCGGATTCGGGTCAGAGAGTTCAAAGACCCGGTCCGCACGAAGCGCAAACGGCACACAGGTATCCCCGGAAGGACTTGCGTTAGTAGGCACTTCTGCTGCGGACTTCACCCCAAGGCTGCTTCTTTAGGCAGCCGCTTGTGGTTCCCCCGCCTCTGCCAGTAGTTGATGACACACCTGATCTGCTGGCAGAGCTCGGCTCCAGATCAGGTAACGCTTTGGTATCGGCGCTAGTAGATAACTATAGGTGATTAAAGCCCGCAGTAATAAATTCGTTATCTTTCCAGACGACCGTGTTGTGGGTGGCCCCATATCATCAGTCGCCGAAATCCGCAGGTCACACGCGCGGCAACCAGCTCAAAGTGAGATCCGACACTCCCCGCGGTCGGAGGGAAAGTCAGAGTCAGCTGACGGCGACGAAGACGTGCGCAGCTACCTCGGGAGGCAGCTCCAGTGCTCCTTCAATGCCGGGAACGCGGACAGAGATGTACTCCCCCACCCGTTCCAAGGAGACAGTTGCGCCAGGACGAATTCCGCCTTCGTCGAGCTGGGTGAGGAGCTCGGGCTCAACCTGGATGGGCTCAGCAAGGCGGCTGACCACTACGCGCGAATCGGCAGCATACCCGTCCATCGCATGCAGCAGGTTGACGTCCAGCCGGGCAAGGGGCTGGTTGGCGAGGCCGCCAAGCGCTTCCAAACCCGGGATGGGGTTGCCATACGGTGACTCGGTGGGGTGTTCCAACAACTCATAGAGCCGCCGTTCCACCCGTTCGCTCATGACATGCTCCCAGCGACATGCTTCGTCATGAACGTACGCCCAGTCCAGACCAATGACGTCCGCCAGGAGTCTTTCGGCAAGACGGTGCTTCCGCATGACTTCGGTGGCCCGCTTGCGCCCGACTTCGGTCAGTTCCAGGTGGCGGTCGTTGGACACAATCACCAGGCCGTCGCGTTCCATGCGTCCAATGGTCTGGGAAACCGTGGGACCCGAGTGCCGCAGACGCTCCGCAATGCGTGCGCGAAGAGCCACGATGTTCTCTTCTTCAAGCTCCAAAATGGTCCGAAGATACATCTCAGTGGTATCGATCAGATCCGTCATCCAGCTCAGCTCTCCTCGAACGCATTTCTTGCGTAATCTCCACCGTACCGCGTCCCAGCCAAGGTGGACGGTGTGCAACCGACACCTCAGGAACGTCAACCCCAGCCTAGCTTATTTGGAATTACTCTGGATAATTTTTCCCTGGGCCGCAATGCCTGTGGTGGTCCGTCATTCCACGTGGCGGACTATGACAACCGCAGATTCCTGACGGTGGGTCCGGTCAGGCAGAATGAGGGAGTCGAAGGGGCAGCCGATGCCACCTGCCCACCTCCCCCTCTCTAACCGATACCCATTGGAGCCATACGTGAGCGACAACAGCATCACTATTCCCGCCGACCTGCTGCCCAAGGACGGACGCTTCGGCGCGGGACCGTCCAAGGTCCGCCCGGAACAGGTCCAGGCCCTGTCTGCCGCATCGACCACCATTCTCGGCACGTCCCACCGTCAGGCGCCGGTCAAGAACCTGGTGGGTTCGGTCCGCGAAGGGCTCAGCCAGTTCTTCCGTGCACCTGAGGGCTACGAAGTTGTCCTCGGCGTCGGCGGTTCCACTGCTTTCTGGGATGTAGCGGCTTTTGGCCTGGTTGAGAAAAAGGCCCAGCACCTTTCCTTCGGTGAGTTCGGTTCCAAGTTTGCCGCGGCCACCGACAAAGCCCCGTTCCTGGATGCATCCTCCATCATCAAGTCCGAGCCCGGCACGCGGCCGGTCTCCCAAGCGGAGGCTGGCGTTGACGTCTATGCCTGGCCGCAGAACGAGACCTCAACTGGTGTTGCAGCCCCCGTGAAGCGCGTCGAGGGCGCCGACGCCGGTTCGCTCGTCTTGGTGGACGCCACTTCAGCCGCCGGCGGGCTGGACGTGGACGTCGCCGAATCGGATGTCTACTACTTCGCCCCGCAGAAGAACTTCGCCTCTGACGGCGGCCTGTGGCTGGGCCTGTTCTCCCCCGCGGCCCTGGAGCGCGCCGCTCGGATCAAGGCCAGCGACCGCTGGATCCCGGACTTCCTGGATCTCCAGACCGCAATCGACAACTCCAAACTGAACCAGACGTACAACACACCTTCACTGTCCACGCTGGTGACCTTGGACGCGCAGGTGCAGTGGCTCAACAGCAATGGTGGACTGGACTTCGCCAGCAAGCGCACAGCAGACTCTGCCAGCCGCATCTACTCCTGGGCCGAGGCTTCCGAGTACGCCACACCGTTCGTCGCCAAGGCTGAGGACCGCTCCAACGTCATCGCCACCATCGACTTCGATGACTCCATTGATGCAGCGGCAATCGCCAAGATCCTGCGTGCCAACGGCGTCGTGGACACCGAGCCGTACCGCAAGCTTGGGCGGAACCAGCTGCGCATTGCCACTTTCGTCGCTATCGAACCGGACGACGTCTCAGCCCTGCTCGCCAGCATCGACTACGTCGTGGGCGAACTCAAGAAATAAAACTGAAGAAGTAACTGTCGCGGAATTCCGCGCAAGGGCAGGAAACGGCGTCGTCAGGGTTCTTCCCGGGCGGCGCCGCTGCCGTTAATCGCCCAGGCGGGCTGCGTCGTCGTCCTCTTCGTCGGCTTCATCGGATGCCTCGGCGGCGTCGTCTTCATCAGCCTGTACGGATTCCTCGGACACTTCCTCAACCGTCTCCTCCACCAAGGGTGTCTCGTCTTCCGGGCGGACACGCTTGGCCCACGGGACCCATTCCGGGGCCAGGATGGAATCCTCAGAGGGCAAGAGGCCAAGCTCGCTGACTGTGACGATCTTTGACCGGGAATTGCGCGTGATCACGGCATACCATTGCCACCCGCCGTATCCCGCAAGCTTCGACTCGAACAAGTGCGTGACCACGCGGTCGCCCTCGGACTTTGCGCCTACGTAGGTACCCACCTCGCCCGGGTTCGCGATAGTCTCCACCGCTTCCCGCGCGACATCGACGGCGGCGGCCAGGAACGCATCCGGCTTGCCAGTGCGCCACACGGGGATGCCGGCCCGCGGCTTCGCTGCGACCGGCTTCCGCGCAGGGGTGTCGCTGTTTTCAGGGGCTTGCCCGTTGACAGGATTCTCCCCGGTGACAGGAACTGGGGCGGCGGCAGTGACGGCCTCAGGGCTGGCCTGCGCGTCCCTTCCGGCCTGAGTATCCTGTGCGGATTCCGAAGTCATGGCAGTTCCTAGGCTTCTAGCTCGTCGGCAACCTTGCGCAGCGCCATACCGATGGCCTTGGCCTTGTTGCCTTCCGGGTACTTACCGGACGACAAAGTACCGGACAAGTTATCCAGCACGGTCACGAGGTCCTGCACCAAAGGCGCCAGGTCCTTGGCGTTCATGCGCTTGGCCTTGGCGATGGAGGGCGTCTTGTCCAGGACCCGAAGGCCCAACGCCTGGGCACCGCGACGGCCATCGGCCACGCCAAATTCCACACGCGTACCGGCTTTGAGCTCGGTTACGCCTGCGGGCAGCGATGTCTTGGGCAGGAATACCTCCTGGCCGTCCTCAGCCGCGAGGAATCCGAAGCCTTTTTCCTTGTCATACCACTTGACCTTGCCGGTGGGCACGTAATCAACCTTCTTCGTTCTTGCTTTGGAGACACGTCGCGCCGCCACCGCATCCGCAGGGATGTGCGGGATCGAGGGAGACAGCACGGTCCGTGTTGGTCTGTTGCTTCAAGGTTATCCTGCCGGACCACCTATTCATGCTTTGCCGCCGCTTTGCGGCGCCGTTGCTTCACGCTTGCGGCGCCTTGACTGCGAACAGGCCGGGATGGAGGCCGCCCAGGAGCCCACAAGCCTGCTTCGTATGGCCCTGCTGCTAGCGTTAGGCGCATGACTTCCCCGGGTTACCGCCGCCCCCTCATGATCGTTGCCGCCATGATCGCCATCCTCTCCTTGGCTGCAGTAGGCGCGGTCATGGCTATCGCCTTCAACGGTGGAGTGGCGCCGGTGTGGATCACGTCCGCCGCCCTGTACGGACTGCCGGTTGCCTTCATGCTTGCCGTGGTCCTGGTGTTGGATGCCGTCCGTCAACGGCGCCGGCAATAGCGAATCAGGCGCCGTCAACAGCAAATCAACCGGGGCGGCTTTGCCTTGGCCACGCACGAGTGGCCCGGTGGCGGTAACGTTGGATTGATGTCCCTAATTCGCGCGCTCAGCAAGGAACTGGAAGCGCGCAGCGACAATTCGCTGCGGGCCTTGTTTGCCGCGCGACCTGACCTGATTTCTCCCATGGCCCCGGACTTCGCTGCCTTGGCAGCCCGGGCAAGTGCGCGAGTCAGCGTGCAACGGGCGTTGGAGCGCCTGACGAAGCCTGAAATGCAGGTTCTGGAAACACTCCATCTGTGCACGAATGCCGATACTGGCCACAGCGTTTCCGCTGCCGGGCTCAAGAAGGTCATCGCCGGTTCCACGCTGTCTGCGCTGGAACCGATTCTCGCTAAACTTCAGGAGTTGGCCCTGATCCACCGGGCCGATCCGCCGGCGGCATCAAATTCACAACCGAATTCGCGGCAACGGTTCTACCTTCCAGTTGGAAGCCTGAAGGACGTGATCGGCATCTATCCGGCCGGCCTGGGCCGAAGCTACACGGAGCTGGTCAGGTTGCAGCCGGCTTTCGCCCAACGCGTGGTTCAGCTCGTAGCCGAGCTCCATCACTGCGGCCTGGACATCCACCCGGCCAGCACGCCCATGGACGCCGCCTTGTCCCTGCAGCGCTGGACGTCAAGTCCAGAGAACGTGCGCGCTATTCTGGCCACGGCGCCCGAAAGGACCGTCGGCTTGCTGGACAAGTTCGGCAGTTGGGCCATGGGCGCGGTCCCCCAAGCTCAACGGCGGGCCTCCGTGACCCACGAAAGCGCCGACGTCGGGCCTGTCGACTGGCTGCTGGCCCGCGGCCTGCTGGTTCCCTTGGATGCCGGCCACGTCGAGTTGCCGCACAGTGTCGGCATCGCCCTGCGCGGTGGTGCGATCGTTGACGACTTCACCCTCAGCCCTCCGGTTCCGGAACTGGGCCACACGAGTGCCGCCCTCCGGCGCAACGCCGCGATGGGGGCGATCGCCGAGACACTACGGCTCACGAGCGAGGTGCTGTTTGCAGTCCGTGAGCAGCCATTGGCAACCCTCCGGAGCGGCGGCGTAGGCGTGCGTGAGCTGCGGCGCCTTGCAGAATCCATCCGGTGCGGCGTCCACGAAACTGCCCTCCTGCTGGAGTTCTGCGCGCTGGCCGGCCTTGTGCGGCTGGACGTTGACAGTTCCACGTGGATCCAGCCGCCATCACTGGAATGGCTCTCCCTGCCGCGACAGGAACAGTGGCTCTGGCTGGTGAACGCCTGGTTGGCCAGCGAGCGGGCACCTTCCATGGTGGGGCAGCCCCTCCCGGGAGCGACGTCCGGTTCGCCATCCCATCCAGGTTCCGCCGGCAGCACCATCAATGCATTGTCCGCAGAGGCTCAAAGGCCCGACGCTCCAGTGGTCCGGCGCCGGGTCCTGGAAATCCTCAATGAACTGACGGTTGAGGCGGCCGCTCCGGATGGCAAAGCACCCGTCCTGGATGCGCGCGCGGTGCTGCAACGCGCGGAATGGACGCAGCCCCGGATGTCCCGACGGTTCAGCTCCCTGGTGAGGGGGATCCTGGAAGAAGCCACCTTGCTGGGCTTGATGGGGTCCGGGGCCTTCACACAGTTGGGGTCTGCCATCGCGCTCGGCCATCCCGAAGAGGCGATGACCCTCCTTGGTGAACACCTGCCCGCCGCGGTCAACCACATCCTCCTGCAAGCGGACCTCACAGCCGTGGCGCCCGGTTACCTCGCCCCCGAACTCAGTGAAACGCTGCTGCTCATGGCCGACGCCGAAGGCCAGGGCCCGGCGTCGATCTACCGTTTTTCCACGGCAACTATCCGCAGGGCCCTCGACGCCGGCCAGGATGCGGAATCGCTGTTGACGTTCCTCCGCGAGCATTCAGCCACGGACGTGCCGCAACCGCTCGCGTACCTGGTGCAGGACACAGCGTCCCGACACGGACGTTTGCGGATCGGTTCCAGTGCCAGCTTCATCCAAAGCGACGACGAATCCGCCATCACTGACCTGTTGCAGGAGGCCCGCACGTCTGCACTGAGCCTGGTTCGGATCGCCCCCACCGTCCTGACGTCCTCTGCCAGCCCCAAGGAGACTGCACGTGTGCTGCGCGAGCTGGGCCTTTCCCCTGCCGTCCAGGACGCGGAACCCGCCGTCGTGCGCTTTAAACGGACAGCGGCAGTGCCCGGCAGCGCGCGTCCGGTCTATACGGCACCGCGGACGGCCCCACCGGACGACGACGTCGAAGCCCAGCTCTCGGTCTTGCGGCAGCACCGTGGCGTCCCGGCTGATGCGACAGGCGAAGCCTCCACGCAACTCGGCCTGGAAACGCTGCAGAAGGCCATCCGGCTCAAACAGGCGGTCACCATGAACGTGGTGGACAGCCTGGGGAATGCGAACATTGAAACCGTGGTCCCTGTCTCCGTCTCCGGTGGCCGCGTCAGGGTCTTTGATCCCGGCAAGGAAACGGAACGTGTACTGTCCATCCACCGGATCATCGATGTAGAACCCGCAGGAGAACTGCGCAAGTGAGGATACAAGAGTGACCGACGGTCCACTGATCGTACAAAGCGATAAAACCATTCTGTTGGAAGTCGACCACGAGCTCGCTACAGAAGCCAGGCACGCCATTGCGGCATTTGCTGAACTTGAGCGCGCTCCCGAGCACATGCACAGCTACCGGCTGACGCCTCTTGGGCTCTGGAACGCCCGTGCCGCCGGACTCGACGCCGAGCAGGTGTTGGATACGCTGCTGAAGTACTCCCGATTCCCGGTCCCGCATGCACTGTTGATCGATATCGAAGAGACCATGTCCCGCTATGGCAGGCTCCGCCTCGAAAAGGATCCACAGCACGGTCTGGTGATGCGAACTGACGACTACCCCGTGCTGGAGGAAGTCATCCGCGCCAAGAAAATCGCCCCACTCCTTGGGCCCAGGATCGATGGTGAGACCGTGGTGGTTCATTCCTCGCAGCGAGGCCAGCTCAAGCAGCTGCTCCTCAAGTTGGGATGGCCGGCCGAAGACCTTGCCGGGTATGTCAATGGGCAGCCCCACCTGATCATGCTCGATGAAACTGGCTGGCAGTTGCGCCCTTACCAGAAGTTGGCCACGGAGAACTTCTGGGCCGGCGGCAGCGGCGTCGTCGTTCTTCCTTGTGGTGCGGGAAAGACCCTGGTGGGCGCGGCCGCCATGGCGACGTCCTCCACCACAACGCTGATCCTGGTTACCAACACGGTTTCGGCACGTCAGTGGAAGGACGAACTGCTCAAGCGGACGTCCTTGACTGAAGATGAGATCGGCGAATATTCCGGTGCAGTCAAGGAAGTCAGGCCGGTCACCATCGCCACCTACCAGGTACTCACCACCAAACGCGGTGGACTTTACCCGCACCTTGAACTCGTGGACGGCCATGACTGGGGCCTGATCATCTATGACGAGGTGCACTTGTTGCCCGCCCCGATCTTCCGGATGACGGCGGACCTGCAGGCCCGGCGAAGGCTCGGACTGACGGCTACGCTGGTGCGCGAGGATGGCAGGGAAGGCGAAGTCTTCAGCCTGATTGGACCCAAGCGCTACGACGCTCCGTGGAAGGACATCGAAGCGCAGGGCTACATCGCACCGGCGGATTGCGTTGAAGTCCGCGTCGATTTGCCCCGTGACGAGCGCGTGGCCTACGCCATGGCTGATGACGCAGACAAATACCGGCTGTGCGCAACCTCCGAGACAAAGACCCAACTGGTAGAGCAGCTCGTGGCGGCGCACAAGGGTGAGCAACTACTGGTCATCGGCCAGTACATAGACCAGCTGGACGAGATCGCAGAGCGGCTGGATGCTCCCTTGATCAAGGGGGAAACCAGTGTCAAAGCCCGGCAGAAACTTTTTGATGCCTTTCGCAAGGGCGAGATCCAGACGCTCGTGGTGTCCAAGGTTGCCAACTTCTCCATCGACCTCCCGGAAGCTTCAGTCGCCATCCAGGTTTCGGGTTCCTTCGGGTCCCGGCAGGAGGAGGCCCAACGCCTGGGACGCCTGCTGAGGCCCAAGCAAGACGGCCGTTCCGCGCGGTTCTACTCCCTCGTGGCCCGCGACACCTTGGATCAGGACTTTGCAGCCAAGCGCCAGCGTTTCCTGGCTGAGCAGGGATATGCCTACCGGATCATGGATGCCAAGGATGTGGGCAAGGACGCTGCCACAGACGAATAGTCGTGAGGCCATTGCTATTTATCTCCAGCAATTTTAGGATTCCAAGTGAAGCTCTCCGCTTTTAATGGCTGCCCTTGGTCCAGGCAGCCTGGCGGCCAGTCGTCGGCAGTGGGGGTAGCCCGCAGCCAGGGTGCCGACGATTCGAAGGCCTTGAAGAATCTGTGATTTTTTTACCAGAGGATTCCCTATGCGTAAGACCCTCCTGGTCCTGTCGGCAATCATCCTGCTATCAGGGCTTGCCCAGCTCTTTTTTGCCGGCTACTTCCATTTCCAAAACAGCATTGAAGCCCAGCACGAAGCGGGCGTTTATCACGTAATGAACGGCCAATACGTGCTGCGCTATTCGGCGCTGTTGGCTGTGATTGTCGCGGCTATTGCCAAAGCCGGATCCCGAACTATCTGGCTTGCCGCCGGCATCTTCCTCATGACGTGGGTCCAGCTGTTCATCTTCATCATCGGCGGCATGCTCACTGGTTCGTCGGAAGATTTCATCACGCCCTCCGGATCGTGGGTGGCTTCCATCCACCCGGTCACAGGACTGCTGATCATCTTCATGTCCTACTGGTTGTTCAGACGTGCCCGTGCGCTTGCACTCAATCCCCAGCCCCTTCCACCCAAGGCAGCAGCATCGGATGCTTCCGCCTCGTCCGCTACGGCGTGATCAGCGGCGGCTGTGAATATTTCACAGCTACTGGCCGTCGACCTGATGCTGGCCGTCCTTGCAGCCGGCGTCTGGATAGCCGCCGCCTGCATGGCCATTTCTTCAACAGCTGACAGGAGGCCGGCCAAGCCACGCGTTATCGACTTGGCGCTTCTTCTGCTGGGCCTGGCCGTCGTTGCCACGGCGGCGCGCTATGCCTTGCTCCCCGCTTTGGTGGCGGGCAGTTGGTGGTTTGCCAGCGAACGCACAACCATCAGCCTGCCTTTGACCGCCATCCCCGCGGCTTGGGCCGCGATGGCCGGTGTTCCGTACTTGCTGAGGAGGCGGAACACCGGCTCAAAACCTTCGCGGACTCTCCCCAACCGTGCTGGCCGAGCCCAGGAATGGGCTGTTCTCGCCATGGTGTCGGCCGCGGCTTCGGCAATTGCCTCACTTGCGCTGATCTTCGTCCTCGGCCCATTCCCCGCCCCGTGGACGCTGGCGATTCTCTTCTTCCTGGTTGCAGGGACCGTGATGCTAGCCAGGCTCGCGCTGTTCCCTCTGTTTCCTCCGTTCCAGCGTCCGCCCGCTCATCCCGCTCATCCCGGCAGCAGCGCCTCACCCGGCCAGGGCCGTGTGGTTCGCAGGCGCACGACGGCGGCTGCTGCAGTCGCCGGACTCATGGCCTGCACCGCTTTGGGCTCGGGAGTCTTTGCCTGGCTGGGTAGCCGGTCCGCCGATGGCGCGGTGATCGCGGCCGCCGTCGGTCATCACCGAGGTGTCACCGCTGCACCAGTGGTGGCCCCAACTCCGGTAACCAGCTTGGTGGGAGACATCCCTGACAATGCCGTGGTCCGGCACTACGAGCTCACTGCCCGCACGGAACACATAACCTTGCCCTCCGGGGAGTCCACCGATGCCTGGACCTTTGGCAGCCTCCCCGGGCCCGGCATTGAGGCCCAACTGGGCGAGGTCATGGAAGTTGAGCTTAAGAACCAGGACGTGAGCGCTGGCGTGACTCTGCACTGGCACGGTTACGACGTCCCCAACGCCATGGACGGCGTGGCCGGGGCAACACAGGACGCCGTCATGCCCGGGCAGTCCATGACCTACCGCTTCCTTGCTGCCCAAGCCGGCACATATTGGTACCACACGCACCAGGACGCAGCCGAAGGTGTCCGCAAGGGCCTCTACGGCACATTCGTCGTGCACAACCCCACACTGCCTCGCGCGGATACTGACATTGTGGTGGCGGGACACGACCTCGGCGGTCTGGGGTTGCTGGGCTCCTCAGACCGCAGCAGTGTTCATGCGGCCGTCCCGGGCTCCAGCGTTCGGGTGCGCCTCATCAACACTGATTCCCTGCCACAGCGTTACCTTCTGGACGGAACGGCGTTCAAGGTTGCGGCCATGGACGGAACGGAGGTGAACCAGCCCCAGGAGGTCACAGGGAAGCTATTGCGGCTTGGAGCCGGAGGAAGGATGGACGTCACCTTCACAATGCCCGAATCCGAGGTGACGCTGCGCTCTGACTCGGCGGCCAGCGCCGTCGTCGTGATCGCCCCGTCCAGCCCGGACGGGGAGGGTGCTCATGCCGCAGCGAAAGCAGCCGACGTCCCGGAGAAGGCGCGGGATGTCCGGGAGACGGCGCCCGCCGTCCCTGAGAAGGCACGGCCGGGCGTCTTTGCGACGACGCCCGTCCTGGACCTTTTGGACTACGGCGAACCCGTGGCTGGAACACCGGCACCCGCAGAAAATGTCCGGGAGGAAGTGCTGGTGTTGGACCGCCAGTTCCGCTTTGTTGACGGAGTTCCGCGCTATGCGTTTACGGTGAACGGCGCCTCCTATCCCCTGGTGCCTTCCATTGAGGTGGCGGAGGGGGACACTTTGAAAATGACGATCGTCAACCGCACCGCGGAGCCGCATCCCATGCATCCCCACGGACACCACGTTCAAGTACTCAGCAGGAACGGGGTTGCCCCGAGTGGATCGCCGCTGATCCTTGACACCGTGGACGTGCTGCCGGGCGAAGTATGGGAGCTACTGCTGCATGCGGACAATCCGGGCATCTGGATGGATCACTGCCACAACCTGGACCATGCTGCAGAGGGAATGATGATGATGCTGAAGTACGAAGGCGTGTCATCTGACTTCGTACACGGTGGCCATTCCCACAACCGTCCTGAATAGGACGGTTGTGGGCGGATGTCTTTCGGGTAGACGTGCTCAGGCCACCATGCGGCTGGCGTGCTGGATTGCAACGTGATCCACCACTGCCCAGCAATCGGCGTCATGGAGCTGTGCGCTGGCGAAGCGCTCGGCTGATGCCAGGTCCGGAAATTCCTCGCGGCGGATGTGGCCCGAGTCTGTATCCAGGTACGTCACGTGGAACTCGACGTCCGCGGCTTTTTCATTGTGATGAATGCTGATGGGGGCTGCTTCTTTTGCCATGTTTCCAGTGTGGAATGGCGCACTGACATTTTTAGGAGCATCCGTCGGCGTGTTCGGATCCAAAGTCTTGGGCCCGTGGCGTCCTGACCTTCTTTGATGCCCGACCCCCTCGAAGGCAACTGAAATGGGTTGCCTGGAGGAAGCGCCGGCAGCAAAGAGGGTCGCGAACCATAACTTGGAACGATCTGGACTACGGCGTCCGAAGATACTCGGCAGAGACTTTCCTCACCGTAGAGCTAAGGACGTCGAGAACTTTTGATGCTGTCTTCCAGCGCTGCCAGTAGAGCGGAACATCAAAGGGACGCTCGGGGGCAAGTTCAATCAAGCGCCCGTCGGCAATGTCCGGCCCGCATTGAACTTCCGGAATCAGTCCCCAGCCCAGGCCCAGGCGAATGGCATCGCCGAAGTCCTGCGACGCCGGCACGTAGTGCCGCGGCCCCTTCTGTCGTGCTTGTGGAGCATCCGGCCACGATTCCACGAAAGCCCACTGATAGGTGTCCTTTCGGTCGAAATCCACGGCCGGTGCCGTGTTGAGCTTGCCTCCGTCCACCCCATCTGCAAACCAACGATCAACAAAGACCGGAGCTGCCACTGCCCGGTAACGCATGACTCCGAGGCTCTCCACACGGCAGCCCTGCACCGGGTCCGGGGTGGCCGTGACTGCAGCCATGACAGTCCCCGAACGCAGCATCGAGGTGGAGTGTTGCTCGTCGTCGCGGTGCAGGTCAAAGGTGATGTTGAGATCGCTGGGCACACGGGCAAGTGCTTGCAGGAACCAAACCGCAAGCGAGTCCGCATTCACCACGATTGGCACAGCCAGCTGCGGACCGTCCGCGCCCAAACCCAACTCAACGACTGCATCTGCTTCCAACTGGGCCACCTGGCGGGCGAGTCGAAGGACCACTTCGCCTGCTTCGGTGGCCTGCGCGGGATTACTCCGCTGAAGCAGGACCCTTCCGGACGATTGCTCAAGCGCCTTCAAGCGTTGGGACACTGCCGACGGCGTGATGTGCAGCCGGCGCGCTGCCGCATCCAACGTGCCTTCCGAAAGTACGGTGGCGAACGTTACCAACTGCTCAGAGGGAAACTGTGGCATAAGAAAATCTTACGGTACGTCAAAAACATTAGCTGTCCTAAATGTCTTGGGAACCATAGTTTTGAAGAGTGACTTTCTCTGACATCTTCAACTCTGCCGGCCTCGGCCTCGCGACAGGTCTCGGCCTCATCGTTGCCATCGGCGCCCAAAACGCCTTCGTCCTTCGGCAAGGAATCCTCGGCAAACACATAGGCGCGGTTGTCGCAGTTTGCGCCCTCTCAGACGCCCTTCTTATCGCCGCCGGTGTGCTTGGCACAGGCGCGCTGATCGCGGCCGCTCCTGCCGCCGTCGTGATCTTGCGCTTTGTGGGAGCGGCTTTCCTGGTGACTTATGGGGTACTTGCGGCCCGTCGGGCCCTTCGCCCGCAGGTGCTCGTTTCTTCGGATACTGCGTCCCCTGATGATGACGCCAAACGTGGCCTCGCCGCGGTCCTCACCACCGTACTGGCGCTGACGTGGCTCAACCCGCACGTCTATCTGGACATCGCACTTATCGGCTCGCTGGCCAGCGCCCAAGGGACTCCTTTGCAATGGTGGTTCGGCGCCGGGGCCATGCTGGGCAGCATCCTCTGGTTCTGCTCCCTGGGCTTCGGTGCCAGGTTCCTGCGCGGCTTCTTCGCGCGGCCCAAGTCCTGGCGGATTCTGGACGGCGGGATCGCTGTGACCATGGGAGCCCTCGGCGCAGGGCTCGCGCTGGGCGCCTGAGGCGGCACGCAGTCTCCTCACATCAAGCATCCAGATAACTCACAGAAACTGGGAGCATCATGGGTGTCATGAAAAAGAACGGCCCCGAAGCCAAGCTCCTTGTCGTCGACGACGAACCCAACATCCGCGAGCTTCTCTCCACGTCCCTGCGGTTTGCAGGTTTCGAGGTCGTTGCCGCATCCAACGGTCGCGAAGCCTTGGCTGCCGCCGACCTTCACGCCCCCGACCTCGCAGTCCTGGACGTCATGCTGCCGGACATGGACGGCTTTACAGTGACGCGGCGGCTCCGTGCTGCAGGCAAACACTTCCCCGTTCTGTTCCTCACGGCGAAGGACGATACCGAGGACAAGGTAACGGGCCTGACCGTGGGCGGGGACGACTACGTCACCAAGCCATTCAGCCTCGACGAAGTAGTGGCCCGCATCCGCGCCGTACTGCGCCGGACGCAGCCCCTTGAGGATGACGATGCCGTGATCCGGGTGGACGACCTCGAGCTCGACGACGACGCCCATGAGGTGCGACGCGGTGGCACGGTCATTGAACTGTCGCCCACCGAGTTCAAGCTCCTGCGCTACCTCATGCTGAACCCCAACCGCGTTCTCTCCAAGGCACAGATCCTGGACCACGTGTGGGAATACGACTTCAACGGCGACGCCTCCATCGTTGAGTCGTACATCTCCTACCTGCGCCGCAAGGTGGACATCGACCCCGATGCCGCAGCCCTCATCCAAACCAAGCGCGGAGTGGGCTACGTGCTGCGAACGGCAGAGAAGCGCTGACCTTGCTGCAACGCTGGAAATCGGCGTCCCTGAGGTCGCAGCTCGTCGCCATCATCATGGGACTGCTCCTGCTGGCGCTGGCCGCGACGGGCGCCGGTACGCTGACGCTCGTCAAGAGCTACCTGCAAGGCCAGGTGGACGACAAACTCAAGGCCGCCGTCGCACTGGCCCAGGACCAGCAGTCATTCGACAAGCTGTCCGAGCCGAACCCTGCGGTACCCACGGATTACTCACTGACCCTGTACGTTCCGGGGCTTTCGCCGTACCCCTTCGGCGGCTTGCAAAGTGACCGTCCCGCGATCGCGAACATCACTCCTGCCGAGGCCAAAGCGCGCGGCAATGCCCCGTTCCAAGTGAGTGGCACCGCGGGTAGCAACTGGCGTGTCGTCGCCGTGGGCGTCGTGGCCAACGGGCAGAACGGCGTGGTGATTATCGGCCTGCCGCTGACGCCCGTGGACAAAGTCATGGAACACGCCGTACTGGTGGTGGTGGGCGTTGGCCTGCTGACCCTGGTCCTGGCGTTCTTCATCGCTACATGGACTGTGGCACGCTCCTTCAGGCCTCTGGCCCGGGTGGAGAAGACAGCAGCAGCCATCGCCGCAGGCGACCTCTCCCGACGCGTGGAAATAGACAACCCCCATACAGAGGTGGGCCGGCTTGGCGCTTCGCTGAACGCAATGTTGGCCCACATTGAGGCTTCCTTTGCGGCGCGCGCCGCTTCTGAAGCCCGCATGCGCCGCTTCGCTGCGGATGCTTCCCATGAGCTCCGGACTCCCTTGGTCACCATTCGGGGTTTCTCTGAGCTTTACCGCCACGGCGCGCTGGCGACTCCCGAAGACGTCGCCACCGCCATGAGCAGAATCGAAAGCGAAGCCAAGCGGATGGGTTCCATGGTGGAGGACCTGCTCCTCTTGGCCCGGCTGGACGAGCAGCGGCCGTTGCAGCTCAAGCCGGTGGATCTGCAGTTGTTGGCGCACGACGCCGTGGTGGATACCAAAGCCTCATCCGGCAACCGGAACATTACCCTAATCGGACTCGAAGGTTCGTCCCCCACCCCAGCCCCAGTCCAGGGGGATGAGGCCAAGCTCCGGCAGGTTATCGGCAACTTGGTGGGCAATGCCCTTCGCTACACGCCAGAGGGCACCCCCATAGAACTCGCAGTTGGTGTTCGGACCAGTCCTGAAGGGGCGTTTTCGGTCATCGAAATACGGGATCACGGGGCCGGCATTCCTGAGGCTGAGACCAAGAAGATCTTTGAACGCTTCTATCGTGCCGATACCTCCCGCACCCGCGAGACCGGCGGCAGTGGCCTCGGACTGGCCATTGTGGCTGCCATCGTGGGCTCGCATGGGGGCAGCGTCCGGGTGAAAGAGACCGACGGCGGCGGCGCAACTTTGGTGGTCAGCCTCCCGTTCCGCGAGGAGCCCGCGGAGCTGATATCCCAGTAACGCTGGTGTCCCCCATGGCGGCGTTATCCATATAGCGGCTCGTCAACAGAGTGTTATCCACATAGCGACGAATGGTTGTTCCCCGGCTCCAGGCGGCTGCCTAGGCTCGATGTTGTGGCCACGCACACCGCCGCGAGCAGCGGAACATCATCGTCGAAAGGCACCACCCATGAGCGTCATTTCCGTCGACACAGAGCTCCTTCAGCTCAAGTCGTCCAACGTCAAAGCAACCGTTGATCGCATCAGCACGGACGTGCAAGCCATGAAACAAGGACTGGACGAGCTTCAAGCCACCTGGAAAGGCTCAGCTGCCACCAACTTCCAGTCGCTTGTCCTTGAATGGTCCCTGACGCAAAACAAAGTCGAGGCCTCACTGGCTTCCATCAACATGGCTTTAGCGTCGGCAGCCGCAAGCTACCTCGAAGTGGAGCAGGGCAACACCCAGCGGTTCGCCTACTAGGGGCTCCATGCTCCACTAGAAGCGCCAAGATCAGCTGGATAAGAGGTCCAGCTGGATACGACGTCCTGCTTCACACAAGCTCCTGCTTCACATAAGCTCCTGCGGGGCCGGCTGTCTTCCCCCTGTGCAGCCGCCCCGCAGGTCATCAAGCCCGTTGCTTCCTGCGCCGTGCTTCCGGTTGGCTCAGTTTTCGGGGGTGCCCTGGTGGAACCGGAGCCGCCACTGGCCTCGGTCCAGAAGCCAAACGGAACTGCGGAGGGCCGAACCTGAATGCGCGAAACTGCGGTAATTCAGCAGGATAGTGTTCTCACTCAGGCGATCTGCGCTAAGAACTTCCAGCTCAATGGGCTCGCCAGGGTCCTCCTCAAGGGCGACCATCATGGCGTCCCGGGTCCAGAAGCGACCAGAACTGCCAATCTCGGCAAAGTCAGGATGGAGCAATACTCCGATCCTGCCGATGTCAGTGCGCACATCCGGGCGGAGGAGCTCGCGCTCCAAGGCAACCACGATTTCCTCCGCGGGCAATTCCTGTGCGGATGCGTCCTCGTCCAGTTCACTGAAAAGATCCGGCTGACCGAAGATACCCGATTCCCCGAACAGCGTGGGTTCCGAGTGGGATTGGAAGCTGCGCCCGGCTCTGGCCGGGGGAACTGAGGCGGTTGTGGGAACTGGGCGGGTACTCGTAATGCTGCCGGTGCCAGCTGTAGCAGGAACAGGCTCGGCCGAGCCTTGGCCTGAGCCTGTAAACCCCGGTCCGATTGGAGCGGCCGTGCCCTGCTGGAAAGCGGTGGCTACGGCGCGTGCGCGCTCGTCTGCTGCCTCGTTGAGGTCGTGTCCGGCGTGCCCCTTGACCCATTCAAACGTGTATTTGCGTCCGACAATTGCTTGGTCGATGTCCTTGAGAAGGTCAACGTTCAGGACGGGCTTTCCGTCAGCCTTGCGCCAGCCCTTCCGCTTCCACCCGGGCATCCACTTAGTGATGCAGTTGATGACGTACTGGCTGTCGCAAAGGATCAGCAGTTCTTCTTGCGGTACGTGGGCAGTGGAGCGGAACAGGTCCAGGACAGCCATGAGCTCGCCCATGTTGTTGGTGCCGTGGGGCCAACCTCCTGCGCGCCAACAGGAGTCGTCAACATACCAGGCCCAACCGGCCGGCCCAGGATTGCCGAGGGCAGAGCCATCGGCGGCAGCAATAATCGTCATGCCTTCAATCCTGCCAGACCACACAGACACTGAAAGCGTGCAAGCACCCAACCAGATAGCAGGACATGTCGTTCTGAGCACTCAGAACGGTCTGACCTGCTACTCATTGGGCGGCACAGCAAGACGGCGGCCCCCACAAATGGTGAGGACCGCCGTCGTGTGCTCTGAAGCGTGATGCTACAGCTTAGGAGGCTTAGAAGCCGCCCATGCCGCCCATGTCGTCGCCACCGGCAGCCGGAGCGTTCTTCTCAGGCTTGTCGGCAACTACAGCCTCGGTGGTCAAGAAGAGACCAGCGATGGAAGCAGCGTTCTGGAGAGCCGAGCGGGTAACCTTTACGGGGTCGTTGACGCCGGCAGCCAGCAGGTCTTCGTAGACACCCGTGGCAGCGTTCAGGCCGTGGCCGGAAGGCAGGCCGCGAACCTTGTCGGCAACTACGCCCGGCTCGAGGCCAGCGTTGAAGGCGATCTGCTTCAGCGGAGCGTCGATGGCAACCTTGACGATGTTGGCACCGGTTGCTTCGTCACCCTGGAGGGTGAGGTTGGCGAATGCCTTGGCGCCTGCCTGGATGAGGGCAACGCCACCACCGGCGACGATGCCTTCTTCAACAGCAGCCTTGGCGTTGCGGACTGCGTCCTCAATGCGGTGCTTGCGTTCCTTGAGCTCAACTTCGGTTGCGGCACCGGCCTTGATGACTGCAACGCCGCCGGCCAGCTTGGCCAGGCGTTCCTGCAGCTTCTCGCGGTCGTAGTCGGAATCGGAGTTCTCGATCTCGGCGCGGATCTGGGCAACACGGCCCGCGATCTGCTCGGCGTCGCCGGCACCTTCAACGATGGTGGTCTCGTCCTTGGTAACAACAACCTTGCGGGCGGTACCGAGGAGTTCCAGGCCAGCGTTCTCCAGCTTGAGGCCAACTTCTTCCGAGATGACCTGGCCACCGGTGAGGATGGCGATGTCGGCGAGCTGTGCCTTGCGGCGGTCACCGAAGCCCGGAGCCTTGACGGCTACGGACTTGAAGGTGCCACGGATCTTGTTGACGATCAGGGTGGCCAGGGCCTCGCCCTCGATGTCTTCAGCGATGATCAGCAGCGGCTTGTTGGACTGCATGACCTTCTCCAGGACCGTGACGAGTTCCTTCACGTTGGAGATCTTGGAGTTCACGATCAGGATGTACGGGTCTTCGAGGACCGTTTCCTGGCGCTCAGCGTCGGTGACGAAGTAAGCGGAGATGTAACCCTTGTCGAAGCGCATGCCTTCGGTGAGTTCGAGCTCCAGGCCGAAGGTGTTGGACTCCTCGACCGTGATGACGCCTTCCTTGCCCACCTTGTCCAGGGCTTCGGCGATCAGGCTGCCGATTTCCGGGTCACCGGCGGAGATGGAAGCCGTGGCTGCGATCTCTTCCTTGGTTTCGATTTCCTTGGCAGAGGCGAGCAGTTCTTTGATGACTGCCTCAACAGCCTTCTCGATACCGCGCTTGAGGGACAGGGGGTCGGCGCCGGCGGCAACGTTGCGCAGGCCTTCCTTCACCAGTGCCTGGGCGAGAACCGTAGCGGTGGTGGTACCGTCGCCAGCGACGTCATCCGTCTTCTTGGCAACTTCCTTGACCAGCTCAGCACCGATCTTCTCGTAAGGATCGTCCAGCTCGATCTCCTTGGCGATGGAAACACCATCGTTGGTGATCGTGGGGGCGCCCCACTTCTTTTCGAGGACGACGTTGCGTCCACGCGGGCCGAGGGTGACCTTGACGGCGTCGGCGAGGATGTTCAGGCCTCGCTCGAGGCCGCGGCGTGCCTCTTCATCAAATGCAATGATCTTGGCCATAACGGCGGTAGTCCTTTCGGGACAGTCGTTAAGAAGGAACCTGTCAGATGGGGTGCCCGCGACGGACGGTCCTTTGCTTGCGGCCTCTGTATGCCCCGCGCTCCGGACCTCACCCCACCAAGGTGTTTCTTGATCCTCCTGGCGTTCCGAGAGCCATCCGCCCCCGGCGTAAACCGGGCCGCAGTTAGCAGTCGAAGCGTAGGAGTGCTAAATCAATAATTAGCACTCGACCGGGGAGAGTGCAAGCAGAAGCGCCACTTTGCGCTATAAACAAAGGGGTTTCAGCCGTTAGCTGACGCGACCGGGATAAGGACTATGCAACGCGGACGCTTTCCGCCTGCGGACCCTTCTGGCCTTCGCCTAATTCGAACTCCACCCGCTGGCCTTCCTCGAGGGCACGGAAGCCTTCCATCTGAATAGCGGACCAGTGCACGAAGACGTCGTCGCCGGAGTCATCCACAGTGATGAAGCCGTATCCTTTTTCGGCATTGAACCATTTGACGGTTCCCAAAGCCATGATGCCCACACTTTCACAGTAGCCAAGACCGGTTGCCGGGATCTCCGGACCGGAATCAATCCACTGTAACCACAGTCACTATCCGCGCGCTGCTGCCGAGGGGCCCACCATGACTTTTGTTATTGAGGCTTAACCGAGTTGCGGCTTTCGGGGCTGAAACCTACTGAAAAACTGCCGAAAATCAGCGAAATTACTGGTAGCCAGGTCCCACAACAACAACCAGTGGCTGCTGTATTTCAGGAGATTCAACGACCGCGCTGATACCGAGGAGCTTGCCCAGCGCTTCTGCGTTCGTCTTCTGCCCGGGAACGTTGTAGAAGACGACGGACGACTGCTGCGGCAGGCCACCCCAGTTCCCCACAGTTCCCAGGGTCCAGCCATCGCCTTGGACCAGTCCTGCGACACGGCTGGCGAGGCCAGCCGTACCCGTGCCGTTGTAGACGGCTACAGCAACGGTCTTGTCCACGGGCGCTGAAGAAGGAGTTGCGGAGGGTTCGCCCGAAGGTGTGGTCCCCGGGCTCGGCTCACCGGAAGCGATGGGGGCGTTGCTTGATTCGGCAGGTGCAGCAGAAGGGGAGGTTTCGCTCTGCTGGGGCGCCGGCGTCGAAACGCTTGTGGACGCGCCGGGGGCCACCAGGCCAAGCCGCGGAAGTATCAGGAAAGCGACGAGTCCCAGCACCAGTGCGACGGCTCCTACGGTCAAGACCGGCCACAGATTGGGGCGGACTGTCTCTTGGGCGTCACGGTGCACCCCCTGCCGGGAGCTGTTCTGTGGGACCCGGTCGAATTCATCCTTGGCAAATTTGGTCATGGTGAAGCCTTGTCCTTGCTGGTTGCTGCTGACTATCAGCCGGGCGATTTACGCGTCGGACCCCAAACGGCGCGCTGTCCGCGCACGTTGGCGCGACGTACGTAGTCTACGCAATCTCTTCACAAGCATGGGATCGTGGGCCAACGCATCTTCCGTATCGATAAGTGCGTTCAGGATCTGGTAATAGTGCGTGGCGGAGAGATTGAAGAGCTCACGGATCGCCTGTTCCTTGGCGCCGGCGTACTTCCACCATTGCCGTTCCAAGGCCAACATTTGCTGATCACGGTCACTTAAAGGTGAGTCTTTGCGGGTCTCGGCCGCCAGGTCTTCGAGCGCCAAACCGGTAGACTGCGGCGCCATTGGTTCCGGTGCTGGTTCTGCCACGGCACACTCCTTGACGCTGGTTGGGGGAAAATGTCCTACCCCCATGTTACGGGCGAATAACAACGCTGTCATTCGCACCGCCGATGCCATGGAGGAGACAATGACAGGGTGACTGGTGAGGATGCACTGTTTGACCTGGAACCCGCCGGCGTTGCCGATCCAGGCTTCGACGAGCTTATTGACCGACCCTTGGAAGAGCTGATGGCCGCTGATTGGGCGGACGCGTTGCGACCCGTGGAAGGTCAACTCCGTGAGGCTTTGGCCTTTGTTGCGGGTCAGGCTGCCCAAGGGATCCAAGTCCTTCCTCCAGCTACCAACCTTCTCCGGGCTTTCCGCCGACCACTGGCTGACGTCAAAGTACTCATCCTTGGCCAGGATCCATACCCAACCCCGGGACACGCCGTCGGGCTTTCCTTTGCCGTTTCGCGGCATACGCGGCCGATCCCCCGGAGCCTGGCAAATATCTATCGTGAACTCCACGACGACCTCGGGCTCCCGCCACGCATCCATGGCGACCTCACGGCCTGGACGGACCAAGGCGTCCTGCTGCTGAACCGGGTCCTTAGTGTCGCAGCAGGCAGTGCTGGATCACACCGAGGCAAAGGCTGGGAGGCAATCACGACGGCGGCCGTCAGGGCGGTAGCCCATCGCACCGACGGCGCGGGAGGCCGGAGTCCCCTGGTAGCGATTCTGTGGGGGAAGGACGCCGAAGCGGTCATGCCGCTGCTGGATGACACACCGGCAATCACTTCGGTGCACCCCAGTCCCCTGTCGGCATCCCGTGGTTTCTTTGGTTCCAAGCCGTTCAGCCGAACCAACCAACTGTTGTCGGCACAGGGCGCAAAGCCCGTCAATTGGGAACTACCCATCTTGTAACCTTCGACTCATACCCAGGTGGCACCCAACGAATTAGCTTAGGCTTGCCTGCATGGCTGCTCTCCCCGTCACCTCGTCCGCCACCCGGAACACGCGCCCGCAGGTTAACCTGACCGTCCTGCGCAAAGAATGGCTCTCACCTCATATGGTGCGGATCGTCGCCGGCGGCCCAGGGTTCAGCGACTATGCGAACAACGAATACGTGGACCGATACGTCAAGATCGTTTTTCCGCAGCCCGGCGTTGATTACCAACTTCCGCTGGACCTGTGGGCCATCCGCGAGACGATGCCACGTGAGCAATGGCCGCACACCCGGACGTACACCATCCGCTGGGTGAACCTTGAAGAACGGGAACTGGCAATTGACTTCGTAGTCCATGGCGACGAGGGCCTGGCAGGGCCCTGGGCAGCGGCAGCGGAACCTGGGGACTCGCTGATTTTTACCGGCCCCGGCGGCGCCTACAATCCTGCGCCCAACGCCGATTGGCACCTCTTCGCCGGCGATGACGCCGCGATTCCAGCCATCGCAGCCTGCATAGAGGCTCTCGCCCCGGAAGCCCGCGGATACGCGTTCCTCGAGGTGGACAGCGCCGAGGACATCCTGCCTGTCTCTGCTCCTGCCGGCCTGGAAATCCACTGGCTGCAACGCAACGGAGTGCCGGCCGGATCAAGCGAGCTGCTGCTTGACGCACTTCGCGAAATGCAGTGGCTGCCCGGCCGCGTTGACGTCTTTGCGCATGGCGAAAGGGGCTACATGAAGGGCCTGCGGCAGATCTTCTTCGCCCAACGCGGCCTGGAGCGTTCGCAGGTTTCGCTCTCCGGCTATTGGGCTCAGGGCCGGGTAGAGGAAGTTTTCCAGGCAGAGAAGAAGCTACCAGTAGGACAGATTTAGCGACCAGGACAAATTTAGCGGCGCCTTACCCTGCGGCGCTCGTTGCTGGATAGGCCCTTCGTCAGCGGCCTTGCCAGGTTGTCGCCGAGCACGATTCCTGCTGCCACTCCCAGGACGATCGCGCCTGCATTCAGCATCCCTCCGGCACCCTGAAGAATGTCCGCTTCCTCAATGGTCAATACATACATTGAACGGAATATGGTCAGGCCGGGCAGCAGGATGAGCGCGGCCGGAACAGCCACTACAAGTTGGGGAGCGCCAAGTTTGAGCGCCACTACCCGAGCCAGCAGGCCGATGGCCACAGCCGAAACTGCCGGCGACAAGCGGTCGCCAAACCCGGCGGTGGTGGCAACCCACAAGACGAAGAAGCCAACCAAGCCGACTGCCGCCGTCGGGAGTAACAGACGCATCTGTGTCTGCTCGGTGACGCCGATAGCCACTACGGCGATGGCAATCAGAATGGCTTGGCCCCACAAAGGATACGCATCCGGGAATGTTTTGGTGACGTCCAGGACTTCGCTGCCCATGAGGGTCCCCACAACGACGGCGACCGCGATGCCAGCGACGATCGCGCCGAAGGTGAGCAGCGTGGAGAGGAACCGCCCGGCCGCCGTGACGGGGAAGCCGTTGATGGCGTCCTGCACGGAGGACACAAGCCTGCCTGTTGGAAGCAACAACAGGATCCCGCCCGCAACCACAATGGACGGAGCGATGTCCGCCCCCGCCCAACGCAGCATGAGGGCGATAAACGTGACGAGGAACGAGCACGACATCGTGATGAAGAAGTCCGGGGTGCGCCAGCGGCTGAGCTGCCGCGCAACCAGGCTGATCAGCAGGTTGGAGGCAAAGGCCAGGGCTGATGCCCCCGGACCGCCACCCAGGACGCCCACGAACACCGCGGCGAAAACAGCGAAGGCAACCGTGACCATCCAGCGAGGGAAGGGCTTGGCGCTGCGGACGATGTCATTCAATCGACGGACTGCTTCGTCGCGGCCAACTCCCCCGGCCACAATGTCCGTGACCAGTTGATGCACCTGGGCGAGACCGGCGTAGTTGTTGGTCCACGAGCGCACCACACGCAACAACGTGATGGGGGTCTGGTCCTTCGGCGCATAGTTGATGGCCACCGACTGGTTGGTGATGTCCACTTCAACGTTCTTCAAGCCAAGGGCCGCAGTCACGGCAATCATGCTGGTCTCAACTTCAAGGGCGCCTGCGCCGTAGCGGAACATGACTTCGGCCAGATGCAAGGCGAAGTCGATGGTCTTACGCGCTGAGGCGTCGACGCCGACCACCTGAATAGTGGGGTTGGCGTAGGGACTGCCCGCGAGCCGGTCCACGATGTTCATGGGGGCGGTGGGCGGGCTGTCGCCTTGCACCAAGCGCATCAGCATGCGTTTGGCATTGGCGTTCTGCCGGATTTGCGATGGCCGCATCGGCTGGGTCTTGGGCAAGCCGTCGGTGTGAGGCCTGCCGCCGGAGCCCTCAGGGCGTTCAGTCACGCAGTGTTCCTCCCTTTGGCTTCGTTGATTAGTTCTTCCCCCGGAATTTCCTCAGCAGGTTTCGGGGCTCCGGCAATTTTGCCAGTACCATCTTGGCGGCACCTGCAAGCTTCCTGACCGCCTGGTAAGCGGTGAAGACCGGCAGGTTCACCGGCGTCACGAAGTCGCCCACCAGCTGGACCACTTCGCCGCCGAAGCCCTTCTTGAATTCGTAGCCGCCGTGACCGGTTTCATCCTGGCCCTGAATGCCGAACGTGCCATAGAAGTTGTAGCGCGAGTAGCCATTGTTGAGCGCGTGCAGCATCATGCCCCAGTACAGCGACGTAGCTCCGTTGAAGTAGATGTAGTCCTGGACAGTGCCGCCGATCACGCACACGATTTCATCGCCGGAGCAAGCGAAGTGGATCGCCGCAACGGTAGCCACGCCAACAGAGTCGGGGAACCGTTCGATGTCCTTGAGGCTTCGCTCGTAGCTATCCACGAGGTCCTGGACCACCTTGATGCGGTTGGCCTTCTTCTTGCTCCCGGTTTCCTCGACGTCGCGCTTGAGGTCCGCGAGAGTCTTGGCTTCGGCATCCAGGCGCTCAGTGATGGAGGCCCGGTATTCGGGGATGTTGATCTTGGCCATCATGAGCTTGGTGAACTCATCCGAGGTATTGCGGAGCAGTTGCTCGTAGTATTCACGCTCGCGGTACGTGAAGCCCTTTTCGTCGCCGGCCGTGCTCAGCGCGTTGTAGAAGTCGTCCAGCGTTTCCAGCGTGGCCTGCTCCAGGTAAACGCCGTTCTTTTCGGCCTTCCGAATGGCCTTGCGTGTGCGGTAGTTCATGCCCATGATGAGCTCTTCGGAATCGGCGATCCCGTCCAGTTTTTTGACGAACATCCAGTTGATGTTCGCGAAATTCATGTCAAAGCCCTGGTGCTTGAAGCCCAGCCCCGCCAGCTCCTTCAGCAGTGGACGGTTGTCCTCAACTTCCGGGTGCTCGGCGCCGTCCTCGTCGCGCGCGATGTACTTGACGTTCGGTGAAATCCGCAGTTCAGCGGCCTTCTTCGAGGCCGCGTGCTTCTTCAACTGCTCGACGACGAACCGCACCGCTTCGGCGTCGCTGTAGTCCATCAGTGGTCCCTTTGCGCAGTCGCAGACCTTGTAGCCAAAGCGATTGGCGGTGTAGACGAGCTTTCCGGCGGCGATCAGGCTGCCGGCGCGGGTCACGCCAAAGAGCTCCACTTCCTGGCCGCGGGCACGCTGGAAACGCGCCAGGTCCACGGACTGGATGAAGCTGCCTTGCGGGTGTCCCTTGGCGAATGTCTCGAAATCAGCGTCACTGAGAATCACGAATTCCATGCCGGTTCCAGCCTCAATCGGAGTCAAAGAAATTACCTCACCTAGATAGATTTGCACCCGTTGGTGGCCGGGGCGGGCCTGAAGTGTGTTGGGTTGGTGCCGGTTCTCAGTAGAACTGTCCGCCGGTGCGCATGGTTTCCAGCCGGCGGAAGACGCGCTCTGCACCCTTGAGCCAGAGCTTATGGCGGAATGGTCCGAGGACGAGGTCGTAGCAGCCTACGAAGTCGGTAACGGTCTTGGTGAAACTCGTTTTGAACAAGCCCATGCCGAACAGGGGATGGGTCTTGTCCTTGATCCGGGCGGCAGGCGGCGTGCCGCAGAAATCGTACTCAACGCAGCCCAGATCCTGCATCCGCTGGATAGCTGCCCACTGGACCAAATGCGAGTCACCGTATTGCTTGCGGTTCTGCGTGGAGCCGCCATCCTTGTAGGTTGCCTTGGAGCCATAGTTGATAACGAAAGCACCCACGCTGGGTGCGCCGTCCTCGTAGACAAAGAAGAAGTTCCCCTGGCCGCGGCTGCAGAATTCGTGCCAGAAACGGGAGTAGTACTCGTAGCTCCGCAACGGCATGGCACCCTTGGCGTTCACTGTGTCTTGCATCAGTGCATAGAGCTTGCGGTAGGTCTCCTCGCCGGGCTCGGCAGGGAGAACTTCGCATCCTTCACGTTCTGCCCTGCGGACGGCGTTACGGGCCCGCGATGAAATACTCCGCAGCACTTCATTGGCAGGTGCCGAGATATCCAGCAACGCTGTTGAGTCGTTTGACTGGATGTTGGGGGCTTTGACCAGCCCGACGGCTGCGAGCTGGGCCGTCGCCTCACTGGATGCCACGATGTCTGGCTCGATCTTGATGGTGAAGACGTTCATCTTCTGCTCACGTGCCAGATTGGCGACGGCGGTGAGCATCGGTTTGATGTCTTGCACTGCGGCAGCGTCAGGACCCTTGATGAGGTACCACAGCCGGCCCAGGATGGGGAACTGCTTCTCAAGGAGCAGGTTGTAACTGGAATATTCAGAGGTCTCCAGAACCAGGCGGCGGACCAACCAGCCGTTGCCATCCTTGACTGCCGCATAGGCGTCCGACTGCAGCATGTTGCCGCCATTGGGGTTGGCTGTGACGTGCTTGTCCCAGTTATCGATTTCCTCGGCGGTGGCAAAGCGGGCGGTAAATTCTCGCAAGGTGGCCGTGTCCAATCTCAGGGGTTGGTGCAGTGTTCAAAAGCTGGGTGCGCATGCGGACATGCAGCCTCAAGTCTATCGGGCGTACATAAATAGGCCGATTCGGCTGATAAACGAGGGTTCCTGCTCTTGGAGCTGTCTATATATGGGTCTTGAGGCCACTCATAAACGGATCTGCTCGGCGCTCTCCAGCTTGATGGCTTTGGGTTCCTTACCGAGTTCCCGCTGGCCGCTCATCAGGCGATCCGCGTTGGCCAGCCTGGTGAGGCTAAGACCGGTAAGGTCAGCGATCTGACCGATGGGGACTTGGAAGGTCCGGAACGGCCCCAGGGGCGGCGGTTCGCCTTCCAGGAGCCGTTGATCGATCGCTTTCTTCAGTTCAACCTTCCCCAGCAATGGCGATTGGTCCAGCACAAAGCCGGCAGCGGCAAGCTTGGCGTCGTTGGTCCATACGGCGATTTTCCAGAACTTCCGCGGAACCTGTACACCCCTGTACGGGAGGTCGTCGTCGAGAAGTACTGGCCCGGTGAACACAGTGAGCTTGGCGTCGTACGCGTCCGCATGGCCCAGCACGTGGTCCTCGAGCCCCACCCACAGTTCCTTGCCCTGGTTGAAGTCGTCCACCTGTGGTGCGGCATTGGTAAAGGCAAACGTGTCCTGGTTGGCTTTCTTGGCCGTGGCCGGGTCGCCCCAGACGGGATCCAGGCGACGAACCAAGTGCCCGCGATCGAACGCGTTGTTCTTGTAGACGTCCGGGCCCGCCTGTTGTTCTTTGGGGATCCTGTCATCGAAATGCCAAGTCCCTTCCCGGGCCAGTGGGGTCAGTTCCCCGCCACTGATGTTGACCCCCACGATCGCCGCGAGCTTCCGGGGAGCCCGGAAGCGCACGGAAAAGTGTGTGTAGTCCAAAAGAATCGTCGTTGCCGACGGACTGGGCAGTTCAACGCGTGCCCTCAGAAAATCTTTGTCGTATCCCCCGCTCATGGATACAGCATGGCACTAGGGACAGACAGCGAACAGACTCAGCATTCGACGACGTTCACGGCCAGGCCGCCCATCGCGGTTTCCTTGTACTTGGAGGACATGTCCTTGCCGGTCTCGCGCATGGTCACGATCACCTCATCCAGCGACACCCGGTGCGTCCCGTCACCCCACAACGCCATCTTCGCCGCGTTGATCGCCTTCGCCGCCGCGATCGCGTTCCGCTCAATACACGGAATCTGCACCAACCCCCCGATCGGATCACACGTCAACCCCAGATTGTGTTCCATCGCGATCTCCGCCGCGTTCTCCACCTGCCCCGGCGTACCACCCATCACCTCAGCAAGACCGGCAGCAGCCATCGACGACGCCGAGCCCACCTCGCCCTGGCAGCCCACCTCAGCCCCGGAAATGGACGCCTGCTCCTTATACAACACACCCACAGCACCCGCGGCGAGCAGGAACTTCACCACCACATCGTCCTTGTCGGCCTGGGACGCCTTGTCCATGCCCGGGGCATAATTCAACGCGTAATACAACACCGCCGGAATGATCCCCGCCGCACCGTTCGTCGGCGCCGTGACCACCCGCCCGCCCGTAGCGTTCTCCTCATTGACCGCCAACGCGATCAGGTTCACCCACTCCTGCCAATACTTCGGATCGTTGCGGTCCTTGTCTTCCTTCAACAACCGCTCCAACCAATCAGGAGCACGACGACGGACCCTCAACCCCCCGGGCAACACACCCTCACGCTTCAACGACGTCTCAACACACGCCTCCATCACGTGCCAGATATGCAAAAGACCCTCCCGGATCTCCTCCTCAGACCGTGACGCGCGTTCGTTGATGAACATGATGTCGCTGATCCCCAGGCCCTTGGAGGAGCACCGGCCCAGCAACTCGGCAGCCGTCCGGAACGGCAACGGCAACTCCGCCTTCGTCTCCTCCAACTCCGCCCGCGCCGCGTCTTCCTCGCCCTCCCGGACGATGAACCCGCCACCAACCGAGAAGAACGTCGCCTCCCGCAGCACGTTCCCCCCGGCATCAGCCACGGCAAACTTCATCCCGTTCGTATGCCGCGGCAACACCGTCAACGGATGCAGGACCATATCCTCCACCGCATACGGCAGCTCTACGCCTTCGCCGGATGCACCGGCCAGATTCAGGACACCTGTCTCAGCGATCGAGGCCAGCCGCTCCTCCACCTCATCGGGCAGGATCAAATCCGGGTGGTAACCCTCAAGGCCCAACAGGGTCGCAGTCATGGTCCCGTGCCCACGGCCAGTCGCAGCCAAAGAGCCATACAGATCAACCCTCAGCGACGCGACCGAGCCCAGGACACCGGCGCCCTTGAGCTCACCAGCGAACACCGCAGCGGCCCGCATCGGCCCCACAGTATGCGAACTCGACGGGCCAATACCCACAGTGAACAGATCGAAAACACCAACAGCCATGGTCGGGATCCCTTAACAAAGCTTGAAAACGGTCCGGCAGATGGTCCTGCCGGAGGGCCGCCCCCGCTTATGGCGGCAGGCGACCGAAGCACGACGCCGGATGGCCCCCAAAGGCGGCAACCCGGCGTCGCAATTTTATTCAGTTCTACAATGCCACGCTACGCCACAGTGGGCGCTGTATGGGCGCTTCGAGCCAACGTCCTCCGCGGACTCCAGCGGCCATTTCGGGGCTCCCCTGCCGAACATGCCGTGCGCACGGCATCTCCGGCAGCAACCCCACGAAACGGACTGGCAATACCTCATCGGCTGCGGGAACGGGCCCCTTGGGACCGGCGTCCGGAAGCGTGCGTCCAAGGGAGCGTCACGTCCGCCCAGCGGGCGTCTTCGCGACCGAACACGCGGAGGACGTCGGCCCCGACGGGCCAACCACTGACCCTACGAGAGGTCTCCGCCATTCTTGGAGGCGTACTCCTCGGCCGAAAGCAGCGGGCCCTCGGACTCAGCGGCGACCTTGAACAGCCAACCAGCGCCGTAGGGGTCGTTGTTGATCAGGGCCGGGTCGCCCACGACGGCGTCGTTGATCTCAGTGACCTCACCAGTGACCGGCGAGTAGAGGTCCGACACGCTCTTCGTGGACTCAACCTCGCCACAGGTCTCACCTGCAGTAACGGCGGAGCCAACCTCGGGCAGGTCAACGTACACGATGTCACCCAGCGCGTCGGTGGCGACCTCGGAAATCCCGACGGACACCAGGTTCCCCTCCCCGCGGGAAACCCACTCGTGCTCGTCGGAGTACTGAAGTTCGGGCGCTACTTTGGGCATTCTGTTTCCTTACTGTGGTTGATCAAAAACTGTGGCTGGGTGGGGAGGCCGGCACGACAAGATCACCCGAGGCGAGTGGCTACTCCCCAGCACCTTTAGCGGTTCACGAAGCGCCAGGCAGGGCGGCCCCGTCGGGCCCGGTATCCGGAAGCGGGCGTCCAAGGGAGCCTCGCGTCCGCCCAGCGGGCGCTTAGGCGACCGGGCCCGCGGAGGATGGCGGACCCGACGGGCAAAAGGCGACCCCGCCGGGCACGAAGACCCCCGCTTACTTTTGGCGCTTGTAGAACGGCAATGCGACAACTTCGAACGGCTCAGACTTGCCCCGCAGGTCAATGTCCAACGCAGTTCCAAGCTCTGAATGCTCGACGTCGACGTAGGCCAACGCTACCGGGTAACCAAGCGTCGGGCTGGGCTGGCCGGAGGTGACTTCGCCTACCACTGCACCATCCTTGAGGACCGGGTAATGACCACGACCAGCGCGGCGGCCCAGGCCCTTGAGGCCCACAAGCCTGCGTCCGCTGGTGGAGCCGGCGCCGTCAGCCTTGAGGGCAGCGAGTGCGTCCTTGCCGACGAAGTCGCCTTCTTTGGAAAGTGCGACGACGGGACCGAGTCCTGCGGCGAACGGGTTTCCTTCGCGGGACAGTTCGTTGCCGTAGAGCGGCATGCCTGCTTCCAGGCGCAGGGAGTCGCGGGAAGCCAGGCCTGCGGGGGTCAACTCGCCTTCTTCAGCGACGTCGGCGATGGCCTGCCACAGGGCAGCAGCGGAGTCGTTGGACACAAAGATCTCGAAGCCATCTTCACCGGTGTACCCGGTGCGGGCGAGCAGCAGGTCCTGAGTGCCGCCGTCGAACGTGAACGGCACCTCAACAGCGGCGTAGTACTTCAGTTCGGTGACCAGCGCGTGCTGCTCTGCGGGCACAAGGCGCAGCAGTATGGCTTCGGCGCGCGGACCCTGGACAGCGATGAGCGACGTCTCGGAAGAGGCGTCTTCAACAACCACGTCAAAACCAGCTGCGCGCTCCAGCAGGGCCGCAGCCACAACCGCAGCGTTTCCGGCGTTCGGAACCACCAGGAATTTGTCGGTGCCACGACGGTAGGTGATGAGGTCGTCGATGATGCCGCCGTCTTCCTGGCAGATCAGCGAGTACTTGGCCTTGCCCTCGGCCATGGCGGAAATTTTGCCTACCAGCGCATAGTCCAGGAACGCCGCCGCGTCCGGTCCGGTGACCCAGACTTCGCCCATGTGGGAGAGGTCGAACAGGCCGGCGGACTTGCGGACGGCGTGGTGCTCGGCCAACTCGGAGGAGTACTTAAGGGGCATCTGCCAGCCGCCGAAATCCGTGAAGGACGCGCCCAGTTTCTTGTGCTCTTCGTAGAGAGCAGTGTAGTTCTCAGTCATTTGCAGGACCGTCCTTTAGTTTTCGAAGTCTTCGATCGGAGGGCAGGAGCAGACCAGGTTGCGGTCTCCTGCTGCGCCGTCGATGCGGCCAACGGGCGGGAAGTACTTGTCCTGCTTGAGGTGGTGGACGGGGAACGCGGCCTGCTCACGCGGGTATGCGCGGTCCCAGTCAGAACTTACGACGGCGGCAGCCGTGTGGGGTGCCTTGCGCAGCGGCGAGTTCTCAACAGTGAAATCGCCGGTGGCGACCTGCTCGATTTCGGCGCGGATGGTGATCATGGCTTCGATGAAACGGTCGATCTCCACGAGGTCCTCAGACTCTGTGGGCTCCACCATAAGGGTTCCGGCAACCGGGAACGCCAGCGTGGGAGCGTGGAAGCCGAAGTCGATGAGGCGCTTGGCAACATCTTCAGCTGTAACGCCTGTGCGGGCAGTCAGTTCACGGAGGTCCAGGATGCACTCGTGGGCTACGAGCCCGCCCTCGCCGGTGTAGAGCACGGGGAAGTGCTCGTTGAGCCGGGAAGCAATGTAGTTCGCAGCCAGCAGGGCGGACTTGGTGGCTTCGGTGAGCCCCTGGCCGCCCATGAGCTTCACGTAAGCCCAGGAAATCGGGAGCACACCGGCCGAACCGAAACGGGAGGCCGAAATCGGGACGTCATTGCCTTCGGTCCACGAAGCAGCGTCACCAGGCATGAACGGCGCCAGGTGTGCCTTGGCCGCGACCGGACCAACACCGGGTCCGCCACCACCGTGCGGGATGCAGAACGTCTTGTGCAGGTTCAGGTGCGATACGTCGCCGCCGAACTTGCCCGGCTGCGCGAGCCCAACGAGTGCGTTGAGGTTGGCGCCATCGATGTAGACCTGGCCGCCGGCTTCGTGGATAGCGTCGCACACTTCCCGGACGTCGGCGTCGTACACGCCGTGCGTGGACGGGTAGGTGATCATGATGGCCGAGAGGGCGTCCCTGTTTGCTTCGATCTTGGCCTTGAGGTCAACGTGATCGATGGTGCCATCGGGAGCGGTGGCCACCACAACAACTTTCATACCGGCCAGCACTGCGGAAGCAGCGTTGGTGCCGTGCGCAGAAGCAGGAATCAGGCACACGTTGCGCTGCTCGTCGCCGCGGGACAGGTGATAACCGCGGATCGCGAGGAGGCCGGCGAGCTCACCCTGCGAACCGGCGTTCGGCTGGATGGAGACCTGATCGTAGCCGGTGATCTCAGTCAGCTGGGACTCAAGATCGGTGATCAGTTCACGCCAGCCCTCTGTCTGGGAATCCGGAGCGAACGGATGGATCGAGGCGAACTCGGGCCAGGAAATGGCTTCCATCTCGGCCGTGGCATTGAGCTTCATGGTGCAGGAACCCAACGGAATCATGGTGCGATCCAGTGCAAGGTCACGGTCCGAGAGCTTGCGGATGTAGCGCAGGAGCTGGGTTTCGGAGCGGTGCGTGTTGAACACCGGGTGCTGCATGAAGTCGCTCGAGCGCTCAATGGAAGCCTCAAGCGCGAAACCTTCTGCGGACTCAAGCACGTTAGCGCCGAAGACATCCAGGACGCTGCGAACAACCTCTGATGTAGTGGTCTCGTCAACAGAAATGCCCACCAGATCAGCGTCAATGCCGCGCAGGTTGATGCCCTTGGCCTCGGCAGCAGCTACAACCTCGGCAGCCTTGCCAGGAACGCGGACTGTAATGGTGTCAAAGAAGGATGTGTGAAGGACCTCGACGCCGGCAGCCTTCAGTGACGCTGCAAGGGTGCGGGCGTGACCGTGGGCGGTTTCTGCGATTGCCTTCAGGCCTTCGGGTCCGTGGTAGACGGCGTACATGGAGGCGACGATGGCCAGCAACGCCTGCGCGGTGCAGATGTTGGACGTGGCCTTCTCGCGGCGGATGTGCTGCTCGCGGGTCTGCAGCGCCAAGCGGTAGGCGGGGACACCGGCGTCGTCCTTGGAAACGCCCACCAGACGGCCAGGCATCGAACGCTCGAGACCCTTCTGGACGGCCATGTACGCAGCGTGGGGGCCACCGAAGAACAGCGGAACACCGAGACGCTGGGCGGAACCGACGGCGATGTCCGCACCTTGCTCGCCCGGAGGGGTAATGAGCGTCAGGGAGAGAAGGTCTGCTGCGACCGTGACCAGTGCACCGCGTTCCTTGGCGTCAGCGATGACGGCGGAGTGATCGAACACGCGGCCGGAAACGCCGGGCTGCTGCAGGACGACGCCGTTGATGGCGCCTTCCGGGAGGCCGAGCGAAAGGTCGGCGACCTCAACTTCGAAACCGAGCGCCTCAGCGCGGCCCTTCACGATAGCGATGGTCTGGGGGAGGCAGTCGGCGTCGAGGACGGTCTTCCCGTCATGGGCTGCCTTGTTCTTGTTGGCCCGGCGCATCATGAGCACGGCCTCTGCCACAGCCGTCGCTTCGTCCAGCAGGGAGGCGTTGGCGATCGGCAGGCCCACGAGGTCCTGGACCATGGTCTGGAAGTTCAGCAGAGCTTCCAGGCGGCCCTGCGAGATTTCCGGCTGGTAAGGCGTGTATGCGGTGTACCAGGCCGGGGATTCGAGGATGTTCCTGCGGATAACCGGCGGCGTGACGGTGTCGTAGTAGCCCTGGCCGATCATCTGGACGGCGGTCTTGTTCTTGGACGCAAGCTTGCGCAGCTCGGCCAGGACCTCAACTTCGCTGAGCGCGTTTTCGAGGGTGAGGGCAACGTCTTGGCGGATGTCGTTGGGAACGGCCGTATCAACCAGCGAATCAACGGTGTCGTAGCCGACCGTCTTGAGCATGGTGTCAATGTCGGCCTGGCGGCGGGCGCCAATATGCCGATCGACGAAGGTGGTGGAGGCTGAACTAACCGTCACGAAGGAACTCCATTACTTGGGCGGCGTTTGGGTACGCCACAGCGGCTGGGTTCCTCCCCGCTCTGTATTGGACCTGAGAGTTTCCGCGTGTTGCTTGCACAACGATCGCTTGCACCGTCGGTGAGCACAGCATTTCTTCCGCGCCAAAGGGCGCAGCAAAAGGCCTGCTACTTTCCAGAGTTGCCTCGCCGCGGCGGTGCGTGGGCCTGAGAGATTCCTGGGGAGGGTTTGCTCCTACGGCGCCCGCATCACTTGCTTGCAGGACTCTCCCGCCGCAGATCAAAGGCATATTCTATTGTTTGCGTGCCTCTGTAAAGACGCACCACAAGACTCAATTGTCCTACGTCGGAGGCGTCGCCGCAAATGGGCGACCCGCTACTTGCGGAGCCGGTCCAGGACTCCCAGCAGGATCTCGACGTCGACCTCCCGCCCGGGCTTGCCGCCTTCCTGGCCACCCTCGAACATGGCATTGAAATACAGGCCGTCACCCATATAACTGACGGCTTTGGCTACCTCCGGACCCACATCCTCGGCCAGGACGTCCAGCCACTGCTGCTGGATTCCGCTGAACCGTAGCCGGGTCTCTTCATGGGCAACTTCTGCCAGCCGTGTAGCCGCGACGAACGCCCGGTCCATGGGGGTCCCGGCCCACAGCGAGGTCCGAATGAAGTAAGCAGCGCTGCCATCGGGCGCAGTCTTCATTTTTTCGATGTCTGCCTGGGCCAACTCATCCAAGCGCTCCAGCAGGGCGCTGATCAGCGATTCCTTGTTGGGGAAGTGGTAAAGCAGTCCACCCTTGGAGACACCTGCCCGCTTTGCGACGGCGTCAAGCGTGGCAGCCCGCTCCCCCACCTCGATAAGGAGGGCTTCGTAGGCATCCAGGACCGCATCCCGGGCAACTGGTTTTCGTGGCATGACTACATCATTCCCTACGGCGTTTGATGGTGTTGAATTTGAAACTATACCGTCTGGACGGTATAGTTGGTGCCATGTTCACGCCGTCCTCAACCCAAGCACCCCGTTCCGCTCATTCCCTGATGGGTCAGACGGCACCGTGGCGCGATTGGACGGCCCTGGCACTCCTGATGTTCCCGGTGCTGCTGGTGGCCGTAGACAACACCGCGCTCACCTTCGCCCTGCCCGAAATTGCCCGCTCCCTGGATGTAGGTGGCGTGCAACTGCTGTGGATCATTGACGCCTACCCGCTCGTGTTGGCGGCGCTGCTCGTTTCCATGGGCAACCTTGGCGACAGGATCGGACGACGGCGGCTGCTGCTGATCGGCAGCACAGGCTTCGCGGCGGTTTCGGCTGCTACGGCGTTCGCACCTTCCGCGGAATGGCTGATTGCCGGCCGCGCCGCACTTGGCGTGTTCGGCGCGATGTTGATGCCTTCAACGTTGTCCTTGATCCGGAACATCTTTGCTGATCCGAACCGCCGGCGGCTCGCGATCGCCGTATGGGCTGCCGGATTCTCTGGCGGCGCCGCCCTTGGCCCGATCTTTGGTGGCTGGCTGGTGGAACACTTCTGGTGGGGTGCCGTCTTCCTGGTGGCGACCTTCTTGCTCCTGCCCCTCCTCGCTTTCGGCAGGGTCCTCATTCCCGAATCCAAGGACGCCAATCCTGGCCGTGTGGACGTGCCCAGCATCGCGCTGTCCGTGATCACCATGGCTCCGTTCGTGTACGGCATCAAGGAATTCGCTGTTCACGGATTCGGGGCGTCGGCAGCGGCCTTCATGGTCTTCGGCCTGGTGATGGGCGTTCTGTTTGTCCGGCGCCAGCGGCGGATCCAGAGTCCCATGCTGGACGTCTCTTTGTTCAGGAACAAAGTGTTCAGTACCGCAATCGTGGCCAACGTCCTGTCCTTGTTTTCCATGACGGGCTTCATCTACTTCTTCGCCCAGCACCTGCAACTTGTTGAGGGCCAGTCCCCCATGGAAGCGGGCATCGCAATGATTCCGGCGCTCCTGGCAACCATCATCGCCGGCCTGGTGGTGGTCCCGCTGGTAAAGCGCATCCGGCCAGGATTCGTTGTGGCCGGCGGCCTTACCCTCAGCGCGGCGGGCTATTTGGTGGTAGCTGTGGGTGATCACGGCAGCGGACCTGTGTTCCTGTTGTCAGCCTTGACTGTCCTCGCCGTCGGCGTAGGCGCAGCGGAAACCATCTCCAACGACCTCATCCTCGGCTCGGTGCCGGCCGACAAATCCGGAGCGGCGTCCGCAATTTCCGAGACAGGCTACGAGCTTGGTTCGCTCCTGGGAACGGCCGTGCTGGGCTCGATCCTCACCGCGTCCTACCAGCACAACCTCGTCATCCCGGAGGGCTTGTCCACGCAAGCGGCCGGGAAATCGGGAGAAACGCTGGCCGGCGCCGTGGATGCTGCTTCGGCACTACCCGCTCCGCTATCGGATGCCCTGACAGCCGCCGCCCGGGTAGCCTTCGAATCCGGCGTCCACATCACTGCGGCGATTGGGCTGGTACTGATGGCTTGCGCGGCAGTGCTTGCCGCCGTCGTGCTCCGGCGGGTTCCCAAAGCGCAGTAGGCGCCGCGGGAATCAGTGGCCGTCCGTAGGTGCAGCCTTGCCATCTATGGCGGCCACCAGCTGGTCAATGCGGTCCAGGGCATCGCTGAGCCGCCCTACCGTTGCCCACAATTCAGGGTGCTTTTCCTTGATCTCATCAAGCGACGCGCCTGCGGATCTGAGCGACCCGAGATCAAAGCTCACGTTGGTCCGGGCTCCTGCGATCGCCGCCCTGAGGGCTCCGAACCCCACCACCACATCAGCAATGAGCGCCGGGTTCCCGTTGGCAGCAAGCCATCCCAGGTCCTCGATGGCTTCGATGGCATGGTCCCCGAGGACCGCGGACGCCTTGGCAGCATCGACGGATGCCCGGTGGATTGCCTGCTCCCGGTCCGGGCCAGGATCAAGCCGGAAGGCCGCACCGAAAGCCTTTGACGCCGTTGCGTCGTCGTCAGCCAGCTTCAGGGCGGTTTCGCGGAGGGAGCGGGCCCGGGCGTGAAGATCGGCCAACTGCTGCCCGGGCGCCTCCGTATAACCAGCAACCATGGAAGCCAGGGATGCGGCAATGGCCAGCATTACACCTGTTCCTGCGCCTCCACCAGGTGATCCGCTGGACTCTGCCAGAGCCTTGGTCCAATCCTCGACCGTTGAGCGTTGGGTAGTGATCTCTTGTGAAGATTCCATGCAACCAAGTTTGCCCTGAAGCGCAAAGGTGTGGGTCGCCGTCGTTGTCTGATGACGTCGATACACTGGCCAGACCTGCGGCGTCGACCTGTTAAGGAAAATTCCCCATGAGCATTGACCTTGAAGCCCTCTACCGTGACCTCCACGCAAACCCGGAGCTTTCCTTCCAAGAGGGCAGGACAGCCGGGATCATCAGCGGACACCTTGAGGACCTGGGGCTGCTGGTCCACCGCAGCGTGGGGAAAACGGGGGTTGTAGGAGTCCTGGACAATGGCCCCGGACCTGTGGTGATGCTTCGTGCCGATATGGACGCGTTACCGGTCAAAGAGGCCACCGGGTTGGACTACGCAAGTGCGGCAGTCGGCGTCGACCATGAAGGCCGCGACGTGCCGATCATGCATGCGTGCGGGCACGACGTGCATGTCAGCTGCCTCCTCGGAGCCGTGGAAGCGTTGGCCGAAAAGCGGCAGGACTGGCAGGGCACGTTGATCGCCGTCTTCCAGCCAGCCGAAGAATGGGGTGGCGGTGCCCAGGCCATGGTGGCGGATGGGCTCTTTGACCTGGTCCCCAAGCCGGACGTGGTCCTCGCCCAGCACGTGGCGCCCTTTCCTGCCGGATGGTTCGGCATCCGTCCCGGTGTGGCCATGGCATCAGCGGATTCCCTCAACGTGACTTTGCATGGACGCGGCGGCCACGGCTCCCGGCCTGAAACCACCATTGATCCAGTGCTCATGGCAGCGGCAACCACCATGCGCCTGCAAGGAGTGGTGTCCCGGGAACTCGCCGCCAGCGATTCTGCAGTAGTTACGGTTGGGCAAATCCATTCGGGAACAAAGAACAACATCATTCCCGAGACCGCAACCCTTGGCCTCAGCATCCGATCCTTCAGCGAGCCCACGCGGGAGAAAGTCCTGAACTCGATCGAGCGCATCGTTCGAAGTGAAGCTGCTGCCTCAGGCTCCCTCAAGGAACCCGAATTCCACTATGAGGAGCGTTTCCCGATGACGGTCAATGATGAATCGGCCGCCGGAAGGGTCGCTTCAGCGTTTCGCGATAGGTTCGGGGCCGCGCGGATCATGGACCCCGGCCCCGTCTCAGGCAGTGAAGACGTCGGGGAACTCGCGACGGCGGCCGGGGCGCCCCTCGTCTTTTGGTTCCTGGGCGGGATCGAGGCCACCCGCTTCAAGGACTGGGCGACGACGGGCCGTCTCCCGGAGGACGTTCCGTCGAACCATTCGCCCTACTTTGCCCCGATCATCCAGCCAACACTGGCCCTTGGCACGGAAGCACTGGTCACTGGCGCCCTCGAATTCCTGGACGTTCCCAAGCAGGCAGCCGGAAACGCCGCTTAACGGGCAATTCACCGCCGCGCGCGGTGGTGAATTGCCCGTTGTACAGGGTCTTTGCCCAGACCGCTGCCTAGACCTTCTCGCGGATGCGGTCGATCTTCGGTTCTGAAACCTCAAATTCCCTGCGGCGACGAGCCAGGAAAGTCCACAACGTTCCTTCTGTCTGCGGGCTCTTCTCGGCAGGGGCCTCAGGTGCCTGATCCTTGCTGGTCTCAGGCTTGTGCATCTCAGGCGTGCGCACGGAGTCCTTCTTCGTGCGCCTCTCAAAGCCCTCATAGTACGAGTAGCACATACCCAACCTCCTTAGTGGCTGTTCTTTAATCGTCCTCGCACCCGGACCGTAAGTCGACTGCTAATTAATGCAACTTACGGTGAAACAAGGCCCTCAGCGCGGCTGGCCGCTGCCGCTACCGCCAGCCTGGTTTCAGCAATCATGAGATCCGCGTTGATGACTGCACCGGACATGGTTCCCGCCGCCGCGGCAGCCACTACCTGGCCCATGGGATCGGTGACGTTGCCCGCTACCCAAACGCCCGGCACCGATGTGGCTCCTCCTGGTGCAACCGCTTCAAAATGAAGTCCCACTCCCTGGGGGTGTTCCACCGGCTCAATGCCGAGGGATTCGAGCACCCTGGAACGCGCCTCCATGCGTGGACCAACCACCACCGCCTCAACTGGTATCACCGCGCCGGATTCCAGGACGACGCCACTCAGCACATCGTCAGTGACTTCCAATGACTGAACCTTGCCTTCGACCACGCTGATGGACCGGGCCGCCAGTTGTTCCCACTGCTCTTCAGTCGGTTCAACGATGTCGTTCAGGAACAGCGTGACGTTGGGGCTCCACTGCCGGAACAGCAGGGTCTGGTGCAAAGCCATCGGTACGGAGCCCAGGATGCCGATTGCTTTGTCCCGCACTTCCCAACCATGGCAGTACGGGCAGTGCAGGACGTCCCTGCCCCAGCGCTGCCGGATGCCCTTAACATCGGGCAGGATGTCGGTCAGGCCCGTGGCCACCAGCATCCGACGCGCCCCGACAGTCCGACCATCAGCCAGGTCCACCTCAAAGGCGGGTTCGGAAGCGTTGGTGGGATCCGGCGTCGAACGCGCCGCCACAGCCACGCCCGATTCGATGTGGCCGCCGTAGAGAAAAACTTCAGCGCGACCAAGCGCCAAGAGTTCCCTGGGGCTGAGCCCGTCCCGGGAAAGGAAGCCGTGCACCCCTGCGGCAGGAGCGTTCCGTGGCTCCCCGGCGTCGATGACCAGCACGGACCGCAACGCCCTACCCAGCGTGACCGCGGCACTTAACCCAGCTGCGCCACCTCCCACAATGACGACGTCGTACTGTTGTTTCATTTTTGCCTCCTGTTCGCTTTGTTGCGAGGCCTGATCTGCGCGCTATTTCCAGGTTTTGGGGCGCAAAGCGGGCCTCATAACGGCCTGATTCAATGCTCAAACGAAGACCCTGGAATCAGCAACAAATTTTGCTGGTATGGCAAACTGAAGCCATGACTCCGGATTTCAGCAAAATGCTCGACGCCATCGGCCCTCGCCTGCGGGCGCTGCGGACCCAACGCAATGTGACCCTGTCGGAGGCCTCGGCGGCCACGGGCATTTCGGTCAGCACACTCTCAAGGTTGGAGTCGGGGCAACGGAAGCCCACGCTCGAATTGCTCCTGCCCATTGCCCGGCTTCACCAGATCCCCCTCGAAGAACTCATCGACGCCCCGGAAACCGGTGATCCGCGGATTCACCTCAAGCCGCACGTGCACGAGTGGGGCACAGCCTTGCCGCTGACGCGACGAGCAGGGGGAATCCAGGCGTTCAAGATGGTCCTGCCGGGCGGTACGGGGAAGGAAGTTCCCGATCCCCAATCGCATGAGGGCTATGACTGGATGTACATCCTCAACGGCAAACTCCGGCTTGTCCTGGGTGAGAACGACTTCATTCTTAAAGCAGGTGAGGCGGCGGAGTTCGATACGCGGACGCCGCACTGGTTCGCCAGCGCCACTAAGGAGCCCGTGGAGCTCCTTACCCTCTTTGGACAGCAGGGCGAGCGCATGCACGTCAGGGCGCGGCCGAAGAGATAGGTGCCTCCTGAGCGCGGGAAATGAAGGGAATTCATTTTTGCTCCTTGCATCCAGCCGTGACTACCGCCATACTAAATGAACGCTATTCATTTAGTGACTGTCGTCTCACCGGAGTACATGCCCCATGATTGAAATTACCCGCCTCGAAGCCCCGACTTCCCTGGCCCGCACCGAGCCGTCCACCCGCACCCCGCTGCGGGTCGGCGTCGTTCAGCACCGCTGGCACGCTGATGAAGCAGTCCTGCACGCCGAACTGAACGAGGGAATCGAACGTGCAGCCAAGCTGGGAGCCAGTGTTGTTTTCCTGCCTGAACTGACCCTCTCCCGCTACCCTGCAGACACCCGGCCGGAGAACAACCCGGCCGCAGGTATCCGCCCTTCAGACATCACCGAAGACCTGCTCACGGGCCCAACCTTCACGTTCGCCGCAGCGGCTGCCAGGACGTACGGCGTCTCGGTGCACGCATCGCTCTACCAGCGTGCTGAAAACCCGGACGGCACGGACGACGGCTTGGGACTCAATACCGCGATCCTCGTCTCCCCTGCTGGCGAGCTCGTGGCCCGCACCCACAAGCTGCACATCCCCGTCACGGCCGGCTACTACGAGGACAAGTTCTTCCGCAAAGGCCCGGCCGCCGAGGACGCCTATGCGGTCCACGCCCCTGCCGAACTCGGCGGCGCACGCCTTGGCATGCCCACCTGCTGGGATGAATGGTTCCCCGAGCTCGCCCGTATGTACTCCCTAGGCGGTGCCGAAATCCTGGTCTACCCCACTGCCATTGGTTCCGAGCCGGACCACCCCGACTTCGACACCCAACCGCTCTGGCAGCAGGTCATCGTGGGCAACGGCATCGCCAATGGCCTCTTCATGATCGCCCCCAACCGCTACGGCAGCGAGGGCACCCTGAACTTCTACGGTTCATCCTTCATCTCGGATCCGTACGGCCGCATCCTGGTCCAGGCACCCCGCGACGAATCCGCCGTCCTGGTGGCCGATCTCGACCTGGACCAGCGCAAGGATTGGCTCACGCTCTTCCCGTTCCTGGCCACCCGCCGCCCGGAAACGTACGGCCGCCTCACGGAACCCGTGAACCCCAACGCCCCGCTCGGCTCCACAGCCGAGGCCACCCCATACCAGGCTGTGTCCGCATGAGCGCCTGGCGGATGCCGTCCGAGACCGCTCCCCAGGACCGCGTCTGGATGGCCTTCCCCACTGGTGGCTACACCTTGGGTGACACCGCGGAAGAAGCTCACGCAGCGCGGTCCACGTGGGCTGCCGTTGCCAACGCCATCCTTGAGTTCGAGCCGGTCACCATGGTGGTACACCCCGACGACGTGGACACCGCCGCGCGTTACCTGGACCCTCGCGTCGAGGTACTGACCGCTGAACTCAACGATGCCTGGATGCGCGACATCGGGCCGTCCTTCGTGCTTGATGCCAACAAGCAGCTGGGTGCCGTGGACTGGATCTTCAACGGTTGGGGTGGCCAGGATTGGGCCACATGGGACAAGGACTCCCTCATCGCAGCGGAGATCAGCGCTCGCGCCGATGCCCACCACATCCCCTCAGGCATCGTCAACGAAGGTGGCGGCATCCAGGTTGATGGCGAAGGCACAGTCCTGGTCACCGAGACCGTACAGCTTGACCAAGGCCGCAACCCCGGCCTGACCAAGGCGGACATCGAAGGGGAACTGGCCCGCACCATTGGCGCCACCCATGTGATCTGGCTGCCCCGCGGCCTCACCCGGGACTCGGAGAAATTCGGCACCCGCGGCCACGTGGACATTGTGGCAGCGATCCCGAGCCCCGGCACGCTGCTGGTCCACTCCCAGCAGAACCCCGAACACCCGGACTACAACGTCTCCCGGGAAATCATCAACTTCCTGCGCACCACCCATGACGCAGCAGGCCGGGACTGGAACATCATCGAAGTTCCCGCCCCGGAAACCCTTACCGACGACGAAGGGTATGTGGACTACAGCTACATCAACCACCTCGTGGTCAACGGAGGGGTCATCGCATGCAGTTTCAATGACCCCATGGACGAGAAAGCACTCCGCATCCTCGCCGACGCCTATCCCGGACGCCGCGTAGTCAGTGTTGACGCGCGGGAACTCTTTGCCCGGGGCGGCGGTATCCACTGCATTACGCAGCAGCAGCCTACGGCCATCTAGAAAGGGCCTTTCATGAGCCAGACAATCCGTAGCACGGCCTCAGGCAGCAGCCCGGCCGGCAAGTCGCACGAGATCAGCGGCAAGGGACTGAAGACGGGGCAGTTGGGGCTCCTCGCCGTCGTCGTTCTTGGCATTTCAACCATCGCCCCGGCGTATACGCTTACCAGCGCGCTCGGTCCAACCGTCAACGAAGCCGGGCTGCAACTGCCCGTGATCTTCCTTATCGGGTTCATTCCGATGATCCTGGTGTCACTGGCATACCGGGAACTCAATGCAGATTCCCCGGACAGCGGCACCACCTTCACGTGGGTCACCAAAGCATTCGGTCCTTGGGTGGGCTGGATGGGTGGCTGGGGCCTGCTCGCGGCCAACATCATCGTCCTGTCCAACCTGGCAGGCGTCGCAGTGGACTTCTTCTATCTCTTCCTGGCACAGGTTACGGGCTCCCCCGAGCTCGCGGACCTCGCCTCGAACAAGGTGCTGAACGTTGCCACCTGCTTCGTCTTCGTTGCCTTGGCCGTGTGGGTGAGCTACCGCGGCCTGCACACCACCAAGATCGTCCAGTACGGGCTGGTGGGCTTCCAGCTGCTGGTCCTGGGCCTCTTCGTGGCCATGGCGTTCGCCAACTGGTCCACCTCCGAGACCGCCATTCCGTTCAGCTGGGACTGGTTCGACGTCACCAAGATCGAGACCTTCGGCCAGATCGCGGCCGGCATCTCCCTGTCGATCTTCGTCTACTGGGGCTGGGACGTATGCCTCACAGTGAACGAGGAAACCGCCAACGGTAAGAAGACCGCCGGCCTCGCAGGCACCCTGACCGCCGTCATCGTGCTGGGCATCTACCTGCTGGTCACCATCGCCACCATGATGTTCGCAGGCGTCGGAGACACTGGAATCGGCCTGAACAACGAGGAAAACCACGCCAACGTGTTCACGGCCCTCGCGTCACCGGTCATGGGTCCGTTCGCGATCCTCATGTCCCTCGCGGTCCTGTCGAGCTCGGCCGCATCGCTGCAGTCCACGTTCACCTCGCCGTCGCGCAGCCTGCTGGCCATGGCGCACTACGGCGCCCTGCCCGAGCGCTTCAGCCACATGAGCAAGAAGTTCTCGACGCCGGGCTTCGCCACCGTCGCGGCCGGTGTCCTGTCCGCCGGCTTCTACGCCGTGATGCACGTGATCAGTGAGAACGTCCTCAACGACACCATCCTGGCCCTTGGCTTGATGATCTGCTTCTACTACGGGCTCACGGCCATCGCCTGTGTTTGGTATTTCCGGAACAGCGTGTTCTCCAGTGCCCGCAACTTCTTCCTGCGTCTCCTCTGCCCGCTGCTGGGTGGGGTCGGCCTGTTCGTTGTCTTCCTGCAGACCGCGGTGGACAGCTGGGCCCCGGAGTTTGGAAGTGGCTCGGAAATCTTCGGAGTGGGGCTCGTGTTCGTGCTCGGCATCGGAATCCTTGCCCTGGGTGCGGTGTTCATGCTGATCATGTCCCGCGTCCGTCCCGGCTTCTTCCGCGGAGAGACCATCCGCAAGGACACCCCTGCCCTGGTGGTCCCCGAGTAGGTCCTCAACGCGAAGACGTGGGAAAGCGGTCAGTTCGCCGGAAATCTCCGGACGAACTGGCCGCTTTCCCGCGTTCTCGCGTTAGCCAGCTAACCAATCACCAACGGTGGGCGACGTCCACCACAAGGCGCGAACCGCCGTCGGGCCCGTCCAAAGTGAAGACGCGGAACGGAAGCCGGGCACGGACACCCAAACCGATGCTCGTGGTGCCTTCGAAGCTGCCCGCGTAAACCACCTGCCGGAACGTCTCATACCCGGAAACGTTGGACAACTCCGCCTTGGCAGCCGGAGCGTACGTCAGTTGGCCGTTCTGGTTGTATGAAGGCGCTGTCACAACAACCTGCAGGTCAGCATCACCGAGCACGGGGATTGGATAGCCCGTGGCATCCTGAACCACCACCGGGACATACTGCACTGAATAGCCGGCCACCTTGCCGGTCATGTCGATCACCAAGCGGTCGTAACAGGGCTGCTGGCCCGTTCGGACGTTGGTGACGTTGGCGGCGCTCATATCGGGGTCGGCCTTGGCCAGCGAGCCCCACATGATCCCGCAATATGGTGATGCCGAGGCTGGCCCCGGTGCCACCAGACCGAGTCCGGCAGCTGCAAGGACTGCGGCCAAACCCGCTCCAAATTTCCTCATTTTTTGTGCCCCCTTCAGGCGAAGTTGATACTTCAACAGTAGGAGCGCATTGGGTGGTTTGGATGGGTTGTGGCCGCTTCGGCGCACAACCGTTAAAACGACTCCGGGGTGGTCACAGGAGAGTCATGGAAGGGGACATTTAGGCCGATTCAGGGACTCTGTTGAGGGTCTTCATGCGTAGGTTCGTAACCGAAGATAACGATACCTGGGCGTTACAAAGAGCCGCGGACACGCAAAAGCCCCATCCGACCATTCTCTGGCCTGACGGGGCTCGAACGTTTTGCAGTGCCTGGGGTTAGCCTTCGCAGTCCTTGCAGTACTTAAGGCCGTTCTTTTCCAAGGCAACCTGGGACCGGTGGCGGACCAGGAAGCAGGAAGAACACGTGAATTCGTCAGACTGTTCAGGTACCACCACAACGGTCAGTTCTTCACCGGAAAGATCGGCGCCTGGGAGGTCGATGCCTTCCGCGGTGTCGTTTTCGTCGAGGTCGATGACTGCAGTCTGGGCACCGGTGCCGCGGGACGCCTGAAGAGCCTCAAGCGAGTCCGCGGGAGTCTCTTCTTCTGTCTTGCGGGGCGCGTCGTAATCAGTAGCCATTGGGTTCGCTTTCGTTGCTGCATAGTGCCATTTCAGGCACCTCAGTGAAGCAGTTTAGGGCATAGCATCCGCGTTAGACGAAAAGTGTGCCCAAAACAACATTCAGCAGCTTTCAAGCCAACCTTCAGGGGTTACGGCGGGCCATTCCCGAGTGGGATTGAATGGCCTGCGCACTGGCAACCGTAACCCCGCTAAGCGCAGGCAACCACGTCCAATCGGCGGGCCGCCCGTGACCCCCCTGGCCGCCGGGGTCGTTTGCCGGTTCCACACAATCCAGGACGTAGGCGGCCTCAATCCATTGGCCGATCTTGGAGCCGATCTTCGCGCCTTGTTCAGCCACCCAGGATGCTTTCATGCGGCAAAGGTATCCAGCAGTCATGTGGGGCCGGTTTCTGCAGCGTCACGGGCGTGTTAACTTCCCCTTTTTCCGCACTTGGTCCCGCAGAGCTTGCTGCACCTGGTCCTGCAGAGCCTGCTGCACGATGTACTCCGCGATCGCCATCGACGACGTTGCCCCCGGTGAGGGTGCGTTCCGCACCAAAACCGTGTCCCGGCGTCGTGAAATCACAAAATCATCCACCAGGGAACCGTCAGCGTTCATGGCCTGTGCGCGGACGCCTCGCGTGCCGGGAAGAATAGTGGCACCCTCCAACGACGGAACAAAGCGTACGGCCTCCTTAATGAACTTCTTCCTGCTGACCACGGTCTGGAATTCGCGGACAGCCGATGGCACATTCTGGCGGGCAAAATTCCAGAAGCCTGGAAACAGGGTGTAATTCAGGACATCGCGCACATCGATGTCCTTCCAGGAATAGGCCTCGCGTCCGAAGGAGATGAATGCGTTGGGGCCCAGCATCATTTCGCCGTCGATCCTTTTGGTCAAGTGCACGCCAAGGAACGGATGTTTGGGGTCCGGCACCGGATAAATCAAGCCCCTGACTTTTGCGCGGGTCTCCTTCCCGAGGAGGAAGTACTGCCCAAAGAAGGGAACGATGCGCGGCGTTGCAGGCTCTCCAGTCGCTTTCGCCAACCGGTCCGATTGAAGGCCGGCGCAGGCCACCACAAGATCGTAGTGTTCGCCTCCATCCTTCGTGCGGACCACGACGCCGCTCCCCTGCTGTTCCAGCGAGGTGACTTCCTGCCCAAGCCGGATCTGCCCGCCTGCGTCACGGACGTCGTCGGCGAGCGCCTTGGTGATGGCCGTGTAGTCCACGATTGCCGTTTCCGGCGAGTGCAAAGCAGAAAGCCCGACGGCGTTCGGCTCCACCTCGCGTATTTGGTCGCCGCTCAGCATGCGTGCGCCCGGCACCCCATTGGCCGTTGCCCGCGCGAAGATGTTCTCCAATCGCTTCGATTCTTCGGGGGTCTGGGCGATCACCAACTTGCCGCAGGCCTCGTACGGGAGATCCTTGGCGGCGCAGAATTCCTGAAGCAGGGCAACTCCCCGGCGGCAGAGCGTTGCCTTCAGCCCGCCGGGCTCGTAGTACAGGCCCGCGTGGACTACGCCGGAGTTGTGGCCGGTCTGGTGCTTGGCGAGCTGGTCTTCCTTCTCGTAAACCGTGACCTGGACGCCGTCGAGTTTGTTGGCCAATTCCCGAGCCACCGCCACACCGATGATCCCGCCGCCAATAACGGCGCATCGTTTGATGTTTTTCGGATTGGTATCACCGGGCATGGGAACTCCTCGTCGTTGGGGATCGGTCCGCATCACTCCACAGCATTCCATGGAGTGGTTCGCCGGGCACGTAAAAAGGGGCGGCACTTCGCGTGCCGCCCCTTTTACGTAGTGCGTGAAATGCTAGACAGCGCTGGGCTGGTCGAAGCGCTGGCCGGCCGGGTTGGACGGCAGGAGCGCGAAAACCAGAACGGCGAGTCCACCGACGAACGGAATGAGGCCGAGCAATGCGAGCCATCCGCTGAAGTTGCCATCGTGCAGACGACGAACCAGCAACGAAATGGACGGAATGAGGACCGCCAGGTAGAACGCAAAGATCAAGATAAGTCCTACAACTGCGCCCGGGCCGGGAACTGCCGTTCCGTTTGCTGAGGTGGTAGAACCTGCTGCCCCAAGAATGCCGGTAAGGATCTGCAGGACGAGGCCGATGACACCCAAAGCGAGGGCCACCCACCAGTATTCGCTGCGGCTCGCGCGGCCAGTGAAGGCGGTGTACTTCTTGAAGAAACGCTTTACAGCGGCGCCAATGGGTGCGCCATAGTAGGGAGCCCACAGCGGCGGTTCGCCGGTCTGTGCGCCATACGGCTGGGTTTGCTGTGGCTGTTGCTGGTAACTCAAGGTGTTCCCCCGGGGTTAGGTGTGAATAATGCAATGAGACCAAACTCAGTGAAGAGTCGTTGCTCATCGTAGTGCTCTCCGAGGTATTTATGCAGGTCGATGGACAAAATTAACCGGGATTTAGTCCGTTGACGGATTATGTCGGCCCAATCCCTCTCTCACATACCAACCCTTTTGCGCCCACCTTCTCTCACATACCAACGCTTTCGGGCCAACGTTTTCTCACATACCAACGCTTTCGGGCGAACGTTCTCTCACCTAACTCCCATTGAGGTTCGACGGCGGCCCTGGCAAGCGTCGTCGTCGTACCTCAGGCTTGAAGATTTCTGGCCAGTTGGAGTCACCTGCTGAGGATCTCTGTCACCCGCAGGACGTGAGAGAACAACCGCCAAAACACCACAGGACATGAGAGAACAACCGCCAAAACACCGCAGGACGTGAGAGAACAACCGCCAAAACACCGCAGGACGTGAGAGAACAAACGGGGGTCAGGACGCGAACTGCTTCCTCAGTTCCACCTTGCGGATCTTCCCACTGGCAGTCCGCGGCATTTCCTCAACGAAAACCACGGACTTGGGGATCTTGTAGCGGGCGAGCCGGCCTTCCAAATGTGAGCGCAGCTGTTCCTCGGTCAGGGAAGCGCCTTCCAGCAGTGTCACGATGGCGCGGGGAACCTCGCCCCATTTGTGGTCGACAACCCCAATGACGGCAACACTTCCCACCTCCGGGAGTTCCGCGATCGCAGCTTCCACTTCGGCCGGATAGATGTTCTCGCCCCCGGAAATGATCATGTCCTTAATGCGGTCCGAGACGAACAAGAAACCTTCATCGTCCCGGAAGCCCATGTCCCCGGACCGGAACCACACCGAATCAGAGTAACTATCAGCGGTGGCTTCAGGCCTGTTCCAATACTCCCTGATGACGTTTGGGCCGGAAATCTGAATCTCCCCAACTGCGCCGGGAAGAGCGAGCCCACCTATCGGGTCTGCAATCCGTACGTCGGTAAAGAAGTGCGGCAGTCCTGCGGAACCGGCTTTCTCCCTGGACCTCGACGCTGGGAGCATCGTGGCGCCCGGGGCAGTCTCGGTCATGCCGTAGCAACTCGTGAATCCAATGCCCCGCTGCTCATACGCGTCCAACACGCGCTGCGGGACAGCAGACCCTCCGCACGTGAGCTTGTCCAGGGAGGTGAGGTCCGCCGTCGACCATTCCGGATGGTCGCAGAGCATCTGGAATGTGGTGGGCACGCCATTGAGCGTGGTGACCTTGTGCTGCCCGATCAGCTTGAGGACGCGGCCGGCATCGAACTTGGTTTCGAGCACCACTGTGGCACCTTTGAGCAGCATCGGCAGCAGGCCCATATCCAGGGAGGCCACGTGGAACAGTGGTGAAATCATCAGAGCGACGTCGTTCCTGTTCAGGTCCATGTCCACCACAGTGTTGAAACAGTTCCACGTGATGTTCCCGTGCGTGAGGAGTGCGCCTTTGGGCTTGCCCGTGGTTCCGGAGGTGTAGAGGATCATCGCCGGGTCGTCCAGGCCCACGGCTACATCAAGCGGGGTCCCGGCTGCCGCTTGAAGTACCTCGTCATAACGTTCGACGCCGGATGGCGGCTTGACAGCGAAACCTTGTGTCCCGCCGTCGGGCATCACTACAAGCCGGTGGGTCACAGCGGTGTCCTCCACCGAGGCAGCGGCTACCGCTTCAAGCGCCTCGGCGCTGATCAGGACGCGTGCACCTGAGTCCTGAAGTTGGAACTGCAGCTCCGGGGCGGCGAGGCGGGTGTTCAGCGGGACGAAAATCGCACCGAGCAGCCCGCAAGCGAAGAAGGTCTCAACAAACGATGAATGGTTCTCACCGAGGTAGGCCACCCTGTCCCCCATGACCACACCTCTGTCCTTCAGTGCGTTGGCGAGGTAATCAGTGCGATCAGCGAGCTCCGTGTAACTCAGGATGCGATCCCCGGAAACCAAGGCCGTTTTGGGACCCGACTTGGCACGGCGACGGTGCGGCCAGGATCCGACTCCGTTGTTGTCCATGGTGCGGTACTCCTAACTGACCGAGGTGAGGTCGTTGTTCCTAGATTCCCGCGTTAGCAGGATGAACACAATCGAGACCAGCGACATGACGGAGAGGAAGACCACCACGGGGAGAATGTTCTGGGCGGAATCCTTGTAAAGGCCAGCCACGATGCCCGGGGTGAAACCCGCGCCGATCAAGGTCGCCAACTGATACCCGACGGCCGCGCCGGTGTATCTGTTGGTGGTACCGAACTGCTCGGAGACGAATGCTGCAAGTGGCCCGTACAGGGACGAGTGCAGAATGAGTGCCACCGTAAAAGCCAGGAAGATCAAGGCGATATTGCCGGAGCTGAGCATTCCGAACATGGGGAACAGGTAAAGGATAAACAGTGTCAACCCTGTGACCATGATTGGCCTGCGTCCGAAGCGGTCGGACATTCTGCCGCCGAGGAGCACGAACAGGATGGAGATGGCGGAGGCTCCCGCGAACGCGTATAGAACGCCTTGCTGCGGCGCGCCCTTGGAGACAGCATAAGTGACCGAGAAGGTCGGCAGCACAACTTGGAGGCCGAAGCCGGCGGCACCCGCGAACATGATCATGATGAGGGCCTTGGGGCGACGCAGCACTTCCAACAGCGGAATCTTGCGTTTGGTGCTTTGGGCGCCCTCCTTGGCCACGGCCTCAGCAAAGATGGGGCTCTCAGAGACCCGCAGCCTCACGAACATGCCGACGATCAGCAGCACGAAGGACAGCAGGAATGGCACTCGCCAACCCCATGCCAGGAACGCGTCCTGCGGAAGCGCCGAGAAGATACCCATCACCAATGTGCCCAGTACGGCCCCCGTTGGGGCGCCTGCGTTGACGAACGATGCTGCGAAGCCGCGCCGCTTGGGATCGGAGTGTTCCAACGCCATCAGCGCAGCGCCGCCCCATTCACCACCGACGGCGATACCCTGGCACACCCGCAGGACCACCAGGATCACGGCTCCCCACGGACCGATGATGCTGGCACCAGGAATCAGGCCGATCAGGGTGGAGGCGATGCCCATCATCGCCATGGAGACGATGAGCATTCCCTTGCGGCCGATCAGGTCTCCGAAGTGGCCGAAGATGATGCCGCCCAGAGGCCGGGCAACATAGCCGGCAGCGAAAGTAGCGTAGGCGGCTACGACGCCAACCCACTCATCAGTGCCTGCGAAGAAGACCTTGGGAAAAGCCACCGCGGCGGCCGTTGCGTACAGCAGGAAGTCGTAGAACTCGATGGTGCTGCCCAGATAGCTGGACAAAATGACCGTACGCGCTTCTTTGCGCTTCGCGGCCGTGCTCGCAGTTGCGAGTGCAGTGTGTCCTGACATGGCTGTTCCTTGGGAGAGGAGGGGTGGGTTCTTTGAAAGGGGCTTACTTATGGAAGCGGGCCAGGAATTCGGCCACGACGGCGGGGCGTTCCTGGCCTTCGATTTCGATAGTGGCGTTGACCTTGATTTGGGCCCCGCCCTTAACCTCGGTCACCTCGGCGATCGAGCCCTGCATGCGGACCTTTGATCCGACCTTGACCGGGGAGGTGAAGCGGACCTTGTCCAGGCCGTAGTTCACCTTGGTGGTGACGCCGTCGACGTCGAAAAGCTCACCCCAGAACGGGATGATCAGGGACAGTGTGAGGAATCCGTGGGCGATTGGGGCACCGAACGGGCCATCCTTGGCGCGCTCGGGATCGGTGTGGATCCACTGCTGATCGTCCGTGGCGTCAGCAAAGAGATTGATCTGCTGCTGGGTGATTTCCCGGTAATCGGTAGTGCCGAGGTCCGTGCCGGACATGGTGAGCAGCGTGTCGAAATCGACGACGAGATTGGGCATCGTTGCCTCCTTGTTGGGGTGTTGCTTAGTTGGGCTGTCTCTTAATGGGTAAAAGCGCTGACGCCCGTGAGGGCGCGGCCAATGATGAGCGCGTTGATGTCGTGGGTTCCCTCGTAGGAATAGACGGCTTCAGCGTCGGCGTGGAAACGCGCGACGTCGGTTTCGAGCGTGATGCCGTTGCCCCCGACCACTTCGCGGGCCAGTGCGACGGTCTCGCGCATGAACAAACTGGTCTGCATCTTGGCTAGTGCTGAATCCTGGTCCCGGTAAATCCCACGGGCCTGGTGTTCGGTGAGCCGGACCACCAGCGAGAGCGAAGCCGTGATGTTTCCGAGCATGCGGGCCAACTTCTCCTGCACCAATTGGAACGACCCCAGTGTGCGCCCGAACTGTTGACGTTCGTTGACGTAGGCCAACGCTGCTTCGAACGCTCCGGCTTGGATGCCGGTGGCGATCCATGCAACATCCGAACGCATAGCCCGGAGCATTTCGGCGACGTCCTTGAAGGAGTTCACGTTCTGCAGGCGCATGGCCTCAGGAACCCGCACCCGCTCAAGGCTGATGTGCGCGTTCTGCATCATTCTCAGCGACGTCTTGCCATGGATTTTCTCCACGGTGACGCCTGGCGCGGTCCGCTCCACGAGGAACGATTTGACCTGTCCATCGCCAAGGTCGCGGGCGAACACGCACAGCACGTCAGCTGTGGAGGCGCCCCCGATCCAACGTTTGGCGCCGTCCAAAACCCAGCCTCCGCCGTCGGCTTCTGCTGCGAAACGGGCTGTGGTGGACAGCCCGCCGGCGATGTCGGAACCGTGGTCCGGTTCGGTCAGGGCGAAGACGCCTCTGAGCGAGAAGTCGATGACCTTAGGTAGCCATTCGCGCTGCTGCTCCTCAGAGGCACCTATCTGGATTGCGGTCCGGAAGAGTCCGGCCTGTGCCGTGTACCAAGTGGCCAACGACGCGTCCGTGCGGGCAAGCTCGAAGATCCGGAATCCGTGATAGATCCCACGGGCAGGCGACTCAAAGGGTTCCATGAGGTCCAGGTCGATCAGGGGCTGTGCCATCTGCTCCGGGAACTCGCCACGGTCCCAATACGCGGCCAGGAGCGGCTTGGCCTCGATGTCCAGGAAGTCCCGCAAGCGGGATAGCACCTGACGTTCCTGAACGGACAAGAGTGACTCGGCGTCATACCAGTCCGCCGCTGAATAGAGCCGCTGTTCCACAGCGCTTGCCGTCATCTCAACCACCCAGCCCGAGCAGCCGGACAGCGTTGTCCTTCAGGACCTTCGGCCGGACCTCGTCCTTCAGTGGCAGATCAGCGAATGCTCCGAGCCACTTTTGCGGGGTGATCAGCGGGAAGTCCGTTCCGAACAGAATCTTGTCCTGCAGCACGGAATTGGAGAGGCGGACCAGTGATTCCGGGAAGTACTTGGGCGACCACCCGGACAGGTCGATGAACACGTTGGACTTGTGTGTGGCAATGGAGTTGGCCTCGTCCTGCCATGGCACCGACGGGTGGGCCATGATGATCTGCAAGCCAGGGAAGTCCGCGGCCACGGCGTCGAGCAGCAGCGGGTTGGAATAGGCCAACTTGATCCCAAACCCGCCAGGAAGCCCCGCGCCCATGCCGTTCTGGCCTGTGTGGAAGATGGCGGGCAGCCCAAGTTCCTGAAGCGTTTCCCAGAGAGGGTAGAACCGTTCATTGGACGGGTCGAATCCCTGCAGGGACGGGTGGAACTTGAAGCCCCTGGCACCGAGCTCAATAGCCTGGCGCTTGGCACCGGCGATCGCGTCCTCGCCCGTGCGCGGGTCAACACTGCCGAAAGGAATCAGCACATCGTTGTTCCGCGCCGCCCCGGCGATCAGTTCGGGGATGCTGTTGGGTTCATGCTTGAGTTGCGTCCGCGCGTCGACCGTAAACACGACGGCGGCCATGTTCAAGTCCCGGTATATCTGCGCGATGCGGTCAAGCGACGGCGTCCGGTCCTCAGCTTTGAAGTACTTCGCCGACGCCTCCGTAAGCGCGTCCGGAAGGGATCCGTGCCCGCAGCTGTCCACCTCCACGTGGACATGCATGTCGATCGCATCCAGTGCGGATGCGTCGATGCCAAGTTCGTAACGGTCGGCCATGGTCAGCGGGCCTAAGCAGTTACGGCCGCAGCTACGGGCTGGAGTTCTTGGGGCAACGGTAGGAATTCCTCGCCGTAGCTCTGCAGGGCCTCCGCTCCGAAGAGGGACCCTGCGTTGTCGCGGAGGGCTTCGTAGCTCCAACCGCCGTCGCGGTAGTCAGTGGTTGCGGCCGTCGGGTGCGTCCAGACCTGCAGCCGGTCACCTCCGGCGCCAATTACCTGCCCGGTAATATGGGCAGCCGAGTCCGAGGCGAGGAACGCAATTAACCCAGCGACGTCGTCGGCCGTGCCGAATCCGAGGTCGTGACGGAAGAAGGACGGCATGGCCTCGCCGCGTTCCTCAGCCTCCACCGCCTTCTGGAAGTAAGGAACGGTCTTGGTCATGGCAGTGGCCGCCACAGGGACCACAGTGTTCACCGTTACTCCGGCCTTCTTCATTTCCATCGCCCACGTTCGGACCATGCCAACGATTCCGGCCTTGGCTGCGGCGTAGTTGGTCTGGCCGAAGTTGCCGCGCTGGCCGGTCGGTGAACCGATGGTGATGACGCGGCCGGCGACGTTGTTGTCCTTGAAGTATGCGAACGCCTCGCGGACACATGTGAAGGTGCCCTTCAGGTGGACGTTGATGACCAGGTCGAAGTCCTCATCGGTCATCTTCAACAGGCTCTTGTCCCGCAGGATACCGGCGTTGGTGACCAGGATATCCAGCCGCCCGAACGCCTCAACAGCGCCTGCTACCAGCGCCTTGGCAGCGTCCGTGGTACCCACCGGAGCCACGACGGCGGTGGCCCGTCCGCCGTCGGCCTCAATCAACGCGACTGCTTCTGCAGCTGTCCCAGGGTTCACGTCATTGACCACGACGGCGGCGCCTTGGCGGGCGAGCTCCCTCGCGTAAGCGAGTCCAAGACCCTGTCCGCTCCCGGTGACGATTGCAACCTTGCCGTTCAAGCTCATGGCGTGCTCCTTCGCATGCAGTAACCGGCCGGAGCCGGTGGGGCCGATCCCACTGCCCCGTGAGATCCTTGTCATGATCAATGAGATTACGGATCATTGAAAAAGTCAATGATTGTTTTTATTTACTATTGGAGTTGTCATGGGCCCGCAAAGCACCAACGTCGAAACCCCGCGCCTCGCGGCCGCGAAAATTGGGAACGACGTAGGCCTGCTGCTCGCCAAGCTCCACGCCATGGGCTCAGTGCTGAATAACCGTGCGCTGAGCGACTTTGGACTGCGGGAAAGGTCCTTTTCAGTACTGACGCTCGCCTGCAGTGGACTGGAACCGACCCAGCGCGAACTCGCCGATTTCCTCAGCCTGGACCCCAGCCAGGTTGTCAGCCTCGTGGACGACCTGGAGCACCGGGGCCTGGTAGAGCGAGCGCAGGGAAAGCAAGACAGGCGCGCCAAGATCATCGTCTCCACAGCCGAGGGCCGCCGAATCCACACGAAGGCCCGCGCTGCCCTGGAGGTGTGCGAACAAACACAGCTCGCGGCATTAAGCGAAGAGGAGAACGCCCAACTCAGGGCGCTATTGAAGAAGGCTCTGTGGGGGTAGTCACGGCTCCGGTCCGGTTGCTGTCCCGGCGCCGCGTTGGTGATTTTCCGGCCCTTGCCGTGAATTGGATGAGCAACATGGCCGCCAGGGTCAGGACCGCACACACGGCGAAGGTTCCCTGGTAACCGAAGGTTGTCATTGATCCGAAAGCAATGATCGGACCTGAAGCTACGGCGCCAATGCGCCGGGTATTGGTGAAGAGACCGGCTGCCAGGCCTGGACGAGGGATGATCTGCTGGAACAGGGTCAGGCCTACGCCCGCCACGACACCGAAGAACCAGGCATGCAGGATCTGAAGGAGCAGCAGTGTGATGGGGTCAGCCACGAAGGTCATTGCTGCGTAGTACAAGATTCCAGCCATACACCCCGACGTTATGAGCACCGTCCCGGACAGGTGACGGCTGAGCCGCCCGATCACCAGGAGGGCAGGTATCTCGAGCGCTGCGGCGACGCCCAGGGCAATACCCGCCCAAATCAGCTCCCCGCCCATTTTCTGGCCCACGAAGAGTGCCATGATGGTCACCGCACTGCTGTCAGTTGCCTGAAGCAGGGTAAAACCTATGACCACGCCAGTAATGGCCCACGTGGATGGCAGCGAGCTGTCAGTTTGATGGTCGCCAGACACGAAGTCTGCTTGAAGGCCAGTACGCAGGGAAGTGCCAGAGCCAAGAACCCGCAGAGCAGCATCGGCCGCAAGTAGTCGCGCTTCCTGTCCGCATAAGCCGGGATGAGCAGGGAGGCCAGAAAGCCACCGGCGTTGTACACGGCGAGCACCCAGCCCACATCGGCTGGCGAGGCGTCGAAAAGGTCTACCAGCATCAGGGCAAGGGCAGGAGTGAGGAAGGCAAACTGCAGGCCCCACAGTAACGCCATGCAAGACGGGAGTAACTGGCGCACTGATGGTCCTCTCGAAGGGAAATCCGATCTCCACCAGACAACCAGTCCCTTCCTTAACGTGGGAGGGCTTGGTGTGCGGGGTACCCGCAGTACCTGCCAGGACCGATTCGGCATCCGTCAGACAACTGGACATGTGCACCGCCTCCCTGCGGGGCGATATGCAACCGTCCATATCGCGGCGTTCAGGCATATGTCAGGATCAAAGTTCACATCCTGATACCCCGGAATGGACCATGAACCTCCCACTTTTCCACGACCCCCTTCAGGGCCGCGTCACCGTCGACGCAACCGTGCGTGACCCAAGGACTGGACGCGATGGCGCGTTCCGCCGCGACGCCCGGACACGCATTTCTCCCCGGACCACCCGACCCTCCACGCACGCAGCCAAGTCGACACGGCAGCGCGAGGTGGCCAAGGTTGCCGAGGATCTCCAGGCGTTGATCGCCAGGGCTGGGATGAAGTCCTGAACAGGCATTAACCGGCGACGTCGGCCGGGATTGGATCCGGCCCGAATAGGTAAGCAGTGCTCGGTGACCGACCCAACGCGTGACGTGACCCGGCAAGCGCACTCACGAGGACTACCATCCACAGCATGAGTATCCGCATCGGTACGTCTGGCTGGAGCTACGATCACTGGGAAAATGTGCTCTACCCACCGGGCCTGCCCACAGCCAAGCGTCTGGCGCACTACGTGGCGCGGTTCGACACGGTTGAGCTCAACGCGAGTTTTTACCGCTGGCCGCGGGACACCGCATTCAAAAGCTGGCACGATCGTTTGCCTGCTGGATTTGCGATGTCGGTCAAGGCACCCCGCGGTCTCACGCATGGGAAAAAGCTGTACGGCCCTGAAGTGTGGGTGGAACGCATTACCCGCTGCTGGCACGAGCTGGGCGACAAAAGAGCTGTGCTGCTTGTCCAGCTTCCTCCAGATTTTGCCCGTGATGATGCCCGCCTGGATTACTTCCTGGCAGCCTTGCCCCACTGGATTCGCGTGGCGGTGGAGTTCCGGCACGATAGCTGGGACCACCCTGACGTATACGCGTTGCTTGAACGCCACGAGGCCGCCTACTGCATCATGAGCGGCGCCAATCTGCCATGCATCCTCCGTGCCACCGCACCGTTCGTTTACGTCCGGCTTCACGGACCGGATCCCGAGCACCTCTACGGCGGCTCGTATTCGGAGGAGGATCTTCGCTGGTGGGCGGATCGGATTCGCGAGTGGAACAGCACGGGCAAGGACGTGTACGCCTATTTCAACAACGACGGCGGTGGTAACGCCGTGCGCAATGCCGACACTTTGCGGTGGCTGCTTGGGAACGGCTGACTCGCTAAGGGCGAGCCAGCCGGCGGGTCCTAGCTCAGGCGACCTCGTACGATCTCGCTGACGGTCTTGCCGTCGAAGCGTCCTGCAACCTTGGCAGTGACCGGCTTCATCACGGCGCCGATTGAACGCATTGAGAGTTCCTGTCCGTCGGCTTTCAGAGCGGCGATGGCTTCGTCGACGATGCCTTCCACTTCTTCGCGGCTTAGCGGCTTGGGGAGGTACGCCTCGATGATCTCAGCCTCCGCAACTTCGGCGGCTGCCCTGTCTGCTTCCCCGGCTTCGGTGTAGATGCGTGCGGTATCCCGGCGCTTGGCAGCCTCCTTTTGGAGCAGTGACGTAACCTGCGCATCGTCCAACTCGATGGGCGTTTTGCCCGATTTCTCGCGAGTGGTGATCTCACCCAGGACGTTCCGCACGGTGGTGAGCGCTGTCTTGTTGCCCGCCTTCATGTGGCCAACGACGTCTGCTTTGAGGCGGTCTTTCAGTGACATTGTGCTCCTTGTTCAGGGTTCCTACTTGCCATCGTAGTCAGTCCACCAAGCCGACGCTGGCCGGAGTGAGGGTCCGGAAAATTTTCCTTGCGGAGCATTTAGTAAGCATGCTTAGCTTATCGTGCCGCTGGAATTCCTTGAAGGAACCGGTTGGCTCACCGATCGCACCGAGGAGCCTTAGCGCTACATGGGAGGGACAAGCATGCATCTAAACGAACGGGAGCGCAGGGTGCTGCAGCAACTCGAACGGGAACTTTTCATCCAGGATCCGGACTTGGCCCGTCAACTGGAAACAGGAATCCCTGCGCGTCGCCCCTATGAACCGCAGGCGCGCCACGTTCTTGCTGTAACAGTTGGACTGCTGCTGATGCTGTTGGCCATACCAATCAATCCGTCCCCCTTGGGATACTGTGGCTTCTTTCTGATGGCGTGGGGATTAGTGGCACATCGCGTTCAGAAGGCCCGTTCCACCTCCGGCTGAGCCTATTCCTTTTCCAGGCCCGCATCGGTTGGTGGGGCGGGACGTACTTCGGGAAGAGTCATAACGGATAGCTCCTTCTCGGTTGGGCCGCTGACCACCACCTGCGCGGGGCTGTGCAGAAGGTATCCGTTGAGCCAGGAAAACAGCGCACGGACTTTCTGCTGGACCCCGGACAACAGTGCCAAATGGACCAGGAGCCAGGACAAGAAGGCGAAAAGGCCCTGCAACTGGATTCGCTTGCGGCCCAGTTCTGCCACCGCAGCACCGCGTCCAACCATGGCCATATAGCCCTTGTCAACGTAGCGGAAGGGAGTCCGACTTCCGCCAGTAAGGTCTGCAAGGATGTTGGCCGCCGCCCATTTTCCCGCTTGTTGGGCTACGGAGCCGAGCTGGGGCAACTTCGCGCCGTTGGAATCCGTGATGTTCGCTGCATCACCGATGACGTACACACCATCCACATCCGGGGCGGTCAAGTCCGGACGGACATCGACACGCCCACCTTTGCCCTGTGCCAGCCCCGAAGTGCTGATGAGGTCTCCCGCTTTCAGACCGCCTGCCCAAACAACGATCTGCGCGGGGACGAAGCTCCCGTCAGCCAGCGCCACACCATCGCTTCGAACCTCGGTAACGCCCACTCCCATATGCAGCTGGACGCCCACCTTCCGAAGACGTTCGGTGGCGTAGCGCTGGGACTTCGTGGAGAACATGTTCAACACGCTCGGAACCATGTCCACCAGGTGCACGCGGCAGCGGGCAGCGAGCTCGGGAGAGAAGTACTTGCGGACCATGTATTTCACGTTTTCTGCCATGGCCCCGGCAGTCTCCACGCCTGTGGGTCCCCCTCCCACCACCACCACGTCTACCAAGCCTTCGGAGTTTCTATCGGCCTGGTCCAGCAGCCGGGTAATGGCGGTGCCCAGCCTGGTGGCGTCCATAACGGAGTACAGCGGGAAAGCATGTTGCTCGGCACCTGGGGTGTTGAAGAAGTTGGGAACGGCACCTACCGCAATGACCAGGATCTCCGCCCGCAGAGTCACGCCATCGGAGGTGGTGACTGAGCGTTGCCCAGCATCTATAGAGGCAACACTCGCCGTCAGGACTTTGACGGTCTTATAGCGGCGGAAAACGGAGCGCAGTGGGCGCGTAATGGCTGAAACCCCAATCTGGGAAGTAGCCAGTTGATAAAGGAGCGGCTGGAACTGGTGGTAGTTGTTCGAGTCAATCAACAGGACGCGTACGCCCTTCCGGCCGAGTTTTTTGGCTGCCGCAACGCCTGCAAATCCGGCACCCACCACGATGACTTGGTATGTGTCCTCCATGCGAGCAACTTACTTCACCATGGGTTCCGGCAACAGTGCTTGACAGTCTTCACCTGTCGGCAAGGTTCGACGCCGGGTGGCCGCCAGCGCTGCGGCGGAAGGTCACCGTCGTGCGTTTATTCTCTGGTCCCGTGGGTACGCAGTTGGGTAGTGTTCTGCATTCGGCAAGGGCGCGCGAAGGAGTTGGTTTTCTTGAACGACAACGGCCTGACAGAGGCGGTGCAGGAGGCCGGGGCTGTTGAGTTGCTGCTGGTCCGGCATGGAGAAAGCGAAGGCAACGTGGCCGCGACGGAAGCCCGCCTGGCGCGGGCTGAGGTCATTGACGTTCCCGCCAGGGACCCTGACGTGAACCTCTCGGATACCGGCCAGGATCAGGCCAAGGCACTGGGAACGGCGCTGTCCCGGATTGCGGAGGAGTTCCGTCCGGACGCGGTGGTCTCCTCGCCCTATGCACGCGCCCTTCAGACAGCGGAAATTGCCGTTCAAACAGCTGGCTGGCCCCTGAAAGTCCACACCGATGAACGCCTCCGCGACCGGGAATTGGGCATTTTGGACAGACTCACCCGCTTAGGCGTGGAAACGCGTTACCCGGATGAGGCCGAACGGCGCCTATGGCTGGGCAAGCTGTACTACCGGCCACCGGGAGGTGAATCCTGGGCTGACGTAGCGCTTCGGCTGCGATCCGTCCTGGAGGAGCTCAACAATCTGGGAAGAGGTCACCGCGTAATGCTCGTTTGCCATGATGCAGTGATCCTGTTGGTCCGATACGTCCTGGAGGGGATGTCCGAGCGGGAGATCCTGGACCTCGCCGCCGGAACAACAGTCCTTAACGCATCGATAACCCGCTATGTGCGCCCGTCTGGTGCTGGACCGTGGACGCTCGAGAGCTTCAACGTGGCCGATCATCTCACCGAACAGGGCGTCACGGTTACCGAGCATGCCGGAGATGCCAGTGTCCACCCACAGTGATTCCAACGGCACCACCGGCCCCACGCAAGTGACGCCGTCGCTTCTGCGCGATTGGCCACTGCCTGCTCCTGGCGAAGATAAATACTCACGCGGCGCTGTGCTGGTCATCGGCGGTGCGCGAACCACTCCAGGCGCCACCGTCCTGGCCGGCATCGCCGCCCTCCGCGCGGGGGCCGGAAAGATGACGTTGGCTGTCGCCGAATCCGTGGCCGCGCAGGTGGGAGTAGCATTCCCGGAGTGTGGAGCGGTGGGCTTGCCGGAGACCGCCGATGGATCCCTGACAGGTGAGGGGCTGGACCTCATCTCAACGTATTTGGAGCGGGCAGACGCCGTGTTGGTCGGCCCCGGCTTGGATGATTCCGATCTGGCCGGGGAATTGCTCACCAGGTTGTTGGAGCGGGAGGAGCTCAGCGGCGGACCGGAGAGGCCTGCCGTTGTCCTCGACGCATACGCCCTCGGCGGGCTGGCGAAGCTAAAGGAGAGGCCGGAACCTTGGCGAGGCCGGCTAATTCTCACCCCTAACCCGACAGAGGCGGGAATCCTGCTGGGACGGGACGTAAACCACCTGGAAAATGACGTTGCTGCCGTCGCCGAACAGTACGGCGCGGTGGTGAGCTGCCAGGGCGTGATCGCACGTCCGTCCGGGGAAGCGCCTGAAGACCCGGGACTGTGGAAGATCACCACCGGATACGGAGGTTTGGGTACCTCAGGCAGTGGAGACGTACTGGCCGGTGCCATCACCGGTCTCCGGGCGCGTGGAACCAGCGGCGCACAGGCCGCCTGCTGGGGAACCCACCTCCACGCCGCCGCGGCCGACCGCTTGGCCAGCAAGCTGGGCCCGCTCGGGTTCCTTGCGCGCGAACTCGCCGACGAATTGCCCGCCCTGATGCTGGAGCTGAACACGTGAAACACCTGCGCCGTCAGCACTAGGCGGGCTTCAGCAGCTCGTGTTCCAGAACCGCGCTGCGGGAGAGCGTCTTGTAGCCCTCCTGCTCAAACAAGACGGTAATGACGTCGTCCTCATGCCGCATCACCAGACCTGGGCCCCATTCCTTGTGAATCACAGCGGACTGCAGCGGGAATGGATCGCTTTCGCCAGCACGCTGTTCATCTGAGCCGCGCTCGTCCTCTGTGCTGTGAAAACCATTGCTGGCTTTGGAAGCAGCGGCGCACGCATCACAATTGCCGCACGGCTCCGAAAGTTCCTCACCGAAATAGGCCAGCAGGAACTGCCGGCGGCAGCTGTCCGTCTCCGCATATGCGCGCATCATCGTCAGCCGGGACTGGTCGACGCGCTGCCGGGCCTCGGCCAGTTCGACGGCGCGAGCCACCAGGGCCGATAGTTTGGCTTTGGAGGCCAGGCGAATGCCGCGCCTGCCTGTGGTGACAGCGCCGGCTTCCTCCAACTGGTTAACGAGCCCGGTGAGGCGCCGCGCAGGGAATCCCGTCAACTCCGAGAGCGCGCTCTTCGGGGCAGGAGCGCCTGCGGCTTTCAGGATCTTCAGGACTGCCAGGAGCGAATCGGGGTCCGGTGAGTGCGTGCCGAAGAACTTCCGGAGGCCAAGATCCTCTTCGCGGTAATGCAGTGTGGCAGCGGCCGGTTTCCCGTCGCGTCCGGAACGGCCGATTTCCTGGTAATAGGCATCCAGTGATTCCGGAATGTCGGCATGGATAACGAACCGGACATTGGGTTTGTTGATACCCATGCCGAAAGCGGTTGTGGCAACCACGACGTCCAACTGATCGTCCAGAAACTGCTCATGGATGCGCTCCCGGTCAGCATCCGACCGGCCTGCGTGGTAGGCCTCGGCGCGGAGCCCTTCCTTAACCAGTTTGGCGGCGTACTTTTCCGTGTCCTTCCGAGTGGCCGCGTACAAGAGCCCCCGCTCTCCTCCTTTGGCCAGCGCGGCAACCTGCTCCAGGACTGCTTTTCGCTTGCCTTTGTCTTCTTGGTGGCGGACCACGTCAAGGCTGATGTTGGGCCGGTCAAAGCCACGGACCAGGACCAGCGGATCCTTCATGCCCAGCCGTTCAAGAATTTCGTCACGCACCGGCGGTGAGGCTGTGGCGGTAAGGGCTGCCACGGGAGGGTTTCCCAATCGTTCGCGGACGTTTCCCAGATCGAGGTAGTCGGGGCGGAAATCATGACCCCAGGAGGAAACGCAGTGGGCCTCGTCCACCACGAACATCGTGATGTCCAGTTTGGCGATGCGGTCCACAGTCTCCTGTTTGGCCAACTGCTCCGGGGCAAGAAACAGGAAAGTGGCTTTGCCCGACTCCACTGACTCCCAGGCGTCCTCCACCTCCGAGTCGCTACGGGAGGAGTTAATGGCGACGGCAACCCCGTCACCCAACTGCCCGTTCAGCCCATCCAGCTGGTCCTCCTGCAAAGCGATCAAGGGAGAAACCACGACGGCGGGGCGCCCAGTTTGGTTGTAGAGGTACCTGGCTGCCACTTGGTAGGTGGCTGATTTGCCGTACCCAGTGGGCATGACCGCCAGGACGTCGCGGCCGCCTGCGAGCGCGTTCATGGCAGCGAGTTGGCCGGGGCGGAGCTTGGGAAGGGAAAAGGAAGACGCCGCAAGGGCGCCCAGGTCTGGATCATCGGACATAGGAAAACGGCTCCGCACGGTGGGTGTTGCGGCCGCTTGCTTCAGCCGAGGTAACCAGACTAACGCGGGCCGGGACCCGGCGTCGCGCGCTTCTTCCTGCATGTGGATAACTCTGGCCGCCGACCGAAAGTCGAACGTCATGGCGTCATTGCAAGGGTGGCGGTAGCTTTGGATTACTTTTCCTTCGAAGCGGCCGGGCTAGAAGCGGCCGAGGTACCGGAGGTACCGCTGATGCAGGGTTTGTCTACATCCTTGGTTCTGATCGCTCTACTGGCTGTGGCGGCGCCTCTGGCGGTCCGCTTCCTTGACCCGGTGGTCAAAGTGCCCCTCGTGGTGTTCGAGATCGTCCTCGGAATCCTGCTGGGTCCCAGCCTGTTGGGATGGATCGAATCTACCCAGTTCACGGATACGCTGGCCGATTTCGGGCTGGCGACGCTCTTCTTCGTGGCCGGCAATGAGATTGACTTCGCCGATATCCGAGGCCGTCCCGCCATCCGTGCCTCAGCCGGTTGGGTGATCTCGTTGGCCGCAGGCGTTGGCGCAGGCTTTCTGCTGGCCCCCACGCCGGAGGCCGCGGTCATCATCGGGGTGGCGCTCTGCTCCACGGCGTTGGGAGCATTGCTGCCCATTCTTCGTGATTCCGGCGAATCAAAATCACCGATGGGGATCGCCGTCACGGCATTGGGCGCGGCTGGCGAGTTTGGTCCCCTAATTGCGATCTCGCTGTTCTTCAGCGGCAGGCAGCTGGGACCAGCTACGGCCGTGCTTCTCGGATTCGTTCTCCTGACCGGCATCGCGATTTTCCTGGCCTCCAGGGCACAGCACACGCTCTTCCACTCGCAGGTCACCCGGACTCTTCACACCAGCGGCCAGTTCGCTGTCCGCTCCATCATGTTCATCCTTACCGTGCTCGTGGTGCTGAGCATGGTCCTGGGATTGGACATGTTGCTGGGGGCATTCGCCGCAGGCGTCCTCTGGAAGGTGGCCATTGCGCGCGCACCCGAACGGGACCGGAAGGTGATCGAGACCAAACTCGACGCCGTCGCGTTCGGATTCCTGGTGCCCATCTTCTTCATCGATACCGGCATAGATTTCGATCTCGGCGCACTCACGTCCAGCCCCATGGCACTGGGGTTACTTCCTCTGTTCCTGCTCCTCCTGCTGATCATCCGCGGCCTGCCGTCGATGCTTGCTGCCCCACCGAAGTCCTCTTTCGCCGAGAAACGGGCGATCATGCTTTTCGGGGCAACCGGCCTGCCGATTATCGTTGCCGTCACCGCCATTGGCCGGGATCAGGGCTTCATCTCAAGCGGAATCTCGTCAGCACTGGTTGGGGCCGGCATGCTCTCTGTGCTCCTGTTTCCGCTGCTGGCGCTTCGGCAGGGTCAGCGTGAACGTCAACGACGGACACCTGTGCCTCAGGGGGAAGTGCCTTAGCCCGGGGACGCTGACGACGCGCTTCCCGGAAACGAAAAATCCCTCCGCTCCGGGCAAAATCGCCGGAATGGAGGGGTTCGTGGAGCCCCCTGTCGGATTCGAACCGACGACCCCCGCTTTACAAGAGCGGTGCTCTGGCCAACTGAGCTAAGGAGGCATGCGCCGAAAACGACGCTAGATAAGGTTAGCCCAGACCCTCCCCCTCACGGAAATCACGAAGGCGGCCAGCCACCCCGGGTTGAACGCAAGGCAAAAACCCGAGGTGACCAGCCGCCGTCGTAAATTCCTGAAACCTAGCCCTTGGCGTCAACCGCGGTCTGGATCTCAGCGTTCAGGTCGGTGGATCCATCCCACTGCTTGCCGTCGACGAATACGGTGGGGGTGCCCGTGATGCCGATGGCTGCCGCTTCTTGCGTAGCGACCTTCACATACGGCCGGTACTGCTTGCTGTCCACGCAGGAGTCGATGTTCGCGGCGCCGACTTCCTTGGCCATGGCCTTGAGGTCGTTGTCCGAGATACCGGCGCTGCCTTCGGCAGGCTGGCGTTCGAAGAGGAGGTTGAAGAAGTCGGCGTACTTCTCAGGCGAAGAGTTCACCACGCACGCTGCAGCATTTGCTGCACGTGAAGAGTAGTTGGTGGTGGACTGCTGGTCCAGGAAGCCAAGGGGACGGTACTCGAGGGAGATCTTGCCTTCGTTGCGGAGATTGGTGAGCGACTCCCCGTAGGTTGTCTCAAACCGCTTGCAGACCGGGCAGATGAAGTCGATGTAAGCGATCACCTTGACGGGCTTGCCGGCCTCGGGCTCACCACCGGGAACGGTGACGGTTGCGGGCTTGGTTGCCGGAGCCGAAGGGACGTCCGCCACGTTCACGGACGAGGCATCGGACTTCACGACGTCGGAGTTGGCCAGCAATGTTACGCCGCCGTGCACGTTGCCGTTCGCGGGAGTGGGGCCCTGATCGGCGATGGGTGCGCTTTGCTGAATGCTGGTGGTCACTACCAGCGCGATAACGGCAAGGATTGCCACGACGGCCACCACGATGCCCCAACCGATCAGGAGCTTGTTGCGCTTTTCCTTTTTCAGCTGCGCTTCGCGGATTTCGCGCGCTTTCTCCCGTGCCTGGGCGGTGCGTTCAGCCTTGGAGAGGCGGGGTTCGTTTGCGGGGCTCATCAGTTCCTCGGATTACTCGACGTCGGTAGTGCATAGCTTGGGGCAACGGGGTCAGTTTACGGGAGCCAACTAGGAGCTCTGCCGCTGACATGCTTGCCCGGTCGTTGAACGATCAACTGCGGTCTATGATTCCGCCGGTAGGCTGGGAGGTGAGTCACAGCAACCCCAGGGAGCAGTAATGCAGGATTTGGCAAGCGAAAAACTCAAGATGGAAGACGGCGTTAGGGCCTCTCCCACCAGGAAGCCAACGGCGAGCAAGTTCGACTTCATGGTGGTGTCCAACCGCCTGCCCGTTGACCGCTGCAGCAGCGATGGCGACGGCGATGGTGGCGGGGGCTGGCGGCGCTCACCTGGCGGCCTCGTTACCGCGCTTGCACCGATGATGACAAAGTCCGATGGCGCGTGGGTGGGTTGGCATGGCGCCCCGGATGAAACCGTGCGCCCTTTCAGCCACGAAGCGATGGATCTTGTCCCGGTCCAATTGAGCAGCCACGACGTCGAGCTGTATTACGAAGGCTTCTCCAATGCGACCATCTGGCCGCTGTACCACGATGTCATCGCCCCGCCGGAATTCCACCGTACGTGGTGGGATGCATACCGACAGGTCAACAAGAAGTTCGCCGACGCCGTCATACGCCATGCCGCGGAGGGCGCAACGGTGTGGGTCCAGGACTACCAGCTCCAGCTGGTTCCCCGCATGCTCCGCGAGGCACGGCCGGACCTGAAAATCGGCTTCTTCAACCACATTCCCTTCCCGCCTCCGGAGATCTTCGCGCAGCTGCCCTGGCGCCGCGAGATCATTGATGGCCTGCTGGGTGCGGACCTGCTGGGCTTCCAGCGTCCCAGCGATGCCGGCAACTTCATGCGCTCTGCCCGCCGCTTCCTGGGCGCCAGCGTCAAGCAGCAACAAGTGCATGTAAAGGGCCCGGACGGCGAGGTCACCCACATTGCCCGGGCGCAGGCCTTCCCTATTTCCATCGATGTTGACCAGATCCGGGAGTTGGCCGGGAGGCCGGACATCATCGAGAGGGCCAAGCAGATCCGCAAGGACCTGGGCAATCCGAAGACCATCCTTCTTGGCGTGGACCGCCTGGACTACACCAAGGGCATCGGCCACCGCCTGAAGGCCTTCGAGGAACTCCTGCGCGAGGGCAGCATCAGGGTGGAGGACGCCACCCTGATACAGGTAGCGAGCCCCAGCCGGGAACGCGTGGAGCAGTACCGGCTTCTGCGTGAAGAAATCGAAGGCACCGTTGGCCATATCAATGGCACCTACGACACCATCCAGAACACTGCCGTCCGCTACCTGCACCACAGCTACCCGGTAGAGGAGATGGTGGCGCTCTATCTCGCGGCGGACGTCATGCTGGTCACGGCGCTGCGCGACGGCATGAACCTGGTGGCCAAGGAATATGTCACCGCCCGTTCCGAGGACGACGGCGCGCTGGTCCTGAGTGAGTTCGCCGGCGCTGCCGACCAACTGAAGCAGGCGCTCCTGATCAATCCGCACGACATCGATGGCCTTAAGTCCGCCATCCTGCGGGCGGTCAATCTCCCGCCCAAGGAAGCCCGTCGCCGCATGAAGCTGATGCGAAAGCAGATCCTGGACCACGACGTCGATCATTGGTCAGCGGAGTTCCTGGCCGCCCTTGAGGAGAAGGTAGTGCGCGATGACAGCTGAGCAGACTCCCCTGTCCCTGTCCCCGGAACTGTTGGACGCCATCCGGCGGATCGCGGGCACGGAGCAACTCCTGGTGGCCTTGGATTTCGACGGCACCCTCTCCCCGATCGTGGACCATGCCGGTGACGCCCGGCCCCTTCCGCGATCAGCTGCGGCTTTGGAGGCCCTTGCTGAACTGCCGCGCACGACGACGGCACTCATCTCCGGACGCGCCCTGGACAGTTTGCGCCTGGTCGCCTCGCCTCCTGTGAACACGTTGCTGATTGGCAGCCATGGGGCGGAGGTATGGCTGGGCGAAGGTTCCTTGGGCTTGGAGCTGGATGACGAACAAGCTGCACGACTGGCTTCAGTCCGTGAGGTCCTGGCCGGCATCGTCAACATCGCGCCCGGGACGTTGCTCGAAGACAAGCCCGCCGGGGTCGTCCTCCACACGAGGCTTGCCGACGACGACGTCGCGGAAGACGCCGTCGAGGCCGCCATGCGGGTTCTGCGTGAGCATCCTGGCGTGTACGTGAAGACCGGCAAACGCGTGCTGGAGACGTCCGTGGTCAAGGCTTCCAAGGGCGAGGCCGTGGAGTTCCTTCGTCAGGCGACCGGCGCCACTGCCGTTCTGTTCGCCGGCGACGACGTGACAGATGAGGACGCCCTGGGCAGGCTGATGGGCGACGACGTCGGCATCAAAGTGGGCTTGGATTTCACCCAGGCCGAGTACCGTGTGGAAGCCCCCGTGCACGTTGCGGAACTATTGGAAGCACTCCTCCGGGAGCGCCGCCGCGTCACAGCGGAAGCATAAGCCCCTCACCGCGGAAGCATGCGGCGGGATCAACGTCACATGTGACCTTCGTAACATTTGGGCAGTAAATCCAAAAGTCTGACATACTCTTGGACGTGATGTGACGCACAGTACCGTGCGACGTCACACGATCCTCCCCGGCCATTGGCCGGGGAGTTCAACTGAAGAAAATGAACCATTCACAACGGATCGTCCGGCACGTACCTGCCGGTGAAGGGATTGATAACTGTGGCTACAGTTACTTTTGATAACGCTACGCGTCTGTACCCGGGCACAGATAAGCCCGCCGTCGATAAACTCAACATCGACATCGCCGATGGCGAGTTCCTGGTCCTCGTTGGACCCTCCGGTTGCGGTAAGTCCACCTCCCTGCGCATGCTCGCAGGACTTGAGGATGTGAACGCCGGCCGCATTCTGATCGGTGACCGCGACGTCACGGATGTTCCGCCGAAGGACCGCGACATCGCAATGGTTTTCCAGAACTACGCTCTTTACCCGCACATGACTGTTGCGGACAACATGGGCTTCGCGTTGAAGATTGCAGGCGTCTCCAAGGAAGAGCGCGCCGAGCGTGTTCGCGAAGCCGCCAAGCTTCTTGACCTCGAGGCATACCTGGACCGCAAGCCGAAGGCACTCTCCGGTGGTCAGCGCCAGCGTGTTGCCATGGGCCGTGCAATCGTCCGTAACCCCCAGGTCTTCCTCATGGACGAGCCGCTGTCCAACCTTGACGCCAAGCTCCGTGTCCAGACCCGTACGCAGATCGCATCCCTGACCCGCCGCCTCGGCGTCACCACGGTTTACGTGACGCACGACCAGGTTGAGGCCATGACCATGGGTGACCGCGTCGCAGTCCTCAAGGACGGCCTGCTCCAGCAGGTTGACACCCCGCGCAACCTCTACGACCGCCCGCAGAACGTCTTCGTCGCAGGCTTCATCGGCTCCCCTGCCATGAACCTTCTGGAACTGCCGGTCGTCGACGGCGGCGTCCAGTTCGGTGGCACGGTTTACCCGGTCAAGCGCGACGTCCTCGAAGAAGCACACGGACAGACGGTTACCGTTGGTTCACGTCCGGAAGACCTCGAGACGGTCGGCAACGGCGAAGGCCTGCAGGTTGAGGTTGACGTCGTCGAAGAACTCGGCGCCGATGCCTACGTCTACGGCCACACCATCCTGGATGGCAAGAGCCACGACATCGTTGCCCGCGTTGACGGCCGCCGCCCCCCGATGAAGGGCGAGTCCATCTTCGTTCGTCCGCAGTCCGGCCACGTGCACCTGTTCGACACCAAGACCGGCCTGCGCCTGGGCGACTAATCCCCACCCAATAAATCCGCATTTTGATAGCGGCCCGACCCTTCCCGGTCGGGCCGCTCTCGCGTTAACCTTCTCCCGGAAAGAACGCCATGAACCCGACGGATAACCTGATCCCCCCGCCCGTACACGTCGCGCCATCGGACGGACAGGCCTTCACGCTTGCCCCTACGGCCCGGATCGCGGCAAGCGAGGCAGCCGTCCCGGTCGCGGAGCAGCTGGCGGTGCTGCTTCGCCGCGGCACAGGTTTCGCTCTTCCCATCGTCGAGGAGGCCAGTCCCGGCGACATCGCCCTGGAGTTCGTTGAAACGCTCGACGGCGGCCCGGAAGCCTACCAGCTGACTGTCACCGATGCCGGCGCACGCCTCGCGGCAACAACCCCTGCCGGCCTCTTCAACGCAGTCCAAACGCTCCGTCAGTTGTTCCCGCCTGCCATTGAAGGCAGCTCCGCCACCGGCGTGACTGATTGGAAGAATCGAACCAGCGGCACCTGGGTGATTCCCGCCCTCGAAATTAAGGATGCACCGCGGTTCGCTTACCGCGGACTCATGCTGGATGTAGCCCGGCACTTCTTCACCGTAGACGAAGTGAAGGAGCAGATCGATGTGATGACGCAGTTCAAGCTGAACGCGCTACATCTTCATCTCACGGATGACCAAGGCTGGCGCATCGAAATCCACGAGCCTGAGGACAACCCGTCCGGATTGGCGTACAGCAATCTGACAGCGATCGGCGGGCAGGGTGCCGTTGAGGTCCCCGGTGCCCTGCCGGCGCTCGGCCGCGGTGGCTTCTACACCCAGCAGGATTTCAAGGAAATAGTGGCCTACGCCGCCACGAAAAACGTCCTGGTGGTCCCGGAGATCGACCTCCCCGGACACGTCAATGCCGCCCTCGCCGCCATCCCCCAGCTCAACCCGGATGGCCAGGCCAAACCCATGAGCACCACCTCGGAGGTTGGCTGGTCCACCCTGGACGTCTCGCTCGCCACAACCTACGAGTTCGTGCGCGAGGTCCTGGGTCAGCTTGCCGCCATCACGGCCGGCCCGTACCTCCACATCGGTGGCGACGAGGCCCTGGTGACCGGACACGACAACTATGTGACCATGGTGCAGGAATTCGCAAGGATCGGCGCCGAAACAGGCAAGACGGTGGTGGGCTGGAACGAATACGCCGACGTCGAACTCCCGGAAGGGGCTGTGGTGCAGTATTGGCACGGCGATTTCGCCCCGGTTGTTCGGCAGGCCGAAAGCAGCGGCTCCAAGGTCATCATGTCCCCTGCGGCAAACACCTACCTGGACCAGAAGTATGAAGCAACCAGTCCCATCGGTCTTGAGTGGGTGGACGGCGGGCCGTTCACGTGGTCCGAGTACTACGACTGGAATCCCGCCCAAGGGGGCCTGCAAGATGACGGGATCCTTGGCGTCGAAGGCCCGCTCTGGACGGAGACCGTCCGCAACAACCAGCAGGCCTATTGGCTCATGTACCCGAGGGCGATTTCATTGGCGGAAGTGGCGTGGTCGCCGCAGGACGCAAGGGACCTTGGTGACTTCCGACGTCGGCTTGGCGCCTTGGGTGAGCGCCTCACAAGGCAGGGCGTCACGTTCCAGGCAGCACCGGACGTCCAGTGGTCCGCGATGCCCGAATTTCCCTTTCCCGCAGCAATGAACGCGAACACCGGCGAGTACGGAACAATTGAGGCATGAGCGAGCAAAACGGAGCCCAGTGGCACGACGAACCGACCGACTACGGGCAGATCGGCAAGCTCCCCAGGACTGAAGCGGCCAGCGCGCAGGACACAGCACCACCGGCCAGCGTTATCGGTTCCCTTAACATCACTGCCGCCGCAGCGGATCCGGAGCTGTTGGACCTGCCGTGGCACATTGCGCTTGAGGACTGGCCAGCCGAGAACCTCGCCGCCCTCCCCCGCGGTATCTCCCGCCACATCGTGCGTTTCGCCCACCTTGGTGGATCGGTCATTGCCATCAAGGAAACGTCCGAGCACGTTGCCCGCCACGAGTACCACATGCTCCGCAAGCTGGCACGGCTGGATGTTCCGTGTGTTGAGCCGGTGGCCGTCATCACCGGCCGGACCACGGTCGACGGCAAACCCCTCAACCCGGTGTTGGTCACCCGGCATTTGAAGTTCTCCATGCCCTACCGGGCACTTTTCTCGCAGATGCTGCGCAAGGACACGTTGACGCGCCTCATCGACGCCCAGGCGTTGCTCCTTGTCCGCTTGCACCTCATTGGCTTCTATTGGGGCGACGTCTCGCTTTCCAACACGCTGTTCCGTCGCGACGCCGGCGCGTTCGCGGCGTACCTTGTGGATGCCGAGACCGGCGAGCTCTACCCGGATCTGTCCATGGGCCAGCGCGAGTATGACCTGGAAATTGCCCGCGTCAACATCGCTGGTGAGCTCATGGACCTCCTGGATGGCGGGCTCATCGAGGAAAAGGTGGATCCCGTGGCTACCAGTGAGCTCATCATGGACAGTTACCGCAGGCTATGGGCTGAGCTGACGGAGAAGGAATCCTTCGAACTCGGCGAGCGCTGGCGCGTGGGCGCCCGCATTCGCAGGCTCAACGAGCTCGGCTTCGACGTCGAGGAATATGCCATCAAGACCACGGCGGATGGTTCCACCATCCAGCTGCAGCCAAAAGTCGTCGACGCCGGCCATCACCAGAGGCGCTTGCTGCGCCTTACCGGTTTGGACGCCCAGGAGAACCAGGCCCGCAGGCTTTTGAACGATATGGACCAGTTCAGGGCGGACAACAACCCTGACCTGGACGAGGAAATCAGCGCCCACGCATGGGTCAGCCAGATCTTCGAACCGATCGTGCGGTCTATTCCCCGGCACCTTGCCGGCAAGTTGGAACCGGCCGAGGTAGTGCACGAGGTCCTGGAGCACCGCTGGTACATGAGCCAGAAGCAGGATCGCTACATCCCGCTGGCTGAGACTGTGCAGTCCTACCTGGACACTGTGCTGCAGCACCGCAGGGACGAGGCTGCCATCATGTTGAACCCTGACACCGAGCTGCTCAAGATCCTTGAAGTTGAGGTGGAGGAGTCAGGCCGGTACGACGAAGTGGACGAGTACCCGGACGCGGACGACTGATTCAGGGTTCCAGGGTCTCTGCGAGGCCTGCCAGCACTGGTTCCCGGCCGAGCTCAATGTGCGTGTATGCCAGTGAGTAGGCCAGGTCCGGCCTGCCTTTCAGGATGGCGTTGCACAGCTCTTTGTGTTCGTCCCGCTGGAGTTCGTTGCTGCGGTTGTGTGCCAATCCGAAGATCCAGCGCATGCGGCCGAAGAGCGGCTTCACGGACTCGATGAGCAACCTGTTGCCGGAGAGACGCACGATCTCGGCGTGGAGTTCGGCACTGATCAGTGCTACATCTTCTGCGCGGTCCTCGTCGATGGCGGCATTGGAGGCTTCCATCAGTTCCTCGAGCCGACCTGCGGAATGGCCTTCGGCAACGCGGGTGGCAGCCATCCTGGCGGCGAACGTTTCCAGGCAAAGGCGAACGTCGAAGAGCTCGTTGACGTCGGTGAGCGTGAGTTGCCGGACCACGGCGCCGCGGCGCGGGAAGGTGGCCACGAAGCCGTCCTTCTCCAGGCGTTGAATGGCTTCGCGGACCGGGATCCTGGAGACGCCGTACATCTCGGACAGTTCCCGTTCGCGCAAACGCCCACCCTGTGCGAAGGTGCCTGTGACGATTCCCTCCAACACCAGTTGGTAGACGTGCTCCGCGCGGGCCTCGTCATCGCGGCCATTTCCGGTTTCCGGCATCGCCTCAGCCACTGTCAAACTTCCCTTCATGCCAGCGTCCGCTCCCTTCGCCGGCCGGCGCCGGTCAGCGTTCAACCCGAGCATACACGGGTGGAAACAGCTCGTCGGAGGGGCGGTTCAGGGCATCCCTGAGTGTGTAGGCCTCACGCATCCTGGCGAAGAGTTCCTGGGCCTTTCCGCGCCAGTAGTCCAGATCCACTCCCTCTATGAGACCGTCGGCCATGATGGTCCGGCCGGCCACCACTGAAAGTACTGCTTGCCGGGCTGTTCCGTTGAGCGTGAGTGTCCTTAGTGGGTCCTCGTGAACGCCATCGCGGATGTCTCCCAAGAAGAAGGCCACCATGTCTGCCTGGGCCCCGGGCTCCAACCGGCCAAGATCGGTTCGTCGCAATGCCCGGGCACCTCCGAGTGTGGCGGCGTCGAAGTATCCGGCGAGGTCGCCGGCGTCATTGCTGCCTGCCAGGATCTTGCCCAGCTGCACGCCTGCATCGATCCCCCGGATCAGGTCCGGCGGGAAAGAGTCGGTGCCCAGGGAGATGTTGATGCCCGCCGCTTTGTAGGCATTGAAGGAATCCAAGGTGCTGCCGTAGCGCATGGATGTCAGCGGGCAGTGGATGATGCTGGCACCACTGGCTGCCAGCCGGGCCAGGTCGCCCCGATCCTCTCCGAACACGGCGGGGTTGCGGTCCGTGTAGGTGGCATGCGGGATCAGCAGGCGTTCGTTGAGCATGCCCACTTGGTCCAGGAGCTCCAGGGGCGTGACACCATGCCAGTCCAGAATAAGTTCCCGTTCCACCAGGCCCTGCAGGGAGTGCAGGCGAACCAGGACGTCGCGCTCTTCCGAAGCCGCCGCCGTTGCTTTGAGCAGTTCGATGTCCAGGGTCTCAATGCGGCACGGGAGCAGGACACTGTTAATCAGCGGGTCGTTCAGCTCCGTTGCGTGGTCAATGAAGCGCAACGCGTCCGCCAGCCCCTCACGGCCACGGTCGACGTCGAACATGACCGAGCGTTCGCCGTTCTCCAACACGACATTCACGGCCGAGCGGTATGCAGGCCCGAGGTATCCGCGCAAGCCCAGCCGCCGGCTGGTCTCCGCCATGCCCACGAGTTCCTCAAAGGACTCCGCCCACTCGGAATGGACCTCCGAAGCAATGGGCATGTACGTAGTGATGCCGTGCAGGATCAGCTGGATAAGGGCGTACTCGCGGATCTGTTGGCGTTCCTCAGCGGAAAAGACGTCGGTGCGGCGGTTGCGGAAGTAGTCCTCGGACCATTGGTGCCCCTTTGCCTGCTCCGGCCCGGCCCAGCTGTCCAGGATGAGGTGGTCAATGTCCGTGAGGGCATCGAGATCGATCAGCCCTGGCATCAGGAGTGCGTCACCCAGATGAATCTCTTCCGTCACCGGCCCGGTGTAGTCATGGCCGACGTACTCAATGGTGTCGCCGCTGTAGACCACGCAGGCGTCCTCCAGCAGCACGTGCTGCCCCTTGTTGTGCCCCAGGATGTAGCGGGCAGTTGCCTTTGTGGGCACGTGCACTCCTTTGCTCGAACAAAATAGCTATCTGGTATTCCAAACAGTACATTATTTGTGATTTACATCGCATCGATCCTGATCTAATCTAGTTTGGTATACAAGAATCGCGGAGTCAGCTCCCTGGATCATGAAACGAGCAACCGTTGACCCAGCTACAGTCCATCGAACCGAATACCGGCAGTCCGCCGCCCACTCCGGCAACGTCGCCTGAGCGTAAAGCAGCCGCACCCGCCGAGGCACGTTCGCTGCTCGCCACAGCGTGGATGAGGATCCGGCGGAGCAAGATCGCACTCCTGAGCCTGTGCGTCGTGGTGGCCATCATGCTGTTCGCCATCCTTGCCCCCGTGCTCAGTGCGATGTCCGGCAACGACCCCTTCACGTCCAACACCAGCCCCGAGGTACTGGACGACTTCCAGACGCCTGGCCTGCCGCTCCCCGGCTACATGTATCCGTCGGCCGAGCACTGGTTGGGCGTGGAGCCCGGCTTGGGGCGGGACCTTTTCGCCCGGCTTGCCTACGGTGGCCAGGTATCCCTCACCATCGCCCTGCTGTCCACTGCCGTTTCCGTAGTTCTGGGAACAGTATTGGGTGCGGCCGCCGGCTACTTCGGTGGCAAGACCGACGCCGTCATCAGCCGCATCATGGACCTGTTCCTCGCATTCCCCCACCTGCTTTTAGTGCTCTCCCTGACGCCCATCCTGCAATCCCGGCTCCGCGACACACCGCTGGGTGAAGGCAGCTTCCTGCCCATGGCCTCACTGGTGATCATCCTTGGATTCTTCGGCTGGGCTTACCTGGCCAGGATTGTCCGCGGCCAGGTCTTGAGCCTCCGGGAACGCGAGTTTGTGGAAGCGGCCCGTTCCTTTGGTGCCTCTCATATGAGTGTTTTGTTCCGCCAGATCATCCCCAACGTCATGGGAGTGGTCCTGGTGTACGCCACCATGTTGATCCCCACCAACATCTCTGCAGAAGCAGCCCTTTCCTTCCTCGGCGTCGGCGTCAAGGACCCCACACCGTCGTGGGGCCAAATGCTGAACGCTGCGCAATCCGGCAACTGGTACCTCAGCGATCCGTGGTTCCTGGCTGTTCCGGGCGTCATGCTCATCGTCACCGTCCTGGCGTTCAACCTCCTGGGCGACGCCGTCCGGGACGCGCTGGACCCCAAGGCTTCCCGCCACTAACTTCCAACATCTCCCTCCACCCAACCCCTTCAAGAGGAGCATCATGAAAACCCCCACGAGAGCACTGGCGCTTTCCGTGCTGATTGCCATGGCCGCCACAGGCTGCGCCGCCGGCCAGAACCAGCCCGCCAACACCAAGTCCGCAGAATCGGTCACGGAGCTGGCACCCAACGTGGTCAAGACCGGCTTCAACACCAAGGGCGGCAACCTCAACGTCCTGATGTCCTCGGACTTCCAGACCCTGGATCCCGGCAACAGCAACTACGTCCAGACCGCCAATGTGGGCCAGCTGTACTACCGGACCCTGACCATGGCCAAGGAAACCGCAGGCCAACCACCAACAGTGGTCCCTGACCTCGCTACGGACACCGGCAAAGTTTCCGACGACGGCCTCAGCTGGACGTTCACGCTCAAAGAAGGCGTGAAGTTCGAGGACGGCACACCCATCACCTCCGCCGATATTAAGTACGGCGTGGAACGCACCTTCGCGCAGGATGTCTTCACCCAGGCCCCGCAAGAGTTGAATTCAGCGCTCGACGCCGGCGGGTACAAGGGGCCCTACAAGGATCCTTCCGCGTCGCTTCAGGCGGTTGAAACGCCGGATGATCGAACCATCGTCTTCCATCTGAAGAAGCCGTTCGCTGAGTTCCCTGCGCTGGCGTCCCGCTCCAACACGGCGCCGGTACCCAAGGCAAAGGACACCAAGCTGGATTACACCAACCATCCTGTGTCTTCGGGACCTTACATGGTGGAGTCGTACAACCGGGGCAAGTCGCTTAAGCTCGTCCGCAACCCGCACTGGGATCCCGCCACGGACTCCAACCGCACTGCGCTCCCGGACACGTTCAGCTTCTCCCTCTCCACCTCGCAGGCAACCATCAGCCAGCAGTTGTTGGCTGACTCGGATCCTAATGCCATCACGCTCGATTCCAACGGGGCTCTCCAAACCTCGGATTCCGCCAAACTGGCCGATGCCAAGGTCAAGGATCGCGTCGCGTCCGGCCTCCTCGGCTGCAACGATGTCCTCAGCCTGAACACGGAAAAGATCAAGGACCCGGACGTCCGCAAGGCAATCGCCCTGGCCTTGGACCGCCAATCCATCCTGGTGCAGTACGGCGGACGACGCTTTGGCGAGATCACGCAGAGCCCGCTCAACTCCAAGATGCGTGGTTACGTCGAGACGGAGCTGGATCTGGATCCTGCGGGCAAGCCCAAGCTGGAGGAAGCCAAGAAGCTCCTCGAAGGCAAGGACTACCCCAAGAACCTCACGTACGGCTACGCCAACAACCGCGACGCCTTCAAGAACACCGGCACCGTAGTCCAGCAAAACCTGAAAGCCCTGGGCATCGATGTTGAGCTGGTGGCCATCCCGGCGCCGAACTACTACTCGGTCCTGGCCAGCGAACAGCTTCCGGACATGGGCCGCTCGGGTTGGTGCGGCGGCGCTGATCCGGCCTCCGTCCGTACTTCAGCGGACCCCTTGCTGGGACCGAACAACGAAGGTACCAGCTACGGCTTCTCCAACACCTCCCGCTACTTCGATCCCGTAGTTTCCAAGACGATGTTTGATCTGCGCAACACGGACGGCACCTCTGAAGAGCTTGGCAAGAAGTGGTCCGAGGCGTTCGGCACTGCCCTGAAGACGTATCCCATCGTCCCGCTCATCCGCAGCCACACCAACAGCGTGGTGGGATCAAACGTCCGTAACGCCCAGGTGGGCTACTTCTTCGGCGGCATCGACCTCTCGATCGTCGGCGTCGAGCACTAACCGGGCTTCGAAAACTAATCGGGCATAGTCCAGAAGGAGAAGCGGGGGGGGGGGGGCGCGCCCCCCCCCCCCCCCCCCCCCCCCCCCAAAAAAAAAAAAAAAAAAAAAAAAAAAAAAAAAAAAAAAAAAAAAAAAAAAAAAA